>NZ_JBSSDH010000010.1:0-196875 GCF_054060555.1 Pseudomonas sp. TE6283
CTCCACAGCTACAACAACTACCTGTCGCCAATAGCCATGGAGCAGCAGGCGGCTTGATCACCGTAATCGGTGTCCGGAAAAACTTGACCAGAACAAGCCCACTCCTACAGGGTACGCTCTGTGGGAGCGAGCTTGCCCCGCGATGGAGCCACAATCAGTCACGGCTATAGGCAATTACCTTGGTCCCAGCCTCGCAGGTACCCACCACCTTGTCGGCAGGATCACCCTTGGGGGCGATCGTAAGCTTGTAACCCTTCACCCCCTTGGCATCCAGCTTCGCCGCAATCTCCGCCTTGAGCTCCTCGCACGGCTTGCCCGCCGCCAGCGCACCACCGGCCAACGCCATCAGCCCCACGGCCAGAATCAACTTCTTCATCGATCGCTTTCCTTGTACAGATCCAAGACGAAAAGGGCGCGAAGCTCGCGCCCTGCAACCTTATTACCCGATCAGGCCGGGCAAGCCTAGCCCGGCTTCGTTTCAGCTGTTGGCGATGCGGAAGCCCACCTTCAGCGTCACCTGGAAGTGCGCGGCCTTGTTGTCGCGGATATGCCCGCGGGTATCGACCACCTCGAACCATTCCAGGTGCTTGATGCTCTTGCCGGCCTCGGCCAGGGCATTGTTGATCGCTTCTTCGATGCTGGTGGGGGAGGATCCGACCAGCTCGATCTTCTTGTAGGTGTGATGATCCGACATGAGTGCTCTCCTTGGTTGGGTAGTCCGTTGAGCCTAGCAGCGCAGGCCCGGTTTACCTGCGAGCGATCGGCGCAGGAGAAAGTTCGACTGCACTTTCCCAGCGCCGCGCAGTCGCACTCCTAACAGCCCATACCGCAAAGGAGAGTCAACATGCCACGCAATTCCCTGCGCCAAACCTCCCTGGAAAGCATGGAAGCCGAGATCGAAAGCCTGCTCAAGACACTGGAACACCTCAAGCACGATGCCTCGGAGGAGTCCCACAAGACCATGAAGGCGCTGCGCGGCAATGCCGAGAACGCCCTCAAGCATTCGCGCAGCCTGCTCAGCGATGCCTACGAGGAAGTGAAGACCCGCACCCGCCAGACCGGCGTCGCCACCCGCGACTATGCCCAGGAACATCCCTGGACCACTGCGGGTGTGGCAGTTGGCGCCCTCGGCCTGCTGGCCGCCTACCTGATGTGCCGGCGTAATAACTAGCCGACCTGCTGCTGCAGCTCCCGGCGCAACCATTGCGCCAGCTGCTCGGCGCGCCCGTCCGCGGCGCGCCGGGGCACCCACAGGGCCAACGCGGCGCGGGTCGGTGAGAAGCCCCATGGCGCAGCCAACCGCCCGGCCTTCAGGTCATCCGCCACCAGCGGCTGTGGCGCGATGGCCACGCCAAGGCCGGCCACCGCCGCTTCCAGCAGGTAATACAAATGCTCGAATGCCTGGCCGTGACTCAAAGCGCCAGGCTCGATGCCATGCTGCTGCGCCCAGGTCGGCCAGGCCTGTGGCCGCGAAGTCGTGTGGAGCACGGACTCTCGTTGCAACGCCACGGCTGGCGCGGCTTTCAAACGATCGAATCCTTCGAAGTGCGGACTCATCACCGGACCGATCCACTCTTCGGCGAGCACATGCACCTGCATGTCCGCCGGCCATGGCGGCTCGGCATAGACCAGCAACGCATCCAGCCCCGGGCGGCGCGGATCGAGATCGCCTTCACCGGCGGACAGGTGCAGGCGCAACTCCGGCAGGTCGGCCTTCAGGCGCCCCAGCCGCGGAATGAACCAGCGCGCCAGCAGGCTGCCAGAACAGCCGAGCACGAAGGGTGCTTCGTCGGCATCGCGGGAAAGCTCGGCGCATACACCGCGCAGCCGGTCGAAGGCCTCGAAGCTGGCATCACGCAGGCGCACCCCGGCATCTGTGAGTTTGACGCCACGCCCATCCTTGGCGAACAGAGCCACGCCCAGATGCTCCTCGAGCACCTTGATCTGCCGGCTGACAGCGCCGTGGGTCACATGCAGCGCCTCGGCAGCCTGGCTGACACTGTTCAGCCGCGCGGTTGCCTCGAAAGCCCGCAGGGCGTTGAGGGGGGGAAGGTCCTGGGTCATTTGACTTGTGAGTTTTCCTGACAGGTTTGCGCAATCTTATCGGTTTTCAGCCGGCCGCGTCGTGGTTAGAGTAAAGCCCATCACTCATCCATTACGCCCTGGAGCGCCCCATGACCCAGACCCAATACCGCGCCGGCCCCGATGCCAACGGCCTGTTCGGCTCGTTCGGCGGCCGCTACGTGGCCGAAACCCTGATGCCCTTGGTGCTTGACCTGGCCCGCGAATACGAAGCAGCCAAGGCCGACCCCAAGTTCCTCGAAGAACTGGCCTACTTCCAGCGCGACTACATCGGCCGCCCCAACCCGCTGTACTTCGCCGAGCGCCTGACCGAGCATTGCGGCGGCGCGAAGATCTTCTTCAAGCGTGAAGAGCTCAACCACACCGGCGCGCACAAGGTGAACAACTGCATCGGCCAGGTGCTGCTGGCCAAGCGCATGGGCAAGAAGCGCCTGATCGCCGAGACCGGCGCCGGCATGCACGGCGTGGCCACCGCCACCGTCGCCGCGCGCTTCGGCCTGCCCTGCGTGATCTACATGGGCGCCACCGACATCGAGCGCCAGCAGGCCAACGTGTTCCGCATGAAGCTGCTGGGTGCCGAGATCGTCCCGGTGACCGCCGGCACCGGCACCCTGAAGGACGCCATGAACGAGGCCCTGCGCGACTGGGTCACCAACGTCGAGGACACCTTCTACCTGATCGGCACCGTGGCAGGCCCGCACCCGTACCCGGCGATGGTCCGCGACTTCCAGTCGATCATCGGCAAGGAAACCCGCGCCCAGCTGCAGGAGAAGGAAGGGCGCCTGCCCGACAGCCTGATCGCCTGCGTCGGCGGCGGCTCCAACGCCATGGGCCTGTTCCACGACTTCCTCGATGACGCCAGCGTGCAGATCATCGGCGTCGAAGCCGGCGGCCACGGCGTGCACACCGACAAGCACGCGGCCAGCCTCAACGGCGGCGTGCCGGGTGTGCTGCACGGCAACCGCACCTACCTGCTGCAGGACGACGACGGCCAGATCACCGACGCCCACTCGATCTCCGCAGGCCTGGACTACCCCGGCATCGGCCCGGAGCACGCCTACCTGCACGAAGTGAAGCGCGTGGAGTACGTCAGCATCACCGACGACGAGGCCCTCGACGCCTTCCACGCCACCTGCCGCCTGGAGGGCATCATCCCGGCGCTGGAAAGCTCCCACGCCCTGGCCGAGGCGATCAAGCGCGCGCCGAAGCTGCCCAAGGACCACCTGATGGTGATCTGCCTGTCCGGTCGCGGCGACAAGGACATGCAAACCGTGATGAACCACATGGCCGCCCAGGAGAAACAGGCATGAGCCGTCTCGAACAACGCTTCGCCGAACTGAAGGCCGAAGGCCGTTCCGCCCTGGTCACCTTCGTCACCGCTGGCGACCCGGGCTACGACGCCTCGCTGGAGATCCTCAAGGGCCTGCCGGCCGCTGGCGCCGATGTGATCGAACTGGGCATGCCGTTCACCGACCCGATGGCCGACGGCGTGGCCATCCAGCTCGCCACCCTGCGCGCCCTGGAAGCCGGCCAGACCCTGGCCAAGACCCTGCAGATGGTTCGCGAATTCCGTCTGGATAACCAGACCACGCCCATCGTGCTGATGGGTTACTACAACCCGATCCACCGCTTCGGCGTGGAGCAGTTCGTCGCCGAGGCAAAAGAAGCGGGCGTCGATGGCCTGATCATCGTCGACCTGCCACCGGAACACGACGCCGAACTGGCCACCCCGGCCCAGGCCGCAGGCATCGACTTCATCCGCCTGACCACCCCGACCACCGACGATGCGCGCCTGCCGCGCGTGCTGGAGCGCAGCTCCGGGTTCGTCTACTACGTGTCGGTGGCAGGTGTGACCGGTGCGGGTTCGGCAACCACCGAGCATGTGACCGAGGCCATTGCCCGCCTGCGTCGGCATACCGATCTGCCGATCAGCGTCGGTTTCGGCATCCGCACGCCGGAGCAGGCTGCTGCCATTGCCCGCCTGGCCGATGGCGTGGTGGTCGGTTCGGCGCTGGTCGACAAGATCGCCCAGGCCAAGGATGCCGGTCAGGCAGTGAACGATGTGCTGAGCCTGTGCTCGGCGCTGGCCGAAGGCGTGCGCGCCGCCCGCAATTGATGTTGTGGTAGCGGGCTTGCCCCGCGATGGCGGCAGTGAAGCCATCGCGGGCAAAGCCCGCTCCCACGTTGCATCAAGCACCAAATATCGACAGATCCAACGGCCTGATCGCCCCCATCCAGATCGCATGATCGCGGTGATCCGCCAGTTCATCGCCGGTTTCCGGATGTAAAAACACCACCAGCCCCTTGCGATACAGCGCCAGCCACGGCAACACCACACCCACCACCTCCGGCCCGAAGGCCAGCTGACAGCTCCAGTCAGGGTGCGGCCCGACCGGTTTCTGGTGCATGCGGCCCATGGTCACGGGAAACAGCCGCGTTGCTTCCTCGCACAGCTCACGGGCCTGTTCCATGGTCGATGCGTCGTAGTACACGTGGGCGTGATAGCCCTTGATCCTTTGCACGATGGCTCCTGATTGCAGTAATGCGAACAGCTTGAAGTCTACGCCATCTCATTACAGGCGCTCCTGCTCCAGCCAATCCACAAACCGCTCGATCAACGCCCCACGCCGCTTGCGTGGCGGCAGCACCACGTAATACCCCCGCTTCGAGCGCAAGCTGCCATCCAGCGGCCGGCACAGCAGCCCCTGCCCGACCAGCCCGTCCACCAGATGCGCCCAGCCGATCGCCACGCCCTGGCCAGCAATCGCCGCCTGAATCAGCAGGGTGTAGTTGTCGAACCGCAGTTGACCGGACGGAGGAGGGCTGTCCACACCAAGACCACGGAAAACCCCGGCCCAATCGAACCAGCGACTGGCCTGCTCGCCCTTCAGGTGCAACAACGGCAATCGTTGCAAAGCCTCGGCTGACAAGGGTTTGCCATGAGTCAGCCGTGGGCTGCAGACCGGGAAGACCTCCTCGTCGAACAACCAGCGACTCTCGCCCTGATGGAAACGCCCATCACCAAACAGCACCGCCACATCGATATCCGGGCGCAACATCCCCTGGCTGCGCTCGCCGGTCACCAGGCTCACGTCCACCTGTGGATAAGCGTCGTGGAAACGCTGCAAGCGCGGCATCAGCCAGAACGCCGCAAAGGCGAAGTCCGTAGCCACCTGCAGCACCTCGCGCTGGCCGCGCCCACTGGCTTGGGCAGCGCCATCGTCCATCGCCTGCAAGCCCTGGTGCACCTGTTCGAACAATAGCAACCCCGCCTCGGTCAACTCGATGCCCCGGTAGATCCGGTCGAACAACCGCGTGCCCAACTGCGCCTCCAGGCGCTTCATCTGCTGGCTGACCGCCGGCTGGGTGGTGCCCAGCTCCACGGCCGCAGCCGTGAAGCTACGCAAGCGCGCGGCGGACTCGAACACGCGCAATGCGTCCAGAGACAGGTCGGCAAGATGTTCAAACATAAGCGTGACTAATCCCAGTCATTGCCCGACGTGGGCTTTACCCACCTTATCCACAGCCCCATGCTGGATTGCAAGCGTTCACCATAACTCTCGACGATGGAAGGGCACCATGAAGCAACCCAATATCCTGTTCATCATGGCCGACCAGATGGCCGCGCCGCTGTTGCCGATCTACAGCCCGTCGCCGATCAAGATGCCCAACCTGGCGCGCCTCGCCGAGCAGGCCGTGGTGTTCGACTCCGCCTACTGCAACAGCCCGCTGTGTGCGCCCTCGCGCTTCACCCTGGTCAGCGGCCAGTTGCCCAGCCGCATCGGCGCCTACGACAACGCCGCCGACTTTCCCGCCGACATTCCGACCTACGCCCACTACCTGCGCCGCATCGGCTACCGCACCGCACTGTCGGGCAAGATGCATTTCTGCGGCCCGGACCAGTTGCATGGCTACGAAGAGCGCCTGACCAGCGACATCTACCCGGCCGACTATGGCTGGGCGGTGAACTGGGACGCGCCTGACGAGCGCCCGAGCTGGTACCACAACATGTCCTCGGTGCTGCAGGCCGGACCGTGCGTGCGCACCAACCAGCTGGATTTCGACGAGGAGGTGGTGTTCAAGGCACGCCAGTACCTCTATGACCACGTGCGAGAAGACGATGGCCGGCCCTTCTGCCTGACCGTGTCGATGACCCACCCGCACGATCCGTACACCATCCCCAAACGCTACTGGGATCTCTACGAGGCTGTGGATATCCCGCTACCCCGCGACGTGATCGCCCAGAGCCTGCAAGACCTGCACTCGCAACGCCTGCTCAAGGTCTATGACCTGTGGGACAAGCCGCTGCCCGTGGACAAGATCCGCGATGCCCGCCGCGCCTATTTCGGCGCCTGCAGCTATATCGACGACAATATCGGCCTGCTTGTGCAGACGCTGAAAGACTGCGGCCTGGCCGACGACACCCTGATCGTCTTCTCCGGCGACCACGGCGACATGCTTGGCGAGCGGGGGCTTTGGTACAAGATGCACTGGTTCGAGATGTCGGCGCGAGTACCGCTGCTGATCCACGCGCCCAAGCACTTCAAACCTGCGCGCATCAGCGCCAGCGTTTCCACCTGCGACCTGCTGCCGACGCTTGTCGAACTGGCCGGCGGCGCTGTGGATAAAAGCCTGCACCTGGACGGCCGCTCGCTGCTCGGCCACCTGCAAGGGCAGGGCGGGCATGACGAGGTGATCGGCGAATACATGGCCGAAGGCACGGTCGGCCCGCTGATGATGATCCGCCGCGGCGCGTACAAGTTCGTGTACAGCGAGGACGACCCCTGTTTACTCTACGACCTGAGCCGCGACCCGCACGAGCGGGAGAACCTCACCGGCAGCCCCGACCACCAGGCGCTGCTGCAGGCATTTGTCGATGAAGCGAAGCTGCGCTGGGATATCCCCAGCCTGCGCCAGCAGGTGCTGGCCAGCCAACGCCGCCGCCGTCTGGTGGCCGAGGCGCTGGCCATCGGCACGCTGAAAAGCTGGGACCACCAACCGCTGGTGGACGCCAGCCAACAGTACATGCGCAACCACATCGATCTCGACGACCTCGAGCGCAAGGCACGTTATCCACAGCCCGCACCCCTGGATTGAGAAGAGAGGCCGCCATGCAGAAGTTCTCCACCGCCGTGCTCGCCCTGGCCCTGAGCCTGGGCACGGCCCACGCCGCCGACGGCGACGCGCAATGCAGCACCGTGAAACTGGCAGACCCCGGCTGGAGCGATATCGCCAGCACCAACGCCGTCGCCCGCCTGCTCCTGGAAAGCCTGGGTTACCAGGTGAAGATCGATAGCCTGGCCGTGCCGATCATCTACGGCGGCCTGAAGGATGGCCGGGTGGATGCCTTCCTCGGCAACTGGATGCCGGCGCAGCAAGGTTTCCATGACAAGTTCATCGCCAATGGCGACGTGCAGCAGCTGGCGCGCAACCTGGAGGGCACCGAGTTCACCCTGGCGGTGCCCGATTATGTGTGGGAGGCCGGCGTGAAGGACTTCGCCGACCTGCACAAGTACGCCGACAGGTTCGACAAGAAGCTCTACGGCATCGGCTCCGGCGCACCGGCCAACCTGTCGCTGAAGGCGATCATCGACAAGAACGACTTCGCGCTTGGGCACTGGAAGCTGGTCGAATCCAGCGAACAGGCGATGCTGGCCCAGGTGGATCGGGCGGTGAAGAAGCAGCAGTTCATCACCTTCCTCGGCTGGACACCGCACCCAATGAACGTGAAGTTGAAGATGCATTACCTCACGGGTGGCGAAAAATGGTTTGGCAGCAAAGGCGATGTGTACACGCTGACTCGCAAGGGATATCCACAGGCGTGCCCGAATGCGGCGAAGCTGCTGGGCAACCTGACGTTCACGCTGGACATGGAGAACAGCATCATGGCCGAGGTTGTGGACAAGAAGGTGAGCTTTGATGAAGCTGCCAGGGGGTGGGTGAAGGCTCATCCACAGGTGCTGGATGCCTGGCTTGCAGGGGTGACCACCAAAGCTGGCGGGGATGCAGCAGAAACGGTCAAAGCCAAACTCTGATTTTTGTCTGTTAGGCTGCCGGGGCCGCTTTGCGGCCCTTTCGCGACGCAAGGCCTCTCCCACAGGGATTCGCGCTCTTCTGTGGGGGCGGCCTTGTGTCGCGAAACGAGGGCAAGGCCCTCGCCAGCGATACTGAACAGGAATGACGCATGCCTCGTCTCCACCACCTGCTGCCCTTCCTCACCTGGCTCCCCCGCCAATCGGGCCGCAGCCTGCGCCAGGACCTGCTGGTAGGCCTGAGCGGCGCCATCCTTGCCCTGCCGCAATCCATAGCCTACGCCCTGATCGCCGGCCTGCCCGCCGAATACGGCCTGTACGCCGCCATCGTTCCGGTACTGGTGGCCTGCCTGTGGGGCTCGTCCTGGCACCTGATCTGCGGCCCCACCGCCGCCATCTCCATCGTTCTCTACGCCAGCATCAGCCCACTGGCCGTGGCCGGCAGCGCCGACTACGTGACCCTGGTGCTGCTGCTGACCTTCCTCGGCGGCGTCTTCCAGCTCTTGCTCGGGCTGCTGCGCTTCGGCGCGCTGGTCAACTTCGTCTCCCATTCGGTGGTGCTGGGCTTCACCCTCGGTGCCGCCGTCGTCATCGCGCTGGGGCAACTGCCCAACCTGCTGGGCCTGGACCTGCCAAGCCAGGCCACGGCTCTGAAGACCGTGCAGGAATTGGCCGGTCATATTGGCGAGATGGACATGCCATCGCTGGTTCTGGGGCTGAGCACCCTGGCGATTGGCGTGGTGTTGAAACTGTGGCGGCCACGCTGGCCGAGCCTGTTGATAAGTCTGCTGCTGGTCAGCCTGGCGGCCTGGCTGTTGCCCGGCGTGTTCGGCCATGTGCCGCGTGTGCCCGCCTTCGTCGGCCAGTTGCCACCGCTCAGCCCACTGCCGTTACTCGATGTGGAGCTGATCCTGCGCCTGCTGCCCAGTGCCGTGGCTGTCGGTATGCTCGGCCTGGTCACCAGCCTGTCCATCGCCCGTTCCCTGTCCGCACGTTCCGAGCAACTGATCGACGCCAACCAGGAGATCCGCGCCCAGGGCTTGTCGAACATCATCGGGGCATTGTTCTCCGGCTACCTGTCCTCCGCCTCCTTTACCCGTTCCGGGCTCAGCTACGACGCAGGGGCCCGCTCGCCGTTGGCCGGAGTGTTCTCGGCGCTGTGGGTGGCGCTGTTCGCGGTGGCGGGGGCCGGGCTGATCGCCCATCTGCCGATCCCGGCGATGGCGGGCAGCATCTTGCTGATTTGCTGGGGGCTGGTGGACCATCGCGGCATCCGCGCGCTGTTCCGGGTCAGCCGTTCGGAGTTCCTAGTAATGGCGCTGACCGCCGCCGCGACCCTGCTGCTCGAGCTGCAGACGGCGATCTACGCCGGGGTGCTGGCGTCGCTGTTCTTCTACCTCAAACGCACCTCGCGACCGCGGGTGCAGCAGAGCCGGGAGGGAGAGGCGGATGTGCTGCGGGTAGGGGGATCGATTTTCTTCGGCGCGGCGCATTACCTGCAGGTGCGTTTGCAGCGTTGCCAGGGGCCGCATGTGGTGATCGATGCGCGGCAGGTGAACTTCATCGATTATTCGGGTGTGGATATGTTGCACCGCGAAGCGCGGCGGTTAATGAGAGTTGGCGGAAGCCTGACGCTGCAGCGGGCGCGGCCGCAGGTGATCGAGGAGCTACAGAGGCTGGAGGGAGTGGAGCAGTGTCCGATCCGGTTCGAGGATTGACCTTTTAGATCCTGGGGCTGCTTTGCAGCCCCGGCAATCTCAAGCCCGAGCGAGTTGTCGGCGCAGTTCATCCAAGACCGGCCCAGTCTCCGGCCGAACCCCTCGCCAGATGAAGAACGCCTCGGCCGCCTGCTCGGCCAGCATCCCCAGCCCATCCAGCACCTTGGCCGCCCCCAGCTTGCTGGCCCACTGGCAGAACGGCGTCGGCTCCTTGCCATACATCATGTCGTAGCAAACGGTACGCCCCGCCTCGACCAGGCTGTCGGCAATCGGCGGCAGTTCGCCGGACAGACTCGCCGAAGTGGCGTTGATGATCACGTCCACCGGCTCCTGCAACCAGCTGAACCCACTGGCCACCACAGGCCCCAGCTCATCGAACTCCCGCGCCAGTTGTTCGGCTTTCTCGACGGTACGGTTGGCAATCACCAGCGATTGCGGGTTGTGCGCCAGGATCGGCTCCAGCACACCCCGAACAGCACCGCCAGCGCCAAGGATAAGGATGCGCTTGCCTGCCAGCGTCACCCCGGCATTCACCGTCAGGTCACGTACCAACCCGGCGCCGTCCGTGTTGTCGCCTTGCAAGCTACCGTCGGCCAGCCTGGTCAGGGTATTTACCGCGCCAGCACGTTGCGCACGCGGGGTGAGGCTGTCGCACAGGCGATAGGCCTCTTCCTTGAATGGCACGGTGACGTTGGCGCCGCTGCCTTGCTTGAAGAAGCCTGTGGCGCAGTCGCTGAACTCGTCCAACGGCGCCAGCAGGGTGGCGTACTCCAGGTCCTGGCCGGTCTGGTCAGCGAACAGGCGGTGGATCAGCGGCGACTTGCTGTGGCCGATGGGGTTGCCGAATACGACGTACTGGTCCATGGGAGCTCCTCGGTTATCCACAGGTTTACTGGGCGAGCCAGTCGCGGTCCTGCAGGAAATAGTCGGTCAGGCGCGCTTCCTCGCTGCCAGGCTCCGCTTTCCAATCGTAGCCCCAGCGTACCTGCGGCGGCAGCGACATCAGGATCGACTCGGTGCGACCGCCCGACTGCAAGCCGAACAGCGTGCCACGGTCGTAGACCAGGTTGAACTCGACGTAGCGGCCACGGCGGTATTCCTGGAATTCACGCTGCTTGGCAGTGTACGGCGTGTCTTTGCGGCGCTGGATGATCGGCAGGTAGGCATCGACGTAGGCGTCGCCGATGGCGCGCATGAAGGCGAAGCAGGTGTCGAAGTCCCACTCGTTCAGGTCGTCGAAGAACAGGCCGCCAATGCCGCGTGGCTCGCCGCGGTGCTTGAGGTGGAAGTAGCGGTCGCACCACGCCTTGTAGCGCGGGTAGACGTTGGCGCCGAATGGCGCACAGGCCTGCTCGGCGACGCGGTGCCAGTGCACGCAATCTTCATCAAAGCCGTAGTACGGGGTCAGGTCGAAGCCGCCGCCGAACCACCATACCGCCTCTTCACCTTCCTTCTCGGCGATGAAAAAGCGCACGTTGGCGTGGGAAGTCGGCACATGCGGATTGTGCGGGTGGATCACCAGCGACACGCCCAGGGCCTCGAAACCACGGCCCGCCAGCTCCGGACGGTGGGCACTGGCCGACGGCGGCAGGCCGGCACCGAACACGTGGGAGAAGTTCACCCCGCCTTTCTCGATCACCTTGCCCTCGCCGATCACCCGTGTGCGACCGCCGCCGCCGGCATCGCGCACCCAGGCATCCTCGACGAAGCGGGCGCCGCCGTCTTCGGTTTCGAGGGCAGAGCAGATGCGGTCTTGCAGGTCGAGCAGGTAGGCTTTTACGGCCTCGGTGCGGCTGGTCATCGGGTCACCTGGAAGGAGCGGGAAAATTCGCCGCGTAGCATACCACCGGCCGACGCCGCGTCGCAGTTGACGGCGGTCAAGCAAAGGCGTCCGATAGAAGGCCTTTGCGACCCTCGACGACAGGAGTGTGTGATGGCCAAGCGTATCCAGTTCAGCCAGCATGGCGGCCCGGAAGTCCTGCAACTGGTGGAGTTCGACCCGGCACCGCCCGGCCCGCAGCAGGTGCGGGTGCGCAACCATGCGATCGGCTTGAATTTCATCGACACCTATTTCCGCAGCGGGCTGTATGCACCGCCTGCGCTGCCTTCCGGGCTGGGCACCGAAGCGGCCGGCGTGGTCGAGGCGGTGGGCGAGGGCATCAGCCGGATCAAGGTCGGCGACCGCGTGGCCTATGCCGGTGGGCCGCTGGGGGCCTACAGCGAGGTGCATACGCTGCCGGAGGCCAACCTGGTGAAGCTGCCGGAGGCGATCAGCTTCGAACAGGCGGCGGCGGTGATGCTCAAGGGGCTGACCACGCAGTATTTGCTCAAGCAGACCTATGCCGTGCAGCCGGGGGACTTCGTGCTGTTCCATGCCGCCGCCGGTGGCGTGGGGTCGCTGGCTTGCCAGTGGGCCAAGGCGCTGGGCGCGAAGCTGATCGGCACCGTCAGCTCTGCTGAGAAAGCCGAACGGGCCAAGGCCCTCGGCGCCTGGGCGACCATCGACTACAGCCATGAAGACGTGGCCAAGCGCGTGGCGGAGCTGACAGACGGTCAGAAGTGCGCGGTGGTGTATGACGGTGTGGGGGCGGATACCTGGCTGACCTCGCTGGATTGTCTGCGGCCGCGGGGGTTGATGGTGAGCTTCGGCAATGCCTCCGGTGCGGTAACCGGGGTCAACTTGGGGATCCTGTCGCAGAAGGGATCGTTGTATGTCACCCGGCCGACGCTGGGGAGCTACGCCAACAATGCCGAGAACACCCAGGCCATGGCTGACGACCTGTTCGCGATGATCGCCAGTGGCAAGCTGGTTGTGGATATCCAGCAGCGGTATCCGTTGAGCGAAGCGGCCAAGGCGCAGGCGGAGTTGTCGGCGCGGCGGACTGTCGGCTCGACTGTGCTTCTGCCTTGAGACCCTGGGGCCGCTTTGCGGCCCTTCGCGGGTAAACCCGCGAATGCGTCAGCTCAGCCAGCGGGCCTCTTGATCACAGGTGCTGACTCGATGCCATCGAGCATCGCCTCCACCAACCCCTCCGCCATTTCCAGTGAATGCAGGCTCGACCAGTACATGCCACGCCCCTCGTCGCGCAGGTGGTCGAGGGCCTTGATGCCGGTGTCGTAGGCGCAGCGCAGGTAGAGCGCTACGTGTACAAGGGCGTCGTGGGCTTCGATGTTGGGGTTTACGGTGAAGAGCGGTGGGTGGCCGGCGTCGCAGCGGCCGAAGGGGTGGGTTGTGGTGTTAGGAAGTGGTGGATCGGGGACAATCTTCTTGTTCATGGCAACCTCTACCAGAGTAGGGCTGACACCTCGTCCGTTACCACACGAATGGGTGGCAGCTGTACACGGGGTGGTAAACCGGGGAGGTACCAGACCCGGCAGACTCGAAAGCCTCCCGCGCACAGCCGCCATAGACGACTCTGATACCTTCCTGTTACCGGGTTACCACACCCGATCGCCAAGTTATTCGGCGACGGTTTGGAGCCTAGAGGCAGGCGTTCCCAATGAGAAGGTAATGGCAGTCGACAGACTGCGTAGGATATTTCTCTGAATGCGAGATGGGCAGCCTTGGGAGGAAAAATCAGAAAGTCCTGAGGGTGCAGAGAATCCCTGTGGGAGTGACACGCGAGGGGTAGGGCCTCGCTTGACCATGCCGGCTCTGAGGCGTAGCCTTTCTCCCTGAGGTTGTGCTGGTGCGCCGGTTGAGTTTCAAGTTATCCGGGCGAGCGCATCCTTACCCTTTGGCCGCTTAAGCGGCCATTATTTTTTGGGCTTGTTTCTATCCCCTTTTGGCACGATGGAATAGAGCTCCGCCTTGGGCTTGCGGGCCGTCAGTTCAAAAATCGCCTCATCATAGATTTCATTGCCATAGCCATCATTTCGGCCAATCGTGCTGCGAAGAGTAGTCATGTGCGTGGCACTCTTCCAGACCGATGTCGCTGCCAGCGCTGCCTTGATTTGCAGAACCATGTCATCAATGGTGTATCCGTCGCGTATCACCCGGCTTCTGTAGGCATGACTGCCAATGAAGACGATGCCCGGATCCTCAAGCTGGGGTAAATCCTGCCCAGCTTTCTGCCTGTTGATCGCCTCGAACTGAACTGCGGTAAATCTGCCTATTTCCACCGCCCTGACCCGATGGTTGGACGCTAGCTGCTGCAGATTCGCCCTTATCAGGTACTCGGCATTTTCGAATAGCGGCATTGTTCCAGATGCTCCCGCCGATTTGTGACGCACGGCGAGCAAGCTAGAGGCAGGGGTTCCTGTAGTGAAGGTTGTGGCTTAGGACGGGGGTAGTAGGACGTTTCCCAATTGGATTACTGGGGCCGCTTTGCGGCCCTTTCGCGGCACAAGGCCGCTCCTACAGGCAATCGCGATCCCCTGTAGGAGCGGCCTTGTGCCGCGAAACGAGGGCGCAGCCCTCGCCAGCGGTATCAGCCCGGGCGCACAACCTCGCCGGTCGCCAGGTCGCGAATCAGGCTCGGGTTCTTCCGCCCACCCAACGCCCCACCCAGCACCATGTCCAGCTGCTTGTGGAAATACTGCTCCACCCGCAACCGGCTCTTGGCCGCCGGGCGCCCAGCCGGGTTGCAAGAGGTGGAAATCAGCGGCCCCACCAGCGCGCACAGCTCGCGCACCTGTGGATGATCGCTGACTCGCAACGCCACGGTGTCGTGCTGGCCGGTCACCCACTCGGGCAGCAGGTCCTGGTGTGGCACCAGCCAGGTATTCGGCCCCGGCCAGGTAGCGCCCATGCGGTCGATCCAATCCTGGGGGAAATCCTCGAACAGAAAGTCGAACTGGCGAATGTTGTCGGCGACCAGTATCAGCCCTTTATCCACAGGCCGCGACTTGAGCGCCAGCAGGCGATACACCGCGTCCTCGTTCCACGGGTCGCAGCCCAGGCCCCAGACCGCTTCCGTCGGATAGGCGATCACCGCACCCGCCTTCACCTCACGCGCGGCTTGTTGCACACGCCAACTGCTCACCATTTTCCGTCTCTCCGCATAAACGCCGTGCGCGCAGTGTACTTAGCCCGCACGGGCAAACCAACGCCCCGCTTCATTGCTCACCCGGCCTTCGAGCTCCAGTTCGGTCAGGCTGGCCAGTACCTGGGCCAGTGGCAGGCCGCTGCTGCGGGCCAGGCCCTCGGTGGTCTGGGGTGCCGCGTGGAGCAGGCCGATCAATGGATGGCCAGGTTTATCCACAACCGCAGGCGGCAGGTTCTGCCAACCGCGCAGGCTGTCGAGGATCTGCTCCACGCTTTCCACCAGCAGGGCGCCATCGCGGATCAGCTGGTGGCAGCCCTTGGCGCCGGGGTGATGAATGGACCCAGGAATCGCGTACACCTCCCGCCCCTGTTCGGCGGCAAGCCGTGCGGTGATCAACGAGCCACTGGCCAGGCTGGCCTCGACCACCAGCACACCCAGCGACAAGCCGCTGATGATCCGGTTGCGCCGTGGGAAGTTGCCGGCCAGTGGCCCGGCGTCCAGCGGATACTCGGAAACCAGCGCGCTGCCGCTGTCGAGCATTGCCCGTGCCAGGTCACGGTGGCGCTGTGGATAAAGTTTTTGCAACCCCGTGCCGAGCACCCCGATGGTGTGCCCGCCGGCCTTCAAAGCGGCCCGATGAGCGGCACCGTCGACGCCCAGCGCCAGCCCGCTGGTGATGGTGAAACCGGCCTGGGTAAGGCATCGGGAAAACGCGCCTGCGGTATCCAGCGCCGGAGGTGAAGCACGTCTGCTACCCACGATCGCCAGTTGCGGCTGTTCGAGCAAAGCGGGGTCGCCAGCAACGAACAGCAGCGGCGGCGGATCGTCTATCTCGGCCAGCAGCGCTGGGTAGCCAGGCCCGTCCCACATCAGTAAATGCTGGCCCGGACGCTCTATCCAGCGCATTGCAGCCAATGCGCCATCGCGCACTTGCGGGCTGCGCCGGGCGTCTATACTGGCAACCTTCAGTCCCAACGCCTGCCAGGCACTGGCCGGCGCGCTGAGTGCCGACGAGGCACTGCCGAACGCTTCGATGAGGGTATGGAAACGACGCAAGCCAATCTCCGGAAGGCTATGAAGACGCAGCCGCGCCTCCAGTTCCGCAGGCGGACAAGGCGACGAACGGGATGGATTCATGGTGGATCATCCTTGATCGACAGGGGGCCAGATACGTGGCACAACCTGTGGATAACTTTGTGAGTAACACTTTGAAAAGCTGTCCATGAAATGGCAGCTATCAAGCCCATAGAGACCCTAGCCAAGCTTCACAGGTGCCGAACGCCCCATTTCCCTTTATTATGTGTGCTCAGTTTTCAACCGACCGCACAGTGACTGCCTGACCGCCATGGCTATTTTGAACATTCTCGAATTCCCCGATCCGCGCCTGCGCACCATCGCCAAACCGGTGACGGAGTTCGACGACGCCTTGAGCCAGCTGATCGACGACATGTTCGAGACCATGTACGAGGCGCCCGGCATCGGCCTGGCCGCGACCCAGGTCAACGTGCACAAGCAGGTCGTGGTGATGGACCTGAGCGAAGACCGTAGCGAGCCGCGCGTTTTCATCAACCCCACGGTCGAGGAGCTGACCCACGACATGGGCCAGTACCAGGAAGGCTGCCTGTCGGTGCCCGGCTTCTACGAGAACGTCGATCGCCCGCTGCGCGTGCGGGTAAAGGCCCAGGACCGCGACGGCAAGCCCTACGAACTGGAATGCGAAGGCCTGCTGGCCGTGTGTGTGCAGCACGAGTTCGATCACCTCAACGGCAAGCTGTTCGTCGACTACCTGTCCCAGCTCAAACGCGATCGGATCAAGAAGAAGCTGGAAAAGCAGCACCGCCAGCAAGCCTGATCCCCACCTTCCAGAAGGCTTGCTCCGGCAAGCCTTTTTCTTTTTGAAGAAGCGAGAACTCCATGCGCATCGTCTTCGCAGGCACTCCAGAGTTTGCCGCCGAACACCTCAAGGCCCTGCTCGACAGCCCGTACGAGATCGTGGCTGTCTACACCCAGCCCGACCGCCCGGCCGGCCGTGGCCAGAAGCTCATGCCGAGCGCAGTCAAGGCGCTGGCCGTGGCCCACGACATCCCGGTGTACCAGCCGCAGACCCTGCGCAACGCCGAGGCGCAAGCCGAACTCGCCGCGCTCAAGCCGGACCTGATGGTCGTGGTCGCCTACGGCCTGATCCTGCCGCAGGTGGTGCTGGATATCCCGCGTCTGGGCTGCATCAACAGCCACGCATCGCTGCTGCCACGCTGGCGCGGTGCGGCGCCGATCCAGCGCGCCGTGGAAGCCGGCGACGCCGAGAGCGGTGTGACCGTGATGCGCATGGAAGCGAGCCTGGATACCGGTCCGATGCTGCTCAAGGTGGTTACCCCGATCAGCGCCGAGGACACCGGCGGCACCCTGCACGACCGCCTCGCCATCATGGGCCCGGGCGCCGTGGTTCAGGCAATCGCCGGCCTGGCCGACGGTTCGCTGCAAGGTGAAGTCCAGGACGATGCCCTGGCCACCTATGCCCACAAGCTGAACAAGGATGAGGCCCGCATCGACTGGAGCCGCCCGGCCGTGGAGCTGGAGCGCCTTATCCGCGCCTTCAATCCCTGGCCGGTGTGCCACAGCACCCTCGACGGCGAAAGCGTGAAGGTACTGGCCGCCAACTTGTCCACAGGCAAGGGCGCCCCCGGCGAAATCCTCTCCGCCAGCAAGGACGGCCTGGTCGTCGCCTGCGGTGACGGTGCGCTGAGCCTGACCCGCCTGCAACTGCCCGGCGGCAAGGCCCTGGCCTTCAGCGACCTGTTCAACAGTCGCCGCGAGAAATTCGCCGGTGGCAAGGTGCTCGGCCAATGAATCCACGCCTGGCTGCCGCCCGCGCCCTTGCCGCCGTGCTTAGCGGCAAGGCCTCGCTGAACAGCTCGCTGCCGGCGCAACTGGACAAGGTCGAGGAGCGCGACCGCGGCCTGACCCAAGACCTGGCCTTCGGCACCGCCCGCTGGCAGCCGCGCCTGGACCTGCTGGCCGCGCAACTGCTGCAGAAGCCGTTCAAGGCCGCCGACGCCGATGTGCAGGCACTGCTGCTGGTCGGCCTGTACCAGTTGTTCTACACGCGCATCCCGGCCCACGCCGCCATCGGCGAGACCGTTGGCTGCGCCGACAAGCTCAAGAAGCCGTGGGCCAAGGGCCTGCTCAATGCCGTGCTGCGCCGCGCCCAGCGTGAAGGCGAAGAGCTGCTCGCCGGCATGGAGCGCGACCCGGTAGTGCGCACCGCCCACCCACGCTGGCTGCAGAAGTCGCTGAAAGCCTTCTGGCCGGAGCAGTGGGAAGCCATCTGCGCCGCCAACAACGCCCACCCGCCGATGATCCTGCGGATCAACCGCCGCCATCACAGCCGCGATGCCTACCTGGCACTGCTGGCCGAGGCCGGCATCCAGGCCAGCGCCTGCCAGTACAGCCGCGACGGCATCGTCCTGGCCCAGGCCTGCGACGTGCGCGGCCTGCCGGGCTTCGCCGACGGCTGGGTGAGCGTGCAGGACGAAGCCGCGCAGCTGTCCGCCGACCTGCTCGAGCTGGCCCCCGGCCAACGCGTGCTCGACGCCTGCTGCGCCCCGGGCGGCAAGACCTGCCACCTGCTGGAAGCCGAACCTGGCCTGTCCCACATGGTCGCCATCGACCTGGAAGCCAAGCGCCTGGCCCGCGTGCGCGAGAACCTCGACCGCCTCAAGCTCGACGCCGAGCTGATCGCCTGCGACGCCCGCGATACCGCCAGCTGGTGGGACGGCAAGCCGTTCCAGCGCATCCTGCTCGATGCGCCCTGCTCGGCCACCGGCGTGATCCGCCGCCACCCCGACATCAAGCTGACTCGCCAGGCCGAGGACATCCCAGCCCTGGCCACGCTGCAAGGCGAGCTGCTCGACGCCCTGTGGCCGACCCTGGAAGTGGGCGGCATGCTGCTCTACGCCACCTGCTCGAGCCTGCCGACCGAGAACACCGAAGTGATCGAAGCCTTCCTCGCCCGCACCCCCGGCGCCCGCGAGCTGGACCTGGCCACCGAGGCTGGCCTGCGCCAGCCCCACGGCCGCCAGTTGCTGGCCCAGCAAGGCGGTCACGACGGTTTCTACTATGCCAAGCTGATCAAGATCGCCGCCTCGCGCGGGTAAGAACAAGAACCTAGGGAGTAGTGGATGAAGATCATCATCCTCGGCGCAGGACAGGTCGGCGGCACGCTGGCGGAGCATCTGGCCAGCGAAGCCAACGACATCACCGTGGTCGACACCGATGGCGACCGTCTGCGCGACCTGGGCGACCGCCTGGACATCCGCACCGTGCAGGGCCGCGGCTCGCTGCCGACGGTGCTGCGCCAGGCCGGAGCCGACGACGCCGACATGCTGGTGGCGGTGACCAACAGCGACGAGACCAACATGGTCGCCTGCCAGGTCGCCTATTCGCTGTTCCACACCCCGACCAAGATCGCCCGGGTGCGCGAGTCGGCCTACCTGACCCGCGAAGAGCTGTTCGACAACGACCATATCCCGGTGGACGTGCTGATCAGCCCTGAACAGGTGGTGACCAACTACATCAAGCGCCTGATCGAACACCCCGGCTCGCTGCAGGTGATCGACTTCGCCGAAGGCAAGGCCCAGCTGGTGGCGGTCAAGGCCTACTACGGCGGCCCGCTGGTGGGCCAGCAACTGCGCCAGATCCGTGCCCACATGCCCAACGTCGATACCCGCGTGGCGGCGATCTTCCGCCGCGACCGGCCGATCACGCCTCAGGGCGACACGGTGATCGAGGCCGACGACGAGGTGTTCTTCATTGCCGCAAAAAAGGATATCCGCGCAGTGATGGGCGAGTTGCGGCGCATCGACGAAACCAACAAGCGCGTGGTCATCGCCGGCGGCGGACAGATCGGCGAGCGCCTGGCCGAGGCCATCGAGAGCCGCTACCAGGTAAAGATCATCGAGATGAACCCTGCGCGCTGCCGCTACCTCTCCGATACCCTGGAGAGCACCGTGGTGCTGCAGGGCAGCGCTTCTGATCGCGACCTGATGCTCGAAGAGAACATCGCCGACGCCGACATCTTCCTGGCCCTGACCAACGACGACGAAGCCAACATCATGTCGTCGCTGCTGGCCAAGCGCCTGGGTTCGCGCAAGGTGATGACCATCATCAACAACCCGGCCTACGTCGACCTGGTGCAGGGCGGCGAGATCGACATCGCCATCAGCCCGCAGCTGGCCACCATCGGCACCTTGCTGGCCCACGTGCGCCGCGGCGATATCGTCAGCGTGCACTCGCTGCGCCGGGGCGCGGCCGAGGCCATCGAAGCGGTGGCCCATGGCGATTCGAAATCGAGCAAGGTGGTGGGCAAGGCCATCGAGGACATCTCGTTGCCACCGGGCACCACCATCGGCGCGATCATCCGCGACGAGGAAGTGCTGATCGCCCACGACGACACGGTGATCGAGTCGGGCGACCATGTGATCCTGTTCGTTGTGGATAAAAAGCATATTCGGGACGTGGAGAAGCTGTTCCACGTGGGCCTGAGTTTCTTCTAGGAGGGAAGGACATGCGCGAATCGCTGGAGAAGATGCTGGCCAAGGGTGTGGATAACCCGCTGCTGAGATTCGGGCTGGGCAAGGCCTGGCTGGACGAGGGCAATGGGGCTGAAGCGGCGGTGCATCTGTCGGCTTGTGTGAAGCAGGATCCGAAGTACTCGGCGGCGTGGAAGCTGCTGGGGAAGGCGTATCAGTTGAGCGGGGATCTGGACGGCGCGCGCAAGGCCTGGGAAGAGGGGATCGTTGCGGCGCAGGCCCATGGCGACAAGCAGGCCGAGAAAGAGATGACGGTTTTTCTCAAGAAGCTGAACAAGGCTTGAGATTACCGGGGCTGCTTTGCAGCCCATCGCGACACAAGGCCGCTCCTACAGGCGACCGCAATCCCCTGTAGGAGCGGCCTTGTGTCGCGAAAGGGGCGCAAAGCGCCCTCAGATTCTCAATACCAGCGTGTTTCCCCAGCCGGACGCTTCTTGAAACGCTTCATGCTCCACATGTACTGGCTCGGGTACTCGCGCACATAACGCTCGACCACCTTGCTCATGGCCGCCGCCGACACGGTCACATCCTCGCTGTACATCTCTTCCGGCGCCGCCTCCAGGAACACCTTGAAGCCCGAGCCATCCGGCAGCCGCAGGGCATGCAGGAACACCCCGACCGCCTTGCCGCCGGCCAGCATGTTCGGCACGAACTTGCTGGTCAGCGCCTGGGTGCCCAGGAACGGCACGAACACACCCGCCGACTCGGCCGGCTCCGGATCGGCCGGAATCCCCACCTGCCCACCCCGGCGCACTTCCTTGATCACGCTGAGGATGCCTTCCTTGGTCGAAGGCGCCACGCGGTTGCCCATCTGCACCCGCTGTTCACGCAGCAGGTCATCCACAGCCTTCAGCTTCGGCGGGCGGTAGAAGATGATCGGTTTGCACTGGTTGCAATAGAAGTGGTTGAGCACTTCCCAGTTGCCCAGGTGGCTGGTGATGCCCACCACGCCCTTGCCCGAGGCCAGGGCCTGTTCCAGCACTTCCAGGCCGTGCACTTCCTTGACCAGCTCCAGCGAGCGCTGCGGCGGCCAGATCCAGGCACAGGCGCTCTCGACGAACGACTTGCCGATGTCCTTCAACGCACGGCCAACCAGCTGCTCGCGTTCGACCGGGTCCATCTCCGGGAAACACTTGGCCAGGTTGATCCGCACGACATTGCGCGAGCCATTGGGGATTTTCCACATCAGCCAGCCGATACCGGCGCCTACGCGCTGCACAGCGCCCCAGGGCAGCTTGGCAAACAGGCGCAGCACCCCGACCATCAGGGCGCCCTTGAACTTTTCCACAGGCGAATTCCTTATTTCAGCAAGGCGCGCATTGTACCCCGTCAGCGCACCAGCGCGGCGTAGCGATCGCAGTCGGTGGTGTGGTCCATGACCATGCCGGTGGCCTGCATGAAGGCGTAGCAGATGGTCGGCCCGACAAAGGTGAAACCGGCCTTTTGCAGGGCCTTGCTCATGGCCTTGGCCTCGTCGGTGACCGCCGGCACGTCGCCGCGGCCCTGGAAATGATTGATCTTCGGCGCGCCGCCGACGAACGACCACAGCCACTGCGCCGGGTTATCCACAGCCAGCCAGGCCAGGGCGTTGCGGCGCACGGCCTTGAGCTTGAGACGATTGCGGATGATGCCGGGGTCCAGCATCAGCTCCTCGATGCGCTCATCGCTCAGGCGCGCCAGCTTCACCGGGTCGAAGCCATCCAGCACCTGGCGATAGCGTTCGCGTTTCTTCAATACCGTGATCCACGACAACCCCGCCTGGAACCCTTCGAGCAAAAGCATCTCGAAGAGCAACGCCGGGTCGTGCTGCGGCGTTCCCCACTCGTGGTCGTGATAGGCCTGGTACAACGGATCGTCGGAACACCAAAAGCAGCGTGGCATAAGGCTCCAATAACGTAGAGGGCGAGGCGAATCGGGTATACTCCCGCTCTTTACATCCGCATCCCCAGATACAGGTGAATTTCGTGAGCCAGCCTACGCCAGCCGTGCGTACCTTCCAAGACCTGATCCTCGCCCTGCAGAACTACTGGGCCGAGCAAGGTTGTGTGGTGCTTCAGCCCTACGATATGGAAGTAGGCGCCGGCACTTTCCACACCGCTACCTTCCTGCGCGCCGTCGGCCCGGAGACCTGGAACGCCGCCTACGTGCAGCCCAGCCGTCGCCCTGCCGACGGGCGGTATGGCGAAAACCCCAACCGCCTGCAGCACTACTACCAGTTCCAGGTGGTGCTCAAGCCGAACCCGGCCAACTTCCAGGAGCTGTACCTCGGCTCGCTGAAAGCCATCGGCCTGGATCCGCTGGTTCACGACATCCGCTTCGTCGAAGACAACTGGGAATCGCCGACCCTCGGCGCCTGGGGCCTGGGTTGGGAAATCTGGCTGAACGGCATGGAAGTGACCCAGTTCACCTACTTCCAGCAGGTCGGTGGCATCGAGTGCTACCCGGTTACCGGTGAGATCACCTACGGCCTGGAGCGCCTGGCCATGTACCTGCAGGGCGTGGACTCGGTCTACGACCTGGTATGGGCCGACGGCCCGTTCGGCAAGGTCACCTACGGCGACGTGTTCCACCAGAACGAAGTGGAGCAGTCGACCTACAACTTCGAGCACGCCAACGTCGAGAAGCTGTTCGAGCTGTTCGACTTCTACGAAAGCGAAGCGAACCGCCTGATCAAGCTGGACCTGCCGCTGCCGACCTACGAAATGGTCCTGAAGGCCTCGCACACCTTCAACCTGCTGGACGCCCGCCGCGCCATCTCGGTGACCGAGCGCCAGCGCTACATCCTGCGCGTGCGTACCCTGGCCAGGGACGTGGCGCAAAGCTATCTGCAAGCCCGCGCACGCCTGGGCTTCCCGATGGCCTCTCCCGAACTGCGTGACGAAGTGTTGGCTAAGCTGGAGGCTGCACAATGAGTGCTCAAGATTTCCTGGTTGAACTGGGCACTGAAGAGCTGCCACCGAAGGCCCTCGCCAGCTTGGGCGACGCGTTCCTCGCCGGCATCGAGAAAGGCCTGCAGGCCGCCGGCCTGAACTACACCGGCAAGCAGGTCTACGCCGCGCCGCGCCGTCTGGCCGTGCTGATCCGCCAGCTGGACGTGCAGCAGCCGGACCGCAGCATCAACATCGACGGCCCTCCCGTGCAGGCCGCGTTCAACGCCGAAGGCCAGCCGACCCAGGCCGCCCTGGGCTTTGCCAAGAAGTGCGGCGTGGAGCTGTCGGACATCGACCAGAGCGGCCCCAAGCTGCGCTTCTCCCAGCACATTCCGGGCAAGGCCACCGCCAGCCTGCTGCCGACCATCGTCGAGGATTCGCTCAACGACCTGCCGATCCCCAAGCGCATGCACTGGGGCGCCAGCCGTGAAGAGTTCGTGCGCCCGACCCAGTGGCTGGTGATGCTGCTGGGCGACCAGGTGGTCGACTGCACCCTCCTGGCCCAGAAGGCCGGCCGTGAATCCCGTGGCCACCGCTTCCACCACCCGGAAAACGTACTCATCACCACCCCTGCCAACTACGTCGAGGACCTGCGCAAGGCCCACGTGCTGGCCGACTTCGCCGAGCGTCGCGAGCTGATCAGCAAGCGTACCGCCGAGCTTGCCATGCAGCAGGAAGGCACGGCCATCGTGCCGCCGGCGCTGCTGGACGAAGTGACCGCCCTGGTCGAGTGGCCGGTGCCGCTGGTGTGCTCGTTCGAGGAGCGTTTCCTCGAGGTGCCGCAGGAAGCCCTGATCACCACCATGCAGGACAACCAGAAGTACTTCTGCCTGCTGGACAGCGAAGGCAAGCTGCTGCCGCGCTTCATCACCGTGGCCAATATCGAGAGCCGCGATCCGAAGCAGATCGTGCAGGGTAACGAGAAGGTCGTGCGCCCACGACTGACCGACGCCGAGTTCTTCTTCAAGCAGGACAAGAAGCAGCCGCTGGAAAGCTTCAACGAGCGCCTGAAGAACGTGGTGTTCCAGGCTCAGCTGGGCACCGTGTTCGACAAGGCCGAGCGCGTTTCCAAGCTGGCCGCCTTCATTGCCCCGTACATCGGCGGCAGCGCCGCCAACGCCGGCCGTGCCGGCCTGCTGTCCAAGTGCGACCTGGCCTCGGAAATGGTCGGTGAATTCCCTGAAATGCAGGGCATCGCCGGCTACTACTACGCCCTCAACGACGGCGAGCCGCAAGACGTCGCCCTGGCGCTGAACGAGCAGTACATGCCGCGCGGCGCCGGCGCCGAGCTGCCGCAGACCCTCACCGGTGCCGCCGTGGCCATCGCCGACAAGCTCGACACCCTGGTCGGCATCTTCGGCATCGGCATGCTGCCCACCGGCAGCAAGGACCCGTACGCCCTGCGTCGGGCCGCCCTGGGCGTGCTGCGTATCCTGATCGAAAAGCAGCTGGACCTGGACCTGGCCGTCGCGGTCGAGTTCGCGGTCAAGCAGTTCGGTGCCAAGGTCAAGGCCGCCGGCCTGTCCGAGCAGGTGCTGGAGTTCGTCTTCGACCGCCTGCGCGCGCGCTATGAGGACGAGGGCATCGACGTCTCCACCTACCTGTCGGTGCGTGCCCTGAAGCCGGGCTCGGCGCTGGACTTCGACCAACGCGTGCAGGCCGTGCAGGCCTTCCGCAAGCTGCCGGAAGCCGAAGCCCTGGCCGCGGCGAACAAACGCGTATCGAACCTGCTGGGCAAGGCCGAAGGCGCCATCGCCGACCAGGTCGAGCCGAAGTACTTCGACAACGCCAATGAGTTCTCCCTGTACTCGGCCATCCAGCAGGCCGACCAGGCCGTGCAACCGATGGCGGCCGCGCGTCAGTACAGCGAGGCCCTGGCCCGCCTGGCTGCCCTGCGTGACCCGGTCGACGCCTTCTTCGAGGCGGTGATGGTCAACGCCGAGGATGCCAAGGTGCGCGCCAACCGTTATGCCCTGCTCAGCCGCCTGCGCGGTCTGTTCCTGGGCGTGGCCGATATCTCGCTGCTGGGGTGAGTCGTTGAAACTGCTGATCCTTGATCGAGACGGAGTGATCAACCACGACTCCGACGCCTACATCAAGTCGCTGGAGGAGTGGATCCCCATTCCTGGCTCGATCGAGGCCATCGCGCAGTTGAGCAAGGCAGGCTGGACGGTGGCGGTTGCCACCAACCAGTCCGGCATTGCCCGCGGCTACTACCCGCTGGAAACCCTCGAGGCCATGCATGCGCGCCTGCGCGCGCTGGTGGCCGAGCAGGGCGGCGAGGTCGGCCTGATCGTGCATTGTCCGCACGGCCCGGACGAGGGCTGCGACTGCCGCAAGCCCAAGCCCGGCATGCTGCGGACAATCGCCGAGCACTACCAGGCACCGCTGGCCGGCGTATGGTTCGTCGGTGACAGCAAAGGTGACCTGGAGGCGGCCCTGGCCGTCGATGCACAACCCGTGTTGGTAAAAACCGGCAAGGGCGAAAGGACCCTGGAAAAAGGTGTCCCGCAAACTACACTGATTTTCGACGATCTGGCAGCCATCGCCAGAGAACTTATTTAAATGAGTGCGCCAGGACCGGCGCACTTTTCATTAGGCGGGCACGCCCCGCAACGGTACATGCCACTATGTCGATCCTGCAGGCGATCAGAATCTTTCTTTTTTACCTGCTGTTGGGCACCAGTTCGCTGCTGTGGTGCTCGCTGAGCTTCTTCGTCGCGCCTTTCCTGCCGTTCCCCAAGCGCTACAAGTTCATCAACGTGTACTGGTGCCGCTGCGCGCTGTTCCTGGTGCGGACGATCCTGCGTATCGACTACAAGGTCACCGGCGCCGAGAACGTGCCTGACGTGCCCTGCGTGATCCTGTCGAACCACCAGAGCACCTGGGAGACATTCTTCCTCTCGGCGTACTTCTCGCCGCTGAGCCAGGTGCTCAAGCGCGAGTTGCTGTACGTGCCGTTCTTCGGCTGGGCCATGGCCATGCTGCGACCGATCGCCATCGACCGGAAGAACCCGAAGGAGGCCCTGCGCCAGGTTGCCAGCCAGGGCGACGAACTGCTCAAGCAGGGTACCTGGGTGCTGATCTTCCCCGAAGGCACCCGCGTGCCGCATGGGCAGATGGGCAAGTTTTCCCGCGGCGGCACCGCGCTGGCGGTGAATGCCGGCCTGCCGGTATTGCCGATCGCCCACAATGCCGGCAAGTTCTGGCCGCGCGAAGGCTGGGGCAAGCGCCCGGGCACCATCGAGGTGGTGATTGGCGAGCCGATGTATCCGGAGGGGACAGGCCCGCGTGCCATCGCCGAGCTCAACGACCGTGCCCAGGCATGGAACGAGGCGGCTCAACGCGCCATGGGTTCGCTGCCGCCAGCGGCGGAAAAACCCGAGCAGCAGCCTGCCTGACGTTCTGTGGATAACTTGTTAGCAATTTTTGGATTAAGCGTCTTAAAACATAGCTAAGTGATTGAATTAGCTATTTATTTCCTTGTATGACGTTTTTTCGAAAATCGTGCATAAGTTTTTTCCCGCGATAAAAAAACCGGCTTTTACGCCGGTTTTTTTATAGGTTGATCGCTTTGATCGAGTCGTGGGAGCGGGCTTGCCCCGCGATGGCGTCCTCAGTGCTGGCGACATCGCGGGGCGAGCCCGCTCCCACGTTGTATCCCTCTCAATCCTCACACCTTGTCGATATCCACATCCCGGGTCTCTTTCAGGCAGAAGATCCCCACCACCAGGCTCACCCCGGTGATCAGCACCGGGTACCAAAGCCCATAGAAGATGTCCCCGGTGTACACCACCAACGCGAACGAAACCGTCGGCAGGAAGCCGCCGAACCAACCGTTGCCGATGTGGTAGGGCAGCGACATCGAGGTGTAGCGGATGCGCGTCGGGAACAGCTCCACCATCACCGCCGCCAACGGCCCGTAGGTCATGGTGGCGATCAGGATCATGGCGACGATCAGCACCACCACCATCACCTGGTTCACCTGCGCAGGATCCGCCTTGGCCGGGTAGCCGGCGCTATCGATGGCACTGCGCATGGCCGTTTCGTCGAAGCCATTGATGGTCTTGTCGCCGATGCTGACGATCACCTCGCTGCCGGCGACACTCACCGAGCTGTAGGGCAGGCCCTGCTTGACCAGGAAAGTCTTGACCTTGTCGCATGGGCTGTCGAAGCGTGCCTTGCCCACCGGATCGAACTGGAAGGTGCAGCCCTTGGGATCGGCGGTGACGACGATCGGCGCCTGGCGACTGGCGGCGTCGATCTGCGGATTGGCGTAATGGCTCAGGGCCTTGAACAGCGGGAAGTACAACACCGTCGCCAGCAAAAGGCCAAGCATCAGGATCGGCTTGCGCCCGACCCGGTCCGATAGCCAGCCGAAGAACACGAAGAACGGCGCACCGATCACCACGCTGATGATCAGCAGGGTGTTGGCCTGGGCCGGGTCCATCTTGAGCATCTGGGTCATGAAGAACAACACATAGAACTGCGCGGTGTAGAAGGTCACCGCTTGCCCGGCATTGATGCTGAACAGTGCCGTGAGCACAACCTTCAGGTTCGGCCAGGAGGTGAACGACTCGCGGATCGGCGACTTGCTCACCTTGCCCTGGGCCTTCATTTTCACGAAGGCCGGCGACTCATGCATGCTCATGCGGATCCAGGTGGAAATCGCCAGCAGCACGATCGACAGCAGGAACGGCAGGCGCCATCCCCAGGTTTCGAACTGGTCGCCACTGATGTAGCGGCTGGCCAGGACGACGGTCAGCGACAACAGCAGGCCCAATGTGGCAGTGGATTGGATGAAGCCGGTGTGGAAACCACGTTTGCCATGAGGCGCGTGCTCGGCGACATAGGTGGCCGCGCCGCCGTATTCACCGCCCAACGCCAGGCCCTGGAGCATGCGTAGCACCACCAGGATGATCGGCGCGGCGATACCGATGCTGGCGTAGGTGGGCAACAGGCCCACGGCGAAGGTCGACAAGCCCATCAGCACGATGGTCACCAGGAAGGTGTACTTGCGCCCGATCATGTCGCCCAGCCGGCCGAACACCAGCGCGCCGAACGGGCGCACCAGGAAGCCGGCGGCGAAGGCCATCAGGGCGAAGATGAAGGCGGTGGTGTCGTTGACCCCCGCGAAGAACTGCTTGCTGATGACCGCGGCCAACGCGCCGTAGAGAAAAAAGTCATACCACTCGAACACCGTCCCGAGGGATGACGCGAAAATGATCTTGCGCTCTTCACGACGGCTTGGGCTGCTCGCCGCCGCCCCCTGTTCCTGGATGTAATCCGACATCGTTGCTGTCCTCGGCCCGCGGGCCACAGTGATTATTCTTGTTGTTCCACTGCCGGCGACTTGCGACCACAAGCCACCGCTGTTGCAAACACCCGGGTCAGGGCGTCGGTATCGCGCTGGCGTCACTGAGGTTGGTCTGGGTATTGGCCCCCTTGAGGATCAGTTGTGCCGCCTTCTCGGCAATCATCAACGTGGGTGAACAGGTATTGCCGGAGACGATCTGCGGCATGATCGAGGCGTCGGCCACGCGCAGGCCGGGAATGCCATGCACGCGCAGCTGGTTATCCACAACGTCCAGCGCGCCACTGCCCATGCGGCAGGTGCCCACCGGGTGGAAGATGGTGGTGCCGATCTGGCCGGCGGCCTGGTGCAGGTCGTCCTCGCTCTGCAAGGCGGGGCCTGGCAAATATTCGCGAGGATCGAAGGCCGCCAGGGCAGGGGCCTGGACAATGCGCCGGGTGAGGCGGATGGCCTCGGCGGCGACGCGCAGGTCTTCGGGCTCGCTCAGGTAGTTGGGGTCGATCAGCGGCACGGCATTCATGTCCGCCGAGCGGATGTCGATGCGTCCACGGCTCGCCGGGCGCAGGTTGCACACCGAGGCGGTGAACGCCGGGAAGCGATGCAGCGGCTCGCCGAAGCGGTCCAGCGACAACGGCTGCACGTGGTATTGCAGGTTGGCCGTTGCCTGCTCGGGGCCTGAACGGGCGAAGGCGCCCAGCTGGCTCGGCGCCATGGCCAACGGGCCACTGCGGTCGTAGGCGTAGCGCAGGCCCATGCCCAGCTTGCCCCACAGGCTGTTGGCCATCTGATTGAGGGTGCGGGTGTTGCGGACCTGATAGATCAGGCGCAGTTGCAGGTGATCCTGCAGGTTGCCGCCAACCCCGGGCATCTCATGGCGAACTCCGATACCCAAGCCTTCGAGCAGCTTGCGCGGGCCGATGCCGGAGCGTTGCAGAATGCCGGGGGAGCCCACGGAGCCCGCGCACAGGACGATCTCGCGACGAGCGGCGAACTCATGCCAGGCGCCTTGCCACAAGGCCTTCACCGCCCGGGCGCGGGTGTTGTCGAGCAGCACCTGGTCGACCTGTACGCCCGTCAACACTGTCAGGTTGGGGCGCTTGAGGATGGGCCTGAGAAACGCCTTGGCCGAGTTCCAGCGCACACCGCTGCGCTGATTGACCTGAAAATATCCACAGCCAGCGTTGTCGCCCATGTTGAAGTCGTCGACCTTGGCGATGCCACTCTGCTCGGCGGCGTCGCGGAAGGCATCGAGGATCGGCCAGCTGTAGCGCTGCTGCTCCACCCGCCATTCCCCCTCGGCGCCGTGGCTGTCGCTGGCGCCGGCGAAGTGGTTCTCGCAGGCCTTGAACAAGGGCAGCACATCCTTCCACGCCCAGCCGTCGTTGCCTAGCTCGGCCCAGCGGTCGTAGTCGGCGGCCTGGCCACGCATGTAGATCATGCCGTTGATCGACGAGCAGCCGCCCAGCACCTTGCCCCGTGGATAACCCAGGCTGCGACCGTTCAGGCCGGGCTGGGCCTCGGTCTTGAAGCACCAGTCGGTGCGTGGATTGCCGATGCAGTAGAGGTAACCGACGGGGATGTGAATCCAGGGATAGTTGTCACGGCCGCCCGCCTCGAGCAGCAATACGCGGCACGAAGGGTCGGCGGACAAGCGGTTGGCCAGTAGGCAACCGGCGGGACCGGCTCCCACGACCACATAGTCGTAGACAGGATCGGCTGATGGCATGTGCAACCTCGCGCCTGATTATTATTCTTGTCCCGATCCATCTTATTGATTAATTTCGCCGAGGAAACACGAGATTTCGCGCAGCCGTTGTGCGTTTTAGCACAGCGACTATCTGATTGTGGGAGCGGGCTTGCCCCGCGATGGCTTCAACAGCCAGCACTTCCAAGGACGCCCATGTTCGACTGGAACGATCTGCGGTTTTTCCTCGAGTTGCAGCGCAGCGGCCGCCTGCTTACCGCCGCCAAGCGCCTCAACACCACCCACAGCACCGTGGCCCGGCACATCGAGAGCATCGAAAAGCACCTGGGTACCGCGCTGTTCGTCCAGCACGCCCAGGGCTATGAACTCACACCTTCCGGCCAGGCCCTGCTCAAGCACGCCGAGGCCATGGAGAATGTCGCCCTGCTGGCGCAGGAGGAAATCACCCAGGCCATCACGCCACTGGGCAAGATCCGCCTGGGAGTGACCGAAGGCATCGGCATCATGTTCTTCACCCCGCGCATGAAAGCGTTGTTCCAGCGCTACCCGGGGCTTGAAGTGGAACTGGTGGCAGTGCCACGGTTCGTCAGCATCCTCAACCGCGAAGCCGAGATCAGCATTCACCTGGAACGCCCCAACGCCGACCTGCTGATCACCCGCAAGCTCACCGACTATCGCCTGGCCCTGTATGCCAGCCAAGACTACCTGGACCGCGCACCACCGCTGCACAGCCGCGAAGACCTGGCCCGGCACAGCTGGATCGGCTATGTCGACGACCTGCTGTTCAGCCAGGAGCTGCTGTTCCTCAACAGTTTCTGCCGGGCGCCCACCGTGGTGTTCCGCAGCACCAGCGTGATCGCCCAGCAGCACGCCGCACAGGCCGGGCTGGGCATCGCCGTGCTGCCCAACTACATGGCCCGCCACGATCCGAAGCTGGTGCGCGTGCTGCCCAGCGAGACCATCCAGCGCAGCTACTGGATCTGCACCCGCCGCGAGCTGCACAAGTCGGTACGCCTGCGAGTGGTGTGGGACTACCTGCTGGCGCTCTGCGCCGCCGAGCAGGACGAGTTGCTAGCCGAGTAGCGCCTTGCCGGCCAGCAACACCGCAGCGCCACAACCCACCACCGCGAACAGCTGCTGCAGGCGCGGGCCGGCCAGCTTGCTCGCCAACGGCCGCGCCAGCAGCAAACCCAGCACCGCCCCCACGGCGAACGGCGCCGCGACCCACCAGTGCATCACGCCCGCTACGCTGGCGCTGATCACGCTACCGGTGGACACCAGGGCAATCACCGCCAACGAAGTGGCGACGATGCTTTTCATGTTCAGGTTGGTATAGCGGTTCAGTGCCGGGATGATCACGAAACCACCACCGACACCCAACAGGCCTGACAGCAACCCCGACAGCATCCCGGTGAACGCCAGTGCCCGGGCGCAGGGCAGGGTCCAGCGCAATCTTCCCTGCAGCGGGTTGAGCACGCAGGGCATGATCTCCCGCTCCCCACAGGGCGACTCGCCGCGCAGTTCACGCGCGGCCTTGCGCCAGATCCGCAGGCAGGCGTACACCAGCACCCCGGCGAACACCAAGGCCAACGGCGTGTTGGGCAAACGATGGGCGAGCATCAGGCCGAACGGCGCGCAGGCAATTCCGATCACCGCGATGAACGCGGCCGCCCGATAGCGCACCAGCCCTTGGCGCAGGCCGAGCACCGCCCCAACCGCCGCCGCCAGCCCTACGGCCAGCAGACCGATCGGCGCCGCCTCGACCATGCTCAGTCCCAGGCCGAACACCAGCAGCGGCACCGCCAGGATGCCACCGCCGGCGCCGGTCAGCGCCAGCACCGCGCCAATGATCGCGCCGAGCCCGGCGCCCAGCAGTTGGTGTTCGATCACTGCTGCGCCTCGACCACCAGAGGTTGCGGCCGGGCCAGCCATTCACGGCCCTTGAGCATGGCCTTCCAGTACAGCGGCGGCAGGATCTGCGCCTTGAGCAACCAGGCCAGGCGGGTTGGCTTGCGGCCATCGAGCAGCCATCGCGGGAAGCTCGGCGCCACCTTGCCGCCATAGGTGAACTCGGCCAGGACGATCTTGCCGCGCTGCACCGTCAACGGGCAGGAACCGTAGCCATCGTACTGGGCCAGGGTCGACAGCCGACCGAGTGCCACCAGCACATTGTTGGCCACCACCGGCGCCTGCTTGCGGGCGGCGGCGGCGGTCTTGGCGTTGCTGGTATTGGCCACGTCACCCAACGCGTGGACATTGCCGAACTGGCGATGACGCAAGGTATGCGGGTCGACATCCACCCAGCCCGCCGCATCGGCCAGCGGGCTCTGGCGGATGAAGTCAGGCGCCACCTGGGGCGGCACCACATGCAGCATGTCGAAAGCCTCGACCCGGGTCTCGGTGCTGCCGTCGGCGAGGGTGCGGATAAACGTGGCGCGCTTGTTCGGACCATCCACCGCAGTCAGGCGATGCTGGTAGTTCAGGTCCACGCCGTACTTGTCGATGTAGCTCATCAGCGCCGGCACATAGTCCGGCACGCCAAACAGCACCGCCCCGGCATTGAAGAAGCTGGCCCTGACATTGCCCAGGCGCCCCTTGCGCAACCAGTGATCACAGGACAGGTACAGCGCCTTCTGCGGCGCACCAGCGCATTTGATCGGCATCGGCGGCTGGGTGAAGAGGGCGCGCCCCTGCTTGAGGTTCTGTACCAGTTGCCAAGTGTAGGGCGCCAGGTCATAGCGGTAGTTGGAGGTGACACCGTTGCGCCCGAGGGTCTCGCTCAAACCCTCGATGGCGTTCCAATCGAGTTTCAATCCCGGGCAGACCACCAGTTGCTCATAGCTGACCGCACGCCCGTCCTCGAGCACGACCAGTTGCCCCTGAGGGTCGAAGCCCTCCACCCGCGCCTTGATCCAGCGCACGCCACGGGGCAGGGTGGCCGCCATGGTCTGGGCGGTGCTCGGCGCCTTGAAAACACCTGCACCGACCATGGTCCAGCCAGGCTGGTAGTAGTGCACGTCGGCAGGGTCGATCAGGGCAATGTCCAGCGACGGATCACGGGCGATCAGGCTGGACGCGGTGGCGATACCAGCGGCACCGGCGCCGACAATCACCACCTTGTGGTGGTCGGCACGGGAGGAATCGGCAGGGGACAGCAAGGCAGGCATGGCGGTGTTCCTTGGAAATCTCGTTATGGGTACGGCGTGGCTTACAGCTTGTTCAGCGGGATCTTCAGGTAGCTCACACCGTTGGCTTCAGGTTCGGGGAATTGCCCGCTGCGCATGTTGATCTGCACCGACGGCAGGATCAGCACGGGCATGTCGAGGGTCTTGTCACGGGCTTCGCGCATTTGCACGAAGCTGTCTTCGCTGACCCCTTCATGGATATGGATGTTGTCGGCGCGTTGCTCGGCCACGGTGGTGACGAAGCGCAGCTCACGGCCACCGGGCAGGTAGTCGTGGCACATGAACAGCCGGGTCTGGTCGGGGAAGGCGAGCAGGCGACGGATCGACTGGTACAGGGTTCTCGCGCTGGCGCCCGGAAAGTCGCAACGGGCGGTGCCGTAGTCAGGGGTGAACAAGGTGTCGCCGACGAACACAGCGATCTCGCCCGCATCCTCGACCATGTAGCTCATGCACGCCGGGGTATGCCCAGGGGTGTGCAGGGCACGGGCATGCAGGTTGCCGATGCGAAATCCCTCCTCATCTTCGAACAGGACGTCGAACTGGCTGCCGTCGCGGGCAAAACCCGGCTCGGCGTTGAACAGGGTGCCGAAGACTTTCTGCACCTGGGTGATCTGCGCGCCGATCGCGATGCTGCCGCCAAGCCGCTCCTTGAGGTAGGCCGCCGCAGACAGATGGTCGGCGTGCACATGGGTATCCAGGATCCATTGCACCTTGGCATCCAGCGCCTCGACGCGGGCGATCAGCTTGTCCGCCGAATCGGTGCAGGTGCGCCCGGACTTGGGGTCGTAGTCCAGCACGCTGTCGATCAGCGCGCATTGGCGCGTCTCGCCATCCATGACCAGGTAGCTGATGGTCCAGGTCGCCTTGTCGAAGAATTCTTCGACGTGAAGGTTGTTGCCGATGATCATTGCACTCTCCAGTTATCCACCGGGCCTCCTTGAAGGCATAGGCAGTGGAGGGTGCTTTATCAAGATACATGCCAGCCTTTCAGATAGGACGCCGTCCCTTGCAGGAGCGGCCTCGTGCCGCGATGGCTGCGCAGCAGCCCCATTACAGCCAGCCAAAGGTGACAGTTCCTGGCAGTCGACTGTCAGCCGATGGCAGTGTTTGGCAGTCCTTGCTACCCTCGCCAGGTCCTTCACCTGGTGCTGTCATGCTAGCCGCTTCCCATCCCGCGATCCTCGCGCTGGTGTCCTACCTCGAACACGATGTGCTGCCCAGCATCGTGCTGGATACCGACTACAACATCCTGGCTGCCAACGCGGCGTACCGTCGCCAGTTCGGCAACGAGGAGCACGCGCCGATCGGCGAAAAATGCCACCGTGTCTCGCACCACTATGCCGTGCCCTGCGACCAGGCCGGGGAGCATTGCCCGCTGCGCAAGTCGCTGGACAGCAAAGTGCCCGAGCGCGTGCTACATATCCATCACACCCCGCGAGGGCCGGAACATGTGGATGTAGAGCTGCGCCCGATCCTCGATGACATGGGCAGGGTGGTGGCCTTCGTCGAACGCCTGACCAGCGTCACCCTGGCATCGGCACAACCTCAACAACAGGGGTTGGTTGGCCGGGCGCCAGCCTTCAAGACCGCCGTGGCCAGTTTGCAACGTGCAGCCCCTGCGCAGATTCCGGTATTGCTCCAGGGCGAGTCGGGCACGGGCAAGGAGCTGTTCGCCCGCGCCTTGCACCTGGGCAGCCCCCGAGCCAATGGCCCCCTGGTGGTGGTGGACTGCACCGGGCTGACCGAGTCGTTGTTCGAGAGTGAACTGTTCGGCTATGAGAAGGGCGCCTTCACCGGCGCGACTCAACGCAAGATCGGCCTGGCCGAGGCTGCTCACGGTGGCACCCTGTTCCTCGATGAGATCGGTGAAGTACCGCTGGCGATGCAGGTGAAACTGCTGCGCCTGATCGAATCCGGCAGCTTCCGTCCGGTCGGCAGCACGCGCACGGTCCATTCGGATTTCCGCCTGGTCTCGGCCACGCACAAGCCCTTGAAGGAGATGGCCGCCGAAGGGACGTTTCGCGAAGACCTGTATTACCGCATCAGCGGATTCCCGATTCGCCTGCCATCGCTGCGTGAGCGAGTCGAGGATTTACCGTTGCTCTGTGAGAGTCTGCTGCAACGCATGGCCGGCAAGCACTCGCCCAAGGTAACTGCCGAAGCACTCGCTTGCCTCAACCTGCATACATTCCCAGGCAACATTCGCGAGCTCAGAAACATCTTGGAGCGCGCGCGATTGTTTGCTGATGATGGGCTGATTCGTCCCGAACATCTTCCGGAGGATATCCACCCGACTGTAAGACAGACAGGTGTTCGGGGACGTAAGAACGAAATGGCCGATCTGGCCCATGCCCTGGAAACTTTCAGCGGTTCCCGAAGTGAATTGGCCGATCACCTCGGGATGAGCGAACGCACGTTGTACCGCCGACTTAAAGCATTGGGGATTTCGTAGTTCCACGTGGAACATTCATGAAGGTAAAAAAAAAGCCAATCCCTTGGGATTGGCTTTCTTTTACTACCCGCAGATCAGAAGTCCAGGTTGGACACCGACAGCGCGTTGCTTTCGATGAAGTCGCGACGCGGTTCAACCGCATCCCCCATCAGGGTGTTGAACAGCTGATCGGCGGCGATGGCGTCCTCGATGGTCACCTTGAGCATGCGGCGCACGGTCGGGTCCATGGTGGTTTCCCACAGCTGGTCCGGGTTCATCTCACCCAGCCCTTTGTATCGCTGGATGGTGTGGCGCTTGGTGCTCTCGTTCATCAGCCAGTCGAGGGCTTCCTTGAACTCGGTGACCGCCTTGCGACGTTCGCCACGCTGAACATAGGCTCCGTCACCCAGCAAGGTACCCAGCTTTTCACCCAGGGCAACGACTGTCTTGTAGTCATTGCTACCGAAGAAATCACGGTTGAAGGTGACATAGCTGGCCAAACCGTGGGAGGTCGTTTCAACGACAGGCAGCCAGAGGTTGCGCTCCTTGTCCTCGTGCAAGTCGGCCTTGTAAGCCAGACCAGAACGCTGGTTGTTATCCAGACGCTGCTGGAACGCCTTCAGCCAGACATCCATCTGCGCCTTATCGGCCAGTTGCTCGAGGGAAACCTTTGGCAGGTAGATGAAGTGCTCGGTCAGCTCTTCCGGGTACAAGCGCGACAGACGCTTGAGGGTCTTCATCACGGCGCGGAAATCGTTGACCAGCGCCTCAAGCTGTACGCCGGAAACGGCTGGCGCGGACTCGTCCAGGTGCAGGCTGGCATCTTCCAGGGCCGACTGGGTCATGTACTCTTCCATGGCCTCGTCGTCCTTGATGTACTGCTCCTGCTTGCCTTTCTTCACCTTGTACAGCGGCGGCTGGGCGATATAGATGTAGCCACGCTCGACCAGCTCCGGCAGCTGACGGAAGAAGAAGGTCAGCAGCAGGGTACGGATGTGCGAACCGTCGACGTCAGCATCGGTCATGATGATGATGTTGTGATAACGCAGCTTGTCGATGTTGTACTCTTCACGGCCGATGCCACAACCCAGTGCGGTGATCAGCGTGCCGACCTCCTGGGAAGAGATCATCTTGTCGAAGCGCGCTTTCTCGACGTTGAGGATCTTGCCCTTGAGCGGCAGGATCGCCTGGGTGCGACGGTTGCGGCCTTGCTTGGCCGAACCACCCGCGGAGTCACCCTCCACCAGGTACAGTTCGGAAAGGGCAGGGTCCTTCTCCTGGCAGTCGGCCAGTTTGCCCGGCAGGCCGGCGATGTCCAGCGCGCCTTTGCGGCGAGTCATCTCACGGGCTTTACGCGCCGCTTCACGGGCACGAGCTGCGTCGATCATCTTGCCGACCACCGCCTTGGCTTCGTTGGGGTTCTCCAACAGGAAGTCGGCGAAGTACTTGTTCATCTCCTGTTCCACGGCGGTCTTCACCTCCGAGGAAACCAGCTTGTCCTTGGTCTGCGAGCTGAACTTCGGATCCGGCACCTTGACCGAGATGATCGCGGTCAGACCCTCACGGGCGTCGTCACCGGTAGTGGCGACCTTGTTCTTCTTCGCCAGGCCTTCCTGCTCGATGTAGCTGTTAAGGCTACGGGTCAGCGAGGAACGGAAGCCGACCAGGTGGGTACCACCGTCGCGCTGGGGAATGTTGTTAGTGAAGCACAGCAGGTTTTCGTTGAAGCTGTCGTTCCACTGCAGGGCGACTTCGACACCCACGCCATCGTCACGCTGGACGTTGAAGTGGAAGACCTGGGAGTTGACCGGGGTCTTGTTGGTGTTCAGGTATTCAACGAATGCGCGCAGGCCGCCTTCGTACTTGAAGAACTCTTCCTTGCCGCTGCGCTCGTCCTTCAGCAGGATGCCGACACCCGAGTTGAGGAACGACAGCTCGCGGATACGCTTGGCGAGAATGTCCCAGCTGAAATGGATGTTCTTGAAGGTTTCAGCCGAAGGCTTGAAGTGAATGTGGGTACCGGTGGTTTCGCTTTCACCGACAACCGCCATCGGCGCCTGTGGCACGCCATGGACGTAGGTCTGTTCCCAGATCTTGCCGCTACGACGAACGGTGAGCACCAGTTGCTCGGACAGGGCGTTCACCACCGAGACACCTACGCCGTGCAGACCGCCGGATACCTTGTAGGAGTTGTCGTCGAACTTACCGCCGGCGTGCAGCACGGTCATGATGACCTCGGCCGCGGAAACGCCTTCTTCTTTATGCACGTCGACCGGAATACCACGGCCATTGTCACGGACGCTGATGGATTCGTCCGGGTGAATGATGACGGTGATGTCATCGCAGTGCCCGGCCAGGGCTTCGTCGATCGAGTTGTCGACCACCTCGAATACCATGTGGTGCAGGCCGCTGCCGTCATCGGTGTCGCCAATGTACATGCCGGGACGCTTGCGTACGGCATCCAGCCCTTTCAGCACCTTGATGCTGGAGGAGTCGTACGTTTGATTTTCGCTCATGCCTTCACTCCCGATGGTCGTGGGTCTGGGTGATACGGCCTTGTTCCACGTGGAACAAGGCGACTGGCGTTTCCGTCTGCCAGCCTTCCCTCAGAAATTCGTGGTCTACACAGGTGATGAACACCTGGCAGTTCAATTCTTCAAGCAAGCGGCACAGTGCGAGGCGGTGCTGCTCGTCCAACTCGGACGGCAAGTCATCCACCAGATAAATACACTGACCGCGACGAACCTGGCTGACCAGATGTCCCTGGGCGATGCGCAGGGCACAGACCACCAGCTTCTGCTGCCCCCGCGAGAGGATGTCGGCCGCGTTGTTCGCGCCCAATCGCAGGCGCAGATCGGCACGTTGTGGCCCGGCCTGGGTATGGCCCATCTGCTGATCGCGAAGGAGAGAGGTTGCGAGGACTTCGTTGAGTTCCCGGTCCTTGTCCCAACCTCGGTAGTAGCTCAGGGTCAGCCCGTCCAGTTCGACCAGCTCGCTCAGGGTACGCTCGAAGACAGGCTTCAAGGCCTTGATGTAGTTGCGACGGTATTCATCTATTTCCGCACTGGCGAGACATAACTCCCGATCCCAGGCGGCTTGCGAAACGGCATCAAGTGTACCATGCCGCAGCCATGAGTTCCGCTGCCGCAGGGCCTTCTGCAGGCGCTGCCAGGTCGCCATGAAGCGAGGTTCCACGTGGAACACGCCCCAATCGAGGAACTGCCGGCGCACCTTGGGCGCACCTTCGAGCAGGCGGAAACTGTCCGGGTTGATCAGTTGCAGGGGCAGCATCTCGGCCAGTTGCGCGGCGCTGCGCGCATTCTGTCCGTCGATACGAATGGTGAAATCACCCTGCCGCTCCCGTGAAACACCCAGGTTGCTGGTACCGCCTTCGGCCAGTTCGACCTGACCGAACACGGTGCAGGTCGGCTGCTCGTACTGAATCACCGGGTTCAACCGGGTGCTGCGGAACGAGCGGGCGAGCCCCAGCAGGTGCACGGCTTCGAGCACGCTGGTCTTGCCGCTGCCGTTGGCGCCGTAAAGGATGTTGATGCGGGGGGAGGGTGAGAGGGTCACCGGGTGCAGGTTGCGCACCGCGGTGACCGAGAGACGTCGAAGGGACATGTCGCCTGCTATGGGTTACAGACGCATCGGCATGACAACGTAGGACGAATCGTCATTGCCGGCTTCCTGCAACAGGGCGCTGCTATTGGAGTCGGACAGAATCAGGCGAACCTGTTCGGTGGTCATGACGCCCAGCACATCCAGCAGGTAGCTGACGTTGAAACCGATCTCCAGCGAGCTGCCGTTGTAGTCGACGCTGATCTCTTCTTCCGCTTCTTCCTGCTCCGGGTTGTTGGCCTGGATCTTCAGCTGGCCGGCGGCCAGTTGCAGACGGATACCGCGGTACTTCTCGTTGGACAGGATCGCGGTACGGCTGAACGCCTCGCGCAGCGCCTGGCGATCACCGATCACCAGCTTGTCGCCGCCCTTGGGCAGGACACGCTCGTAGTCCGGGAACTTGCCGTCTACCAGCTTGGAGGTGAAGGTGAACTCACCGGTGGTGGCGCGAATGTGATGCTGGCCCAGGACGATGCTGACCATGCCTTCCGGATCGGTGAGCAGGCGCGCCAGCTCGAGGATACCCTTGCGTGGCACGATGACCTGGTGACGGTCAGCCTGACCGATCGGTGCCTGCATGGCGCACAGCGCCAGACGGTGACCGTCGGTGGCGACGGCGCGCAGGGTGTCGGTGGAGACTTCCAGCAGCATGCCGTTGAGGTAGTAGCGCACATCCTGCTGGGCCATGGCGAAGCTGGTGCGCTCGATCAGGCGGCGCAGCTTGCTCTGTTCGAGGTTGCAGGTCAGCGAGCCCGGGCCTTCTTCCACGGTCGGGAAGTCGTTGGCCGGCAGGGTGGACAGGGTGAAACGGCTGCGGCCGGCCTTGACCAGCAGCTTCTGCTCGTCGACCTTGATGTCGACCAGCACATCGCTGGGCAGGCTCTTGCAGATGTCCATCAGCTTGCGCGCCGGAACGGTGATCTCGCCCGGCTCCGCAGGCTCTTCCAGCTGGACGCGGCCAACCAGTTCGACTTCCAGGTCGGTACCGGTCAACGACAGTTGCTGGCCTTGCACGACCAGCAGGACGTTGGACAGGACCGGCAAGGTCTGGCGGCGCTCGACGACGCCTGCGACCAGTTGCAGGGGTTTCAACAGGGCTTCGCGTTGAATGGTGAAATGCATGGTCTAGTCCCTTGCCTTCAATTAGCTGCGCTGACGGCCATCAGGTCGTCAGCGTGCGCAGCAGGTTCTTGTAGTCCTCGCGGATGTCCGCGTCGGATTCCTTCAATTCGTTGATCTTGCGGCAGGCGTGCAGCACGGTGGTGTGGTCGCGGCCGCCGAACATGTCGCCGATCTCCGGCAGGCTGTGGTTGGTCAGCTCTTTCGACAACGCCATGGCTACCTGGCGTGGACGCGCCACGGAGCGCGACCGTCGCTTGGACAGCAGATCGGAGATCTTGATCTTGTAGTACTCGGCCACGGTGCGCTGGATGTTATCCACACTGACCAGCTTGTCCTGCAGCGCCAGCAGATCCTTGAGCGATTCTCGGATCAGCTCGATGGTGATGTCGCGGCCCATGAAGTGCGAGTGGGCGATCACCCGCTTCAGGGCGCCTTCGAGCTCACGCACGTTGGAGCGGATCCGCTGGGCGATGAAGAACGCGGCATCGTGCGGCAGCTCGACCTTGGCCTGGTCGGCCTTCTTCATCAGGATCGCCACGCGGGTTTCCAGCTCCGGCGGCTCGACGGCCACCGTCAGGCCCCAGCCGAAGCGGGACTTCAGGCGCTCTTCCAGGCCTTCGATTTCCTTCGGGTAGCGGTCGCTGGTGAGGATCACCTGCTGGCCGCCCTCGAGCAGGGCGTTGAAGGTATGGAAAAACTCTTCCTGGGAACGCTCCTTGCGGGCAAAGAACTGGATGTCATCGATCAGCAACGCATCGACCGAACGGTAGAAACGTTTGAATTCGTTGATCGCGTTCAGCTGCAGCGCCTTGACCATGTCGGCGACGAAGCGCTCCGAATGCAGGTAGACCACCTTGGCATTCGGGTTCTTCTTCAGCAGGTGGTTACCCACAGCGTGCATCAAGTGTGTCTTACCCAGGCCGACGCCACCATAAAGGAACAGTGGGTTGTAGCCGTGCTTGGGGTTGTCGGCCACCTGCCAGGCCGCGGCGCGAGCCAGTTGGTTCGACTTGCCTTCGACGAAGGTTTCGAAGGTGAAGGTGCGGTTCAGGTAGCTGGTGTGCTTCAGGGCACCCTCGACCTGCACCGTGCGCTGCTCGGTGCGACCGCTGGCAACCGGAGCGCTCGCGATCTCGGCCATGCTGTCGAAGCTGTCACGCGAAGAGGGCTCCTCGACTTCGGCCACCTGCGCCGGCTCCACCACAGGTGCGCTGACAGGCTCGAGTGCAGGCGCCGCCTGCTGTACCTGCGCCTGTTGCGCGAGGGTTGCCGCGACGGCGGCACTGACAGGGGCGTTGGGTGCGGCACGGGCTGCGGAACTGCGCCGGCTGCCTATTAATAAGGAAAGGGCAGGTGCGATACCGCTGCCCTGTTCACCCAGCAGTTCGAGCAGGCGGCCAAGGTACTTTTCATTGACCCAGTCGAGCACGAAGCGGTTGGGCGCATAGACGCGCAACTCGTCGCCTTCGGCTTCGACCTGTAGCGGACGGATCCAGGTGTTGAATTGCTGGGCAGGCAGCTCATCGCGCAGAAGCTCCACGCACTGCTGCCAAAGTTCCACTGACACGGATATCCCCTGAGTTGAAAGCCGGATGAGGCAAAAACAAACCGCCATTGTACCGGGCGGGCGATCAGTTATCCACACGTGACGCCACCCACTATCAAGGTAAATCCGCCAAAAAACGACTTGAATACCCTTCACCCACTGTTGATAAGCCCTGTGGATAACGGCACATGAGGGCTATGCACAACCCTGGGTTCTGGTCTGTGGATAAATCACCTGTGGATAAAACACCTGTTCCCGCACAGGTTTTCCTCATGCGGGACACAGACAGAACACTCCTTACCGACAAGGTTGTGATTTTCTGTACAGTACGTCAATCGTGGCCTTGAGCAGGTTATCCACAGAAGGTTATCCACCTAAGATCTATAAGTTCTTCAGAAAAGCTTTTTATATGCCTCTTCTGTTTTTTTGATTTGCCCGCTTTCAGGTTAGCCAGGTCGACAGGATGCCCATCGACCTGGCTCGACCTTCCATAAGGAAAGGCTGGTTGGAAATTGACCTATCGGCTTGCTTTCTCTAGAATCGCCGATCTCTTAAAAAGGGGGCCCTTCCGGCCCGTTGTCGACCAACCCAGGTAACACGCCATGAAACGTACTTTCCAACCAAGCACCATCAAGCGCGCCCGCACCCACGGTTTCCGTGCCCGTATGGCTACCAAGAACGGCCGTGCCGTTCTGTCGCGTCGCCGTGCCAAAGGCCGTAAGCGTCTGGCCATTTGATTTTTCGGTACAGGTGGTGAGTCAGGACTTCAGTCGGGACAAGCGACTGCTTACACCCCGGCATTTCAAAGCGGTCTTCGACTCCCCAACCGGCAAGGTTCCAGGGAAAAACCTGCTTATCCTTGCCCGCGAGAACGGCCTCGATCATCCACGCCTCGGCCTGGTGATCGGCAAGAAGAGCGTCAAGCTCGCCGTTCAACGCAATCGCCTGAAACGCCTGATGCGCGATTCGTTCCGCCTGAACCAGCAGATGTTGGCCGGGTTGGATATCGTGATCGTTGCACGCAAGGGGTTGGGCGAAGTGGAAAACCCAGAATTGCACCAACACTTTGGCAAGCTCTGGAAGCGACTGGTCCGCAGTCGGCCCTCTCCAGCGGTCGCCGATTCCGCAGGGGTAGACAGTCACAATGCGTAAACTGGCCCTCGTTCCGATCCAGTTCTACCGTTACGCCATCAGTCCACTGATGGCCAGTCACTGTCGTTTCTATCCCAGCTGTTCCTGTTACGCCTATGAAGCCATCGAAAACCATGGCCTCTTGCGTGGTGGGTGGCTGGCCGTTCGTCGCCTGGGGCGTTGTCATCCGTGGAACGACGGCGGTTTCGATCCCGTTCCACCTGCTCCTTCCTCCCGAACTTCTTCGATAGCCGAGTAATCATGGATATTAAACGCACGATCCTGATCGTCGCCCTGGCAATCGTGTCCTATGTCATGGTCCTCAAGTGGAACCAGGACTATGGCCAGGCTGCCCTGCCGACTCAGAATGCTGCTGCCAGCAATGCTGCCCCGGCCCTGCCGGACACCGTGCCGGCCGGCAACGCCGGTGCCAGCGCCGATGTGCCGAGCGCCAATGCTGAATCCAGCCCTGCTGAACTGGCGCCGGTCGCGGCCAGCAAGGACCTGATCCGGATCAAGACCGATGTCCTGGACCTGGCTATCGACCCGGTCGGTGGTGACATCGTCCAGCTGAACCTGCCGAAGTACCCACGTCGCCAGGACCATCCGGACATTCCGTTCCAGCTGTTCGACAACGGCGGCGAGCGCGTGTACCTGGCCCAGAGCGGCCTGACCGGTACCAACGGCCCGGACGCCCGCGCCACGGGTCGCCCGCTGTACGCCGCGCAGCAGAAGAGCTTCCAGCTTGCCGACGGCCAGGACCAGATGGTCGTGGACCTGAAGTTCAGCGAGAACGGGGTCAACTACATCAAGCGCTTCAGCTTCAAGCGCGGTGAGTACGACCTGACCGTCAGCTACCTGATCGACAACCAGAGCGGCCAGGCCTGGAGCGGCAACATGTTTGCCCAGCTCAAGCGCGACGCCAGCTCCGACCCGTCCTCGAGCACCGCGACCGGTACGGCCACCTACCTGGGCGCCGCCCTGTGGACAGCTTCCGAGCCGTACAAGAAAGTGTCGATGAAAGACATCGACAAAGGCAGTTTGAAAGAAAATGTGACCGGCGGCTGGGTCGCCTGGCTGCAGCACTACTTCGTTACCGCCTGGATTCCGAGCAAATCGGACAACAACGCCGTCCAGACCCGCAAGGACAGCCAGGGCAACTACATCATCGGCTACACCGGCCCTGCGCTTAACGTCCCTGCCGGCGGCAAGGTCGAAACCAGCGCCATGCTGTATGCAGGTCCGAAGATCCAGTCCAAGCTCAAGGAACTGTCCCCGGGCCTGGAACTGACCGTCGACTACGGTTTCCTGTGGTTCATCGCCCAGCCGATCTTCTGGCTGCTGCAACATATCCACAGCCTGCTCGGCAACTGGGGCTGGTCGATCATCGTCCTGACCATGCTGATCAAGGGCCTGTTCTTCCCGCTGTCGGCCGCCAGCTACCGCTCGATGGCGCGCATGCGTGCCGTGGCGCCGAAACTGGCTCAGCTCAAGGAACGCTTCGGTGACGATCGCCAGAAGATGTCCCAGGCGATGATGGAGCTGTACAAGAAAGAGAAGATCAACCCGCTGGGCGGCTGCCTGCCGATCCTGGTGCAGATGCCGGTGTTCCTGGCCCTGTACTGGGTACTGCTGGAAAGCGTAGAGATGCGCCAGGCCCCGTGGATGCTGTGGATCACCGACCTGTCGATCAAGGATCCGTTCTTCATCCTGCCGATCATCATGGGCGCTACCATGTTCATCCAGCAGCGTCTGAACCCGACCCCGCCGGATCCGATGCAGGCCAAGGTGATGAAAATGATGCCGATCATCTTCACCTTCTTCTTCCTGTGGTTCCCGGCCGGTCTGGTGCTGTACTGGGTTGTGAACAACTGCCTGTCGATCGCACAGCAGTGGTACATCACCCGCAGTATCGAGGCAGCGACCAAGAAAGCTGCCGCTTGACGGGCAAGCCTGTTTGCCTGTGAATAAAAACGCCCCCTAGTGGGGCGTTTTTGCTATCTGACGAATTCGTTGTAGAGGCTTTCGAGCATGAACACTGTGCGTGAAACCATCGCCGCCATCGCCACCGCCCAGGGCCGCGGCGGGGTCGGCATCGTCCGTTTGTCCGGGCCGCTGGCCAGCCAGGCCGGGCAGGCCATTACCGGCCGCACGCTGACCCCGCGACACGCCCACTACGGCCCGTTCCGTGATGCCGATGGCCTGGTCCTGGACGAAGGCATCGCGCTGTTCTTCCCCGGGCCGAACTCGTTCACCGGCGAAGACGTGCTGGAGCTGCAGGGCCACGGGGGGCCGGTGGTCATGGACATGCTGCTGCAGCGCTGCCTGCAGTTGGGCTGCCGGTTGGCACGCCCGGGCGAGTTCAGCGAGCGTGCGTTCCTCAACGACAAGCTCGACCTGGCCCAGGCCGAAGCCATCGCTGACCTGATCGAAGCCAGCTCCACGCAAGCTGCCCGTAATGCCCTGCGCTCTTTGCAGGGGGCTTTCTCCAAGCGCGTGCATGGGCTGACCGAGGCGCTGATTGCCTTGCGCATCTACGTCGAGGCGGCTATCGACTTCCCTGAGGAAGAAATCGACTTTCTCGCCGACGGCCATGTGCTGCGCATGCTCGATGATGTGCGCAACGAGTTGTCCACAGTGCAGCGTGAAGCCGGGCAGGGTGCCCTGTTGCGCGACGGCATGACGGTGGTCATCGCTGGCCGGCCGAACGCCGGCAAATCTAGCCTGCTCAACCAGCTGGCCGGACGCGAGGCGGCGATCGTCACCGATATCGCCGGCACCACCCGGGATATTCTGCGCGAACATATCCACATCGATGGCATGCCGCTGCATGTGGTCGACACCGCCGGTCTTCGCGATACCGATGACCATGTGGAAAAGATTGGGGTGGAAAGGGCGCTCAAGGCCATCGGCGAGGCTGACCGGGTGCTGCTGGTCGTCGACTCGACCGCGCCGGAAGCCAGTGACCCCTTTGCGCTGTGGCCGGAGTTCCTGGACCAACGGCCAGATGTGGCAAAAGTCACGCTCATCCGTAACAAGGCCGACTTGAGCGGTGAGCATGTCGGCATGGAGCAGAGTGACGATGGGCACGTAACCATTACCTTGAGTGCCCGCGAAGACGACATGGGGCTGGATCTGCTGCGTGACCACCTCAAGGCCTGCATGGGGTATGAACAAACCGCAGAAAGCAGCTTCAGCGCCCGTCGTCGGCACCTGGAAGCGCTGCGCCAGGCCAGCGAGCACCTGGAGCATGGTCGGGCACAACTGACCCTGGCTGGCGCCGGAGAGCTGCTGGCAGAGGATCTGCGCCAGGCACAGCAAGCGTTGGGTGAAATCACCGGGGCGTTCAGTTCGGACGACCTGCTTGGCAGGATTTTCTCGAGCTTCTGCATCGGCAAATAGTCCACAGCGCTTCGATAACACGGCCGCTCCTGCCTGGAGCGGCTTTTTTTTGCCTGTGATTAAGGCAGCCCGAGTGCCGGCTTGACCTGGCGGATCTGTAAGCGCGCTGCCGCGACATCCACAGATGATATTTCAGGCCTAGGAGCTCTGTGGAAAACTCGCCATCAGCTCCGTTGATAACTGGCCTTTTTTCCTGAGGACAAACCCGTCTGTGGGTAAACGACACTTTAATCCACAGGTTACACGCCGTTATCCAGAACCCCCAGGCCTACTACGCCACAGGGTTATGATTCCCGCAAAGCCATACAGTGAAAGGGCTAAGATCACTTATCCACATGTGGATAGGTGCCTAAACATAAACATAAAAACAAAGCTTTTTTAAATTTTTCCTCTTTGTTTTCTTTTACCTGCCACTCATCCACAGCCTGCTCATTTTTTGCTCAGACGGTTTCTTTGAAGGGCGGTAAGTCCCTATACTTGTCCGCTTACCTTCTCTATTCGCAAAACAGGCACGAGGTGCGTGGTGGATTTCCCTTCCCGTTTTGAAGTGATCGTCATCGGCGGCGGCCATGCCGGTACCGAGGCTGCGCTTGCGTCCGCACGCATGGGTGTGAAAACCCTGCTGCTGACCCACAACGTGGAAACCCTCGGTCACATGAGTTGCAACCCGGCCATCGGTGGCATCGGCAAGAGCCACCTGGTCAAGGAAATCGATGCGCTCGGCGGGGCCATGGCATTGGCCACCGACAAGAGCGGCATCCAGTTCCGCATCCTGAACAACCGCAAGGGGCCGGCCGTGCGCGCCACCCGTGCGCAGGCCGACCGCGCCATCTACAAGGCGGTGGTGCGCGAAATCCTGGAAAACCAGCCGAACCTGTGGATATTCCAGCAGTCGTGCGATGACCTGATCGTCGAGCAGGACCAGGTCAAGGGCGTGGTCACCCAAATGGGTCTGCGCTTCTTCGCCGACTCCGTAGTCCTGACCAGCGGTACCTTCCTCGGTGGACTTATCCACATCGGTCTGCAGAACTACTCCGGTGGCCGCGCCGGCGATCCACCCGCCAACGCCCTGGCCCAGCGCATGCGTGAACTGCCGCTGCGCGTAGGCCGCCTGAAGACCGGCACACCGCCGCGCATCGATGGCCGTTCGGTGGACTTCTCGGTGATGACCGAGCAGCCGGGCGACACACCGATCCCGGTAATGTCCTTCATGGGCAATGCCGACATGCATCCGCGCCAGGTCAGTTGCTGGATTACTCACACCAATGCCCGTACCCACGAGATCATCGCCTCGAACCTCGACCGTTCGCCGATGTACTCCGGCGTGATCGAAGGCGTCGGCCCGCGCTACTGCCCGTCGATCGAGGACAAGATCCATCGCTTCGCCGACAAGGAAAGCCACCAGGTGTTCATCGAGCCGGAAGGCCTGACCACCCACGAGCTGTATCCCAACGGTATTTCCACCTCGCTGCCGTTCGACGTGCAGCTGGACATCGTTCGCTCGATCCGCGGCATGGAAAACGCCCACATCGTCCGCCCGGGCTATGCCATCGAGTACGACTACTTCGACCCGCGCGACCTGAAGTACAGCCTCGAGACCAAGGTCATCGGCGGCCTGTTCTTCGCGGGCCAGATCAATGGCACCACCGGTTACGAAGAGGCCGGCGCCCAGGGCCTGCTGGCCGGGACCAACGCCGCGCTGCGTGCCCAGGGCCGTGAAAGCTGGTGCCCGCGCCGCGACGAGGCCTACATCGGTGTGCTGGTCGACGACCTGATCACCCTGGGGACCCAGGAGCCGTACCGCATGTTCACCTCGCGCGCCGAATACCGGCTGATCCTGCGCGAAGACAACGCTGACCTGCGCCTGACCGAGAAAGGCCGCGAACTTGGCCTGGTCGATGACCAGCGCTGGGCCGCGTTCTGCGCCAAGCGCGAAGGCATCGAGCGTGAAGAGCAGCGCCTGAAGAGCACCTGGGTTCGCCCGGGCACGCTGCAGGGTCAGGCCATTGTGGATAAGTTCGGCACGCCGCTGGCCCACGAATACAGCCTGCTCAACCTGCTCGCCCGTCCGGAAGTCGACTACGCTGGCTTGATCGAGGCGACCGGCGGTGAGGTGATCGATCCACAGGTTGCCGAACAGGTCGAGATCAAGACCAAGTACGCCGGCTACATCGACCGCCAACAGGAAGAGATCGCCCGTCTGCGCGCCAGCGAAGACACGCGCCTGCCTGTGGATATCGACTACACCACGATTTCCGGCCTGTCCAAGGAGATCCAGGGCAAGCTCGGGCAGACCCGCCCGCAGACCCTGGGCCAGGCGTCGCGCATTCCGGGTGTCACCCCGGCGGCGATTTCCCTGTTGCTGATTCACTTGAAAAAACGCGGCGCAGGCCGCGAATTGGAGCAAAGCGCTTGAGTTCCCTGGTCACCCCGCAACATGCCGAAGAGTTGTCCACAGGTGCGCGCCTGCTCGGTGTCGAGCTGAGCGCGCAGCAGCACGAGTCGCTGCTGGGCTACCTGGCCCTGTTGATCAAATGGAACAAGGCCTACAACCTGACCGCGGTGCGCAACCCGGACGAGATGGTCTCGCGCCACCTGCTCGACAGCCTGAGTGTCATGCCGTTTATCCACAATGACACCCAGCGCTGGCTGGATGTCGGCAGTGGCGGCGGCATGCCGGGCATTCCGCTGGCCATCCTGCATCCGCACAAGCAGGTGACGGTGCTGGACAGCAACGGCAAGAAGACCCGCTTCCTGACCCAGGTGAAGATGGAACTGAAACTGGACAACCTCACGGTTATCCACAGCCGGGTGGAAGAGGTCCAGCCCGAGCAGCCGTTCTGCGGGATCATTTCCCGGGCCTTCAGCAGCATGGAGAATTTCACCAACTGGACCCGCCACCTGGGTGACGCCCGCACGCAATGGCTTGCAATGAAGGGGCTGCATCCTGCCGACGAACTGGTAGCATTGCCCGCAGACTTCACAGTGGAAAGCGAGCAGGCCCTGACCGTTCCAGGTTGCCAGGGCCAGCGCCATCTGCTGATACTGCGCCGCAAGGCATGACTGGGAACACACGCAACAATGGCTAAGGTATTCGCAATCGCGAACCAGAAGGGTGGTGTGGGCAAGACCACCACCTGCATCAATCTCGCCGCATCGCTGGCCGCGACCAAGCGTCGCGTGCTGCTGATCGACCTCGATCCACAGGGCAACGCCACCATGGGCAGCGGTGTGGATAAACACGAGCTCGAGCACTCGGTATACGACCTGCTGATCGGGGAATGCGACCTGGCCCAGGCCATGCACTATTCCGAGCACGGCAACTTCCAGTTGCTGCCGGCCAACCGCGACCTCACCGCCGCGGAAGTCGTGCTGCTCGAGATGCAGATGAAGGAGAGCCGCCTGCGCAACGCGCTGGCGCCGATCCGCGAGAACTACGACTACATCCTCATCGACTGCCCGCCGTCGCTGTCGATGCTGACGCTCAACGCGCTGGTCGCCTCCGATGGCGTGATCATCCCCATGCAGTGCGAGTACTACGCGCTGGAAGGTCTCAGCGACCTTGTGGATAACATCAAGCGCATCGCCGCCCGGCTGAACCCGGAGCTGAAGATCGAAGGCCTGCTGCGGACCATGTACGATCCGCGCCTGAGCCTGAACAACGACGTTTCGGCGCAGCTCAAGGAGCACTTCGGCGATCAGCTGTACGACACGGTGATTCCACGCAACATCCGCCTGGCCGAGGCGCCGAGCTTCGGCATGCCGGCCCTGGCCTACGACAAGCAATCCCGCGGCGCGCTCGCCTATCTGGCGCTGGCCGGGGAACTGGTCCGCCGTCAGCGCCGTCCATCACGCACTGCACAAACAACTTAAGGAATCCGCATGGCCATCAAGAAACGCGGTCTCGGACGTGGGTTGGATGCACTGCTCAGTGGTCCTTCCGTCAGCGCGCTCGAAGCGCAGGCAGTGAAGATCGACCAGAATGAACTGCAACAGCTGCCGGTCGAGCTGATCCAACGCGGCAAGTACCAGCCGCGCCGCGACATGGATCCCGAGGCGCTGGAGGAACTGGCGCACTCGATCCGCACTCACGGCGTCATGCAACCGATCGTGGTGCGCCCGATCGGCGACAACCGCTATGAGATCATCGCCGGTGAGCGCCGCTGGCGCGCCACCCAGCAGGCCGGCCTGGACACCGTGCCGGCCATGGTCCGCGAAGTGCCCGACGAAGCCGCCATCGCCATGGCGCTGATCGAGAACATCCAGCGCGAGGACCTCAACCCGCTGGAGGAAGCCCTGGCCCTGCAGCGCCTGCAGCAGGAGTTCGAGCTGACCCAGCAGCAGGTGGCCGATGCCGTCGGCAAGTCGCGGGTGACCGTGGCCAACCTGCTGCGCCTGATCTCGCTGCCCGAGGCCATCAAGACCATGCTCGCCCACGGCGACCTGGAGATGGGCCACGCCCGCGCCTTGCTCGGCCTCGAGGAGGATCGTCAGGAAGAAGGGGCGCGTCATGTTGTCGCACGCGGGCTCACCGTGCGCCAGACCGAGGCACTGGTGCGCCAGTGGCTCAATGGCAAACCTGAGCCGGTCGAGGCCAGCAAACCTGATCCGGATATCGCCCGTCTTGAACAGCGTCTGGCAGAGCGCCTGGGCTCGGCGGTACAAATTCGCCACGGCAACAAGGGCAAAGGCCAGTTGGTTATTCGCTACAACTCCCTTGACGAGTTGCAAGGCGTGCTTGCTCACATCCGCTGAAACAATTCCTGTTGTAGCGCGCAGTCGGAAATCACTACCGAAGAGTTGAATAGGGGTTAATCCACCCCTATACTCTGCGCGCATTTTGTCGGCACAAATTATGCCAAGTCATTGCTGACTAGGCGGTCGACTTTCGAGGAGCAGTTGTGATGGAAATACGCACGCCAAACCGCCTGCCTTTCCATCGCTGGGCGGTTTTTCCGGTACTGCTGGCTCAATTTGTCGTCCTGCTGCTGGCAACCTTGGTGTTGTGGCAGTGGAAAGGGGCGGTCAGTGGATATTCAGGCCTCTGCGGAGGATTGATTGCCTGGCTGCCCAATGTGTATTTCGCCTGGAAGGCTTTTCGCTTCAGCGGAGCCCGGGCGGCGCAGGCCATCGTCAAGTCGTTCTACGCAGGCGAGGCAGGCAAGATGATTTTGACGGCAGTGCTGTTTGCACTGACCTTCGCAGGAGTGAAGCCATTGGCGCCGTTGGCAGTATTCGGCGTCTTCGTGCTGACCCTTTTGGTCAGCTGGTTCGCGCCCCTGCTGATGAATAAAAGACTTTCGAGACCTTAGGGCGTTTGAGGCAACCATGGCAGCAGAAACCGCTTCGGGCTATATCCAGCACCACTTGCAGAACCTGACCTACGGTCAACTACCAGACGGCAGCTGGGGCTTCGCCCATTCGGCTGCAGAAGCCAAGGCAATGGGCTTCTGGGCGTTCCACGTGGACACCCTCGGCTGGTCCGTTGCGCTGGGTCTGATCTTCCTGTTCATCTTCCGCATGGCGGCCAAGAAGGCGACTTCCGGCCAGCCGAGCGGTCTGCAGAACTTCGTGGAAGTGCTGGTGGACTTCGTCAACGGCAGCGTGAAGGACTCCTTCCACGGCCGTAGCCCGGTGATTGCTCCGCTGGCGCTGACCATCTTCGTCTGGGTCTTCCTGATGAACGCCATCGACCTGGTTCCGGTCGACTGGATTCCTCAGCTGGCCATCCTGATCTCCGGTGATCCGCACATTCCGTTCCGCGCGGTGTCGACCACCGACCCGAACGCGACCCTGGCCATGGCCTTCTGCGTGTTCGCCCTGATCATCTTCTACAGCATCAAGGTCAAGGGCCTGGGCGGCTTCCTCGGCGAGCTCACCCTGCACCCGTTCGGCAGCAAGAATATCTTCGTGCAGATCCTGCTGATCCCGGTGAACTTCCTGCTTGAATTCGTCACCCTGATCGCCAAGCCGATCTCGCTGGCCCTGCGTCTGTTCGGCAACATGTACGCCGGCGAACTGGTGTTCATCCTGATCGCGGTGATGTTCGGCGCCGGCATCCTCTGGCTCAGCGGCCTGGGTGTGGTGCTGCAGTGGGCGTGGGCCGTGTTCCACATCCTGATCATCACCCTGCAAGCTTTCATCTTCATGATGCTGACCATCGTCTACCTGTCGATGGCTCACGAAGATAACCATTAAGACCGCCTGGCGTGTCTGATAGCCTTCCCCGCCCGTTTGGGGGGAGGGCTTAAAAAGTCCGCAAGGGCATGCTGTACCAAACGATTTGTTTTACCGCTTCAAACTAAAAACCTAACCAATACGACGTAAAAGTCGGGAGGAAAGATGGAAACTGTAGTTGGTCTGACCGCTATCGCTGTTGCTCTGCTGATCGGCCTGGGTGCTCTGGGTACCGCCATTGGTTTCGGCCTGCTGGGCGGCAAGTTCCTGGAAGGCGCTGCTCGCCAGCCAGAAATGGTTCCGATGCTGCAGGTCAAAATGTTCATCGTTGCCGGTCTGCTCGACGCCGTAACCATGATCGGTGTTGGTATCGCTCTGTTCTTCACCTTCGCGAACCCCTTCGTTGGTCAGATCGCCGGCTAATCACTCGTTCCTACGAGTTGATTGGTGTGATGGACAAAGACCGAGCGAGGTGTTGGCGTGAACATTAATGCAACCCTGATTGGCCAATCCGTTGCTTTTCTGATTTTTGTACTCTTCTGCATGAAGTACGTATGGCCTCCGGTCATCACTGCCCTGCAAGAGCGCCAAAAGAAGATTGCCGACGGCTTGGACGCTGCCAACCGCGCAGCTCGCGACCTGGAGCTGGCCCAAGAGAAAGCGGGTCAGCAACTGCGTGAAGCGAAGGCACAGGCAGCCGAAATCATTGAGCAAAGCAAGAAACGCGCTGCTCAGCTTGTCGAGGAAGCCCGTGAACAGGCTCGCGTCGAAGCTGACCGTGTGAAGGCTCAGGCTCAAGCCGAGATCGAACAGGAACTGAACAGCGTCAAAGACGCCCTGCGTGCCCAAGTGGGTGCCCTGGCCGTTGGCGGTGCTGAAAAGATCCTTGGCGCCACAATCGATCAAAACGCGCATGCGGAGCTGGTTAACAAACTGGCCGCTGAAATTTAAGCGAGGGCGATCATGGCAGAACTGACCACGTTGGCCCGACCTTACGCTAAGGCTGCCTTCGAGCATGCCCAGGCCCATCAGCAACTGGCCAATTGGTCAGCCATGCTCGGCCTGGCTGCTGCGGTGTCGCAAGACGACACCATGCAGCGCCTGCTCAAGGCCCCGCAACTGACTAGCGCAGAAAAGGCCGCCGCATTCATTGAAGTGTGCGGTGACAAGTTTGACGCCAAGGCACAGAATTTCATTCATGTTGCCGCGGAAAACGAACGTCTCCTGCTTCTGCCGGAGATTTCGACTCTGTTCGACCTGTACAAGGCCGAGCAAGAGAAATCCGTGGACGTGGAAGTCACCAGTGCTTTTGCGTTGAACCAAGAACAGCAAGACAAACTCGCCAAGGTTCTCAGTGCACGGTTAGGCCAGGAAGTGCGCCTGCACGCGTCGGAGGATGCCAGCCTGATCGGCGGCGTCGTCATCCGCGCTGGCGACCTGGTAATCGACGGTTCGGTTCGCGGCAAGATCGCGAAACTGGCCGAAGCCTTGAAATCTTGAGTTTGAAGGGGCAGCAGAGCAATGCAGCAACTCAATCCTTCCGAAATTAGTGAAATCATCAAGGGCCGCATCGACAACCTCGATGTTGGCTCCCAAGCCCGTAACGAAGGTACCGTCGTTTCGGTTTCCGACGGCATCGTGCGGATCCACGGTCTGGCCGACGTCATGTACGGCGAAATGATCGAGTTCCCGGGCAGCGTATTCGGCATGGCCCTGAACCTGGAGCAAGACTCCGTAGGTGCAGTGGTCCTGGGTGCCTATGACACCCTCGCCGAAGGCATGAGCGCCAAGTGCACCGGCCGCATCCTGGAAGTTCCGGTTGGTAAGGAACTGCTGGGTCGCGTCGTCGACGCACTGGGTAACCCGATCGACGGCAAAGGTCCTCTGGGCAACACCCAGACCGACGCGGTCGAGAAAGTAGCTCCAGGCGTGATCTGGCGTAAGTCGGTAGACCAGCCTGTACAGACTGGCTACAAGTCCGTCGACGCCATGATCCCTGTCGGCCGTGGCCAGCGCGAGCTGATCATCGGTGACCGTCAGATCGGCAAGACCGCCATGGCCATCGACGCCATCATCAACCAGAAAGACTCCGGTATTTTCTGTGTTTATGTTGCAGTCGGCCAGAAGCGTTCCACCGTTGCCAACATCGTTCGCAAGCTGGAAGAAGCTGGCGCCCTGGCCAACACCATCGTGGTCGTTGCCAGCGCCTCGGAATCCGCCGCACTGCAGTTCCTGGCCCCGTACGCCGGCTGCACCATGGGCGAGTTCTTCCGTGACCGCGGTGAAGACGCGCTGATCGTCTACGATGACCTGTCCAAGCAGGCCGTTGCCTACCGTCAGATCTCCCTGCTGCTGCGCCGTCCACCAGGACGTGAAGCGTACCCAGGCGACGTGTTCTATCTCCACTCCCGTCTGCTGGAGCGTGCATCGCGCGTTTCCGAAGAGTACGTCGAGAAGTTCACCAACGGTGCTGTAACCGGCAAGACTGGCTCGCTGACCGCCCTGCCGATCATCGAAACCCAGGCTGGCGACGTTTCCGCGTTCGTTCCGACCAACGTGATCTCGATCACCGACGGTCAGATCTTCCTGGAATCGGCCATGTTCAACGCAGGCATCCGTCCTGCCGTTAACGCCGGTGTGTCGGTATCCCGTGTTGGTGGTGCCGCCCAGACCAAGATCATCAAGAAGCTGTCCGGTGGTATCCGTACCGCCCTGGCCCAGTACCGTGAACTGGCGGCCTTCGCCCAGTTCGCTTCGGACCTGGACGAGGCTACCCGCAAGCAGCTGGAGCATGGTCAGCGCGTTACCGAGCTGATGAAGCAGAAGCAGTACGCGCCAATGTCGATCGCCGACATGGCCCTGTCGCTGTACGCCGCTGAGCGTGGTTTCCTGACCGACGTAGAAGTCGCCAAGGTCGGTAGCTTCGAGCAAGCTCTGATCGCCTACTTCAACCGTGATCACGCCGAACTGATGGCGAAGATCAACGTGAAGGGTGACTTCAACGACGAAATCGACGCTGGCATGAAAGCAGGCATCGAGAAGTTCAAGGCCACCCAGACCTGGTAAGCCGCAGCGGGGGCTCCGGCCCCCGCTTGCTAACCTGATAGGTGATACATGGCAGGCGCAAAAGAGATTCGCAGTAAGATTGCGAGCATCAAAAGCACGCAAAAAATTACCAGCGCCATGGAGAAAGTGGCGGTCAGCAAGATGCGCAAGGCACAAATGCGCATGGCTGCTAGCCGTCCTTACGCGGAGCGTATCCGCCAGGTGATCGGTCATCTGGCCAACGCCAACCCGGAATACCGCCACCCGTTCATGATCGAGCGCCCTGTAAAGCGCGCCGGTTATATCGTGGTGAGCAGTGACCGTGGTCTGTGCGGTGGCTTGAACACCAACCTGTTCAAGGCCCTGGTCAAGGACATGAACGAAAACCGCGAACAGGGCGTTGAAATCGACCTGTGCGTGATCGGCAGCAAGGGTGCGACTTTCTTCCGCATCTTTGGCGGCAACGTCGTAGCCGCGATCAGCCACCTGGGCGAAGAGCCATCGATCAATGATCTGATCGGCTCCGTCAAGGTGATGCTGGACGCCTACCTGGACGGCCGCATCGATCGCCTCTCGGTGGTTTCGAACAAGTTCATCAACACCATGACCCAAAAACCGACGGTCGAGCAATTGGTACCGTTGGTGGCAACCCCGGATCAGGAACTCAAGCACCACTGGGACTACCTGTACGAACCCGACGCAAAAGAGCTGCTGGACGGCTTGATGGTGCGTTACGTGGAGTCGCAGGTCTACCAGGCGGTGGTCGAGAACAACGCTGCTGAACAAGCGGCCCGGATGATCGCCATGAAGAACGCCACAGACAACGCCGGTGATTTGATCAAAGAGCTTCAGTTGATCTACAACAAGGCGCGTCAGGCTGCGATCACCCAGGAGATCTCGGAAATCGTCGGCGGCGCTGCCGCGGTTTAACGGTTCAAAAATTCAGAGGATCCAGCTATGAGTAGCGGACGTATCGTTCAAATCATCGGCGCCGTCATCGACGTGGAATTCCCACGTGATGCCGTGCCGAGTGTTTACAACGCGCTGAAAGTACAAGGCGCGGAAACCACCCTGGAAGTTCAGCAGCAGCTGGGCGACGGCGTGGTTCGTACCATTGCGATGGGCTCGACCGAAGGTCTGAAGCGCGGTCTGGATGTCGTCGACACCAAGGCTGCCATCTCGGTACCTGTCGGCAAGGCAACCCTGGGCCGTATCATGGACGTCCTGGGCAACCCGATCGACGAAGCCGGCCCAATCGGCGAAGAAGAGCGTCGCGGTATTCACCAGCCAGCGCCTTCGTTCTCCGACCAGGCGGGCGGTAACGACCTGCTGGAAACCGGTATCAAGGTTATCGACCTGGTCTGCCCGTTCGCCAAGGGTGGTAAGGTTGGTCTGTTCGGTGGTGCCGGCGTCGGCAAGACCGTTAACATGATGGAACTGATCCGTAACATCGCCATGGAACACAGCGGTTACTCTGTGTTCGCTGGTGTGGGTGAGCGTACTCGTGAGGGTAACGACTTCTACCACGAGATGAAGGACTCCAACGTTCTCGACAAGGTAGCGCTGGTCTACGGTCAGATGAACGAGCCACCAGGAAACCGTCTGCGCGTAGCGCTGACCGGCCTGACCATGGCTGAGAAGTTCCGTGACGAAGGTAACGACGTTCTGCTGTTCGTCGACAACATCTATCGTTACACCCTGGCCGGTACTGAAGTATCCGCACTGCTGGGCCGTATGCCTTCGGCAGTAGGTTACCAGCCGACCCTGGCCGAAGAGATGGGCGTTCTGCAAGAGCGTATCACTTCGACCAAAGAAGGTTCGATCACCTCCGTACAGGCCGTATACGTACCTGCGGACGACTTGACCGACCCGTCGCCAGCGACCACCTTCGCCCACTTGGACGCCACCGTCGTTCTGTCCCGTGACATCGCTTCCCTGGGTATCTACCCAGCGGTCGACCCACTGGACTCGACTTCGCGCCAGCTGGACCCGAACGTGATCGGCACCGAGCACTACGAGACCGCTCGTGGCGTTCAGTATGTTCTGCAGCGCTACAAAGAGCTGAAGGACATCATCGCGATCCTGGGTATGGACGAACTGTCCGAAGCCGACAAGCAACTGGTTGCCCGCGCTCGTAAGATCCAGCGCTTCCTGTCGCAGCCGTTCTTCGTGGCCGAAGTCTTCACCGGCTCGCCAGGCAAGTACGTTTCGCTCAAGGACACCATCGCTGGCTTCAGCGGCATCCTCAAAGGTGACTACGACCACCTGCCAGAACAAGCGTTCTACATGGTCGGCAGCATCGACGAAGCGATCGAGAAAGCCAAGAAACTGTAATCCCGGCGCCCCGCAAGGGGCGCTAATCAGGTTGAGGCAAGCAGATGGCTATGACAGTCCATTGCGATATCGTCAGCGCGGAAGGAGAGATCTTCTCCGGCCTGGTCGAGATGGTAGTAGCGCACGGCAACCTGGGCGATCTGGGTATCGCTCCAGGCCACGCGCCGCTGATCACCAATCTCAAGCCTGGTCCGATCACGCTGACCAAGCAGGGTGGCACTCAAGAGGTGTACTACATCTCCGGTGGCTTCCTCGAAGTGCAGCCGAACATGGTCAAGGTTCTTGCCGACACCGTGCAGCGCGCTGCCGACCTGGACGAAGCTCAGGCTCAGGAAGCCCTCAAGGCTGCCGAGAACGCGCTGAACACTAAAGGCTCGGACTTCGACTACGGCGCTGCTGCCGCACGTCTGGCCGAGGCTGCAGCTCAGCTGCGTACTGTCCAGCAATTGCGCAAAGGCAAGTAAACCGGCCTCGGCCGCTTACCGCTGTTGCGATTGAGTTAAAGGGTAGCCTCGGCTACCCTTTTTCTTTTTCTGAAATTCCCCTTCGGTCACGTCCCTGACCACCCAGGATTGGTAGCCAGTCAATGTCCCTCGATATCGTCATTCTCGCCGCAGGCCAAGGCACCCGCATGCGCTCCGCGCTGCCGAAGGTCCTGCACCCGGTCGCCGGCAACTCCATGCTCGGCCACGTTATCCACAGCGCACGCCAGTTGCAGCCCAAAGGTATTCACGTGGTTATCGGCCATGGTGCCGAGCTGGTCCGTGAGCGCCTGGCCGCCGACGATCTGAACTTCGTCATGCAGGACAAGCAACTGGGTACCGGCCATGCCGTGGCCCAGGCGTTGCCGGCGATCACCGCCGAAACCGTGCTGGTGCTCTACGGGGATGTGCCGTTGATCGAGGTGGAAACCCTGCAGCGCCTGCTGGCCAAGGTCAGTGAGCAGCAGCTGGGGCTGCTCACCGTGACCTTGCAGGATCCGACCGGCTACGGGCGCATCGTGCGTGACGCAGCGGGCAACGTGACCGCGATCGTCGAGCACAAGGATGCCAGCGAAGCGCAGAAGGCGATCAAGGAAGGCAACACCGGCATCCTCGCCATGCCTGCCGCACGGCTGGCAGACTGGATGGGACGGTTGTCCAACAACAACGCTCAGGGCGAGTACTACCTTACCGATGTGATCGCCATGGCCGTGGCCGATGGCCTGGTGGTCGCCACCGAGCAGCCCCACGATCCGATGGAAGTGCAGGGCGCCAACGACCGCCGCCAGCTGGCGGAGCTCGAGCGTCACTATCAACTGCGTGAAGGCCGCCGCTTGATGGCCCAGGGCGTCACGCTGCGTGATCCGGCGCGCTTCGATGTACGTGGCGAGGTGACGGTGGGCCGCGATGTGCTGATCGACATCAACGTCATTCTCGAAGGCAAGGTGGTGATCGAGGATGACGTGCAGATCGGCCCCAACTGCGTGATCAAGGACAGCACCCTGCGCAAGGGCGTGGTGGTCAAGGCCAACAGCCACCTTGAAGGCGCGGTGCTGGGCGAGGGCAGCGATGCCGGTCCGTTCGCCCGTCTGCGTCCGGGCAGTGTCCTGGAAGCCCGCGCCCATGTGGGTAACTTTGTCGAGCTGAAGAACGCGCATCTGGGCGAGGGCGCCAAGGCCGGCCACCTGACCTACCTGGGCGATGCCGAGATCGGTGCCCGCACTAACATCGGTGCCGGCACCATCACCTGCAACTACGACGGCGCGAACAAGTTCCGCACCGTGATGGGCGAGGATGTGTTCATCGGTTCCAACAACTCGCTGGTGGCACCTGTGGAAATCCAGGCGGGAGCCACTACCGCCGCGGGCTCGACCATCACCCAGACGGTCGAGGCCGGGCAGTTGGGCGTTGCCCGTGCGCGCCAGCGCAACATCGAAGGCTGGAAGCGGCCGGAGAAGCTCAAGAAGAGCTGAGTTATCCACAGCACTTTCAATCGAAAGCCGGCTTATGTGAATAAGCCGGCTTTTTATTGGGTGTCGTATAGAGGTCCCCTGTAGGAGCGGCCTTGTGTCGCGAAAGGGCCGCAAAGCGGCCCCAGCTATTTCTGCCTTGGCGCTGAGATCCTGGGGCTGCTTTGCAGCCCTTTCGCGACACAAGGCCGCTCCTACAGGGACCGTGTCAGTGCAGAGAGAAACTTGACGAATCGCTCATCTTAGGTTTTGATTGCATCACTTATCTTTCGAATCGAAACTTAAACCAACATGTCGAAACGAAACACTCCTCAGCGTCGCCACAACATCCTGGCCTTGCTCAACGAGCAGGGCGAGGTGAGCGTCGACGCCCTGGCCAAGCGTTTCGAAACTTCCGAAGTCACCATCCGTAAGGACCTCGCTGCCCTTGAGGCCAACGGCTTGCTGCTGCGCCGGTACGGTGGCGCTGTGACCATGCCCCAGGAACTGCTGGGCGACACAGTCCAGCCGGTGTCCCTGTACAAGCAGGCCATCGCCCGGGCGGCGGTCGGACGCATCCGCGAGCATGCGCGCATCATCATCGACAGCGGCAGCACCACGGCGGCGATGATCCCCCAGCTCGGGCGCCAGCCGGGTCTGGTGGTGATGACCAACTCGCTCAACGTGGCCCGCGCCATCAGCGAGCAGGAGCATGAGCCTGTATTGCTGATGACTGGTGGTACCTGGGACCCACACTCGGAGTCCTTCCAGGGCCAGGTGGCCGAGCAAGTACTACGCTCATACGACTTCGACCAGCTGTTCATCGGTGCCGACGGCATCGACCTGGAGCGTGGCACCACCACCTTCAACGAGCTGTTGGGCTTGAGCCGGGTCATGGCCGAGGTGGCGCGCGAGGTGATCGTCATGGTCGAGTCGGACAAGGTCGGTCGCAAGATCCCCAACCTCGAGCTGCCCTGGGGCAGCGTCAATACCCTGATTACTGATGATCGCCTGCCCGCCGAGGCACGCGACCGGATTCAAGCCCGCGGCATCACCCTTATCTGCGCCGCTATCAGCTAGGAGCAACATCTTATGTGTGGAATCGTTGGTGCCGTTGCCGAGCGCAATATCACAGCCATCCTCATCGAAGGCCTCAAGCGCCTGGAATACCGTGGTTATGACAGCGCCGGCCTGGCCGTGCTGAACCAGCAAGGCGCGCTGGAGCGTCGCCGTCGCATCGGCAAGGTCAGCGAACTCGAAGGCGCCGTGACCGCCGACCCGCTGGCCGGCCAACTGGGCATCGCCCACACTCGCTGGGCAACCCATGGCGCGCCGACCGAAAACAATGCCCACCCGCATTTCTCCGGGCACGACGTGGCGGTGGTGCACAACGGCATCATCGAGAACCACGAAGAGCTGCGTGAAGAGCTCAGGGGCCTGGGCTATGCCTTTGTCTCGCAGACCGACACCGAAGTCATCGTCCACCTGATCCACCACCTGCTCAAGGATATTCCCGACCTGACCGACGCGCTCAAGGCCGCGGTCAAGCGCCTGCACGGGGCTTATGGCCTGGCGGTGATCAGCGCCAGCCAGCCGGACCGCCTGGTCGCCGCCCGCAGCGGCAGCCCGCTGGTGATCGGCCTTGGCCTCGGCGAAAACTTCCTGGCCTCCGACCAATTGGCCCTGCGCCAGGTCACCGACCGCTTCATGTACCTGGAAGAAGGCGATATCGCCGAGATCCGCCGTGACCAGGTGCAGATCTGGGATCAGTCCGGTCATGCGGTCCAGCGTGAGACGGTGCAGTACCACGAAGGCGCCGAAGCCGCCGAGAAGGGCAACTACCGCCACTTCATGCTCAAGGAAATCCACGAGCAGCCCACCGTGGTGCAGCGCACCCTGGAAGGGCGCCTGGGCAAGGACCACGTGATGGTCCAGGCCTTCGGCCCACAGGCCGCCGAGCTGTTCGCCAAGGTGCGCAACGTGCAGATCGTTGCCTGTGGCACCAGCTACCACGCCGGCATGGTCGCCCGCTATTGGCTGGAAAGCCTGGCCGGTATCCCTTGCCAGGTGGAAGTGGCCAGCGAGTTCCGCTACCGCAAGGTGGTGGTGCAGCCGGACACCCTGTTCGTCTCCATCTCGCAGTCCGGCGAGACCGCCGACACCCTGGCGGCCCTGCGCAATGCCAAGGAGCTGGGCTTCCTCGGCAGCCTGGCGATCTGCAACAAGGGCATCAGTTCGCTGGTGCGCGAATCCGACCTGACCCTGCTGACCCTGGCCGGGCCGGAGATCGGCGTCGCCTCGACCAAGGCCTTCACCACCCAGCTGGTGTCGCTGATGCTGCTGACCCTGGCCCTCGGCCATGTGCGCGGCACCCTCGAAGCCGGTGTCGAAGCCGAGCTGGTGGACGAGCTGCGCCGCCTGCCGGCCCGCCTGAGCGAGGCGCTGGCGATGGATGGCGTGGTCGAGAAGATCGCCGAGCTGTTCGCCGACAAGCACCACACCCTGTTCCTTGGCCGCGGCGCCCAGTACCCGGTGGCGATGGAAGGTGCGCTCAAGCTCAAGGAGATCTCCTACATCCACGCCGAGGCCTACCCGGCCGGCGAGCTCAAGCATGGCCCGCTGGCGCTGGTGGACAACGACATGCCGGTGGTGACCGTGGCGCCGAACAACGAACTGCTGGAGAAGCTCAAGTCGAACCTGCAGGAAGTCCGCGCCCGTGGCGGCGAGCTGGTGGTGTTCGCCGACGAGCAGGCCGGCATGAGCAACGGCGAAGGCACCCATGTGATCAACGTGCCGCACATCAACGATGCGCTGGCGCCGATTCTCTACACGGTCCCGCTGCAGCTATTGTCGTACTACGTGGCGGTACTCAAGGGCACTGATGTCGATCAACCACGTAACCTCGCCAAATCCGTCACTGTGGAATGACGCTTGTGCCGGGCTTGACCTGACGCAATATAGCTTGCGTTGCACTGTTTATAGTTGATCTGTTGATTCAAAGGCCTGGTGAGCGTCAATGCCAGGCCTTCCCTCCTTCCGAGCGCATTCATGCGCTGTTAAAACGTCGATATTCACTATTGCCTGTTGCATTAAATAAATGGCGTTTCGGACAGAATCGAGCACATAGATGGCACTCGTTCGAATGGTTGAATTTCGTGTTGCCGTTGCGGCGACGACAGTACGTGAGAAGAAAACGACCCCTCAAACGATGGCAACCGTGCGCCTTGTGTCACCCTTCGCGTACTGCTTACTTGCCCAGCGCAGACTCAGTGAATCTATAAGCTGCTGAAGTAAATTGATTTTTCAAGGGCTATCATTTTTATGTGAGTGATGGCGATTTGATGGTCTTGGCATTGCCGACGATATTCGATTGCCTGAGTTCTTCTGTCGCTAACTGACACGTGGGCGCTGTCGTGTCGCAAAACGGTAAACATCTATTTGTACGGTTTGACTGAGGTCTGCCTTTGCGCGTCGATACTGGACAAAATAAACAAAGGCTACTTAGGATTTTGCCGCTGATTGCCTTCTCTGATTTTGAATCTTGTCGAGAGGCTGTACACAGACGTACGCCGTTGCGCTGCTCAAGGAGAGAGACTGATGGTTTCCCAGGAAACGTGTACGCTAGCCGCCGCTGCCCTCAAGAAACTTGCGATGAACAGAGCATGCAGGGAGGCATTCAACGAAGACTCCTTGTTCTTCAAATTGTTCGAGCCTGCCGCTAAGCGCTACTTCCTCGGCGCAGATCGCGAAGAACTGCTTCCAAAACTTCAGTTACTCGCGGGGAAGGGCTATGCGCTGAGCGCCGAGTACGTGGGCGAGGAGAACGCCGACCCTGTTGTCGTCCAGCGTTTCGTCGATGAGTATCTGGCCTCTATCAAGCCATTCGTCGGGGCTGGTCTCAGGCCCCAACTGAGCTTTGACCTGAGCGCTGTTGGCCTGGCCTTGTCCCAGGATACCGCGTACAGGAACGCTGCCACGATCATTTCCGCTGCCGCCGAGCATGACATTCCAGTCATGATCAGCATGGAGCATGCCTCCTCGGTGGACCGCATCCTCGAGGTCTACGGGGAACTGGCGCCTGAATACGCAAACGTTGGCGTGACCCTCCAGGCCTACCTGCACCGCACCCTCGATGACCTGCCGAAGGTCCTTGGTCATCGGCGCAAGATCAGGTTGGTCAAGGGGGTTTACAACGAACCTCAAGAAGTCGCGCTGCCACGTGGCGAGGCGCTCGATCAACGCTACCTGGACATGCTGCGCTTGATCCTGGACGCGGGTGTTCCCGTAAGTTGTGCGACCCAGGATCCAACCATGATTGCCCGTATCCTGGCAGAGCCGCGCGGCTCTGCGAGTCTGGAGCTGGAAATGCTCCACGGTGTGCAACCCGCCTTGATGCGCCAGGCCAAGGAAGCCGGACTGCCTTGCCGCATCTATGCGGTGTACGGCGGTAGTTGGTATTTGCACTTCCTGCATCGCTTGGCAGAGTCGCCGCAGGAAATCCTGGGGGCGCTCGCCGATTTCAGCGAACCCTCCCGTGTTGTTTTTGGGGCTGGGTACTAATCCGCCTTGTCACTTGTTGATCAGACAAGGGGCCTGCTTCAGTAGTTGAGCGCAGCGAAAGTGAGAGGTATCAATGATCGTTAATACCTCGTCACGCCATTTTCGCAAACTGAATAAGTTGCTGTTATTAAACGTGAATATATCACGCGGTTGACCGCGTGAATAAGCATGCCTTGCACACGATAAATAAGGAAGTCGACATGTTCATTGACCTCAGAAGTGATACGGTGACAAAGCCCACGGAGGGCATGCGTAAGGCAATTTACGAGGCCGAGGTCGGTGACGACTGTTTTGGCGAGGACCCCAGTGTCCGTGCCTTGGAAGAATATTGCGCGGACTATTTTCAGAAGGAATCCGCGTTATTCACCACGGGGGGCACCTTGAGCAACCAGCTGGCAATCAAGGCCATGACCCGGCCAGGTGATGAAATATTTCTGGATGCCTCTTACCACATAAATTTCTATGAAGCGGCTTCAACGTCGGCATTTTCAGGTGTGAACTTTTCCCTGACCCGTCATGACGATGGCCTGTTCGACGTAGCCGACCTCGAGCGCCTGTACGCATCCAAGTGCCGTTGGAACCAGAACTACGCAATGCCGCGAGTCGTTGTTGTGGAAAATACGTTGGGTTGCAAGGGGGGGGCTGTATTTCCGCTTGAGCAGATGAATCGCGTGTTCTCCTATGCCAAGCAAATCGACGCCTACCGCTATCTGGATGGCGCACGCATTCTGCATGCCTCCATCGCGACAGGTATCGACGTGACGTCCTACACCGATAACGCCGACCTGTTGTCCATGTGTCTGTCCAAGGGGCTTGGAGCGCCGGTTGGCTCGATCATGATGGGATCGCGCGAGCTCATCCAACAAGTCAGGAAGTACCGCAAATGGTTTGGGGGAGATCAGCACCAGGCCGGCATGATGGCGGCTGCGGGCCTGTATGCCATGCGCAACAACATTGAGCGCCTGGCCGAGGACCATGAGCACGCGGCGCTGCTGCATGAACAACTCAGTGTCATGGAGCACGCGCGTTCGGGCTACAAAGGCACCAACATGGTGACCCTGGATATTTCCCGTCTTGGCGTTACACCGATGCATTTTGCCGAACGGCTCAGGGAGCGAGGTGTGGGCGGGCTTCCCTACAACGACAAGGAGATTCGTCTTGTCCCGCATATCAACGTCGATCGTGAGCACATCATCAAGGCCGCGGAGCTGATCAAGACATTGGTGCGTGATCTTGCCCATACCACGGAGACCGCCAAATGATCTTCAAGAAAAATGTGGTCGTGGTTGTGGATGCATACTCCATTGGAAGTCTGATTGCCCCGGCGTTCATCTCCCGTGGTTACGAGTGCATTCATGTCCGTTCGACGGACAACGTCAACGCGTTCTACGAGTCGTGGTTTCGGCCGGCAGATTTTATCAAAGACCTTCCCTACATTTCCGACGCGTTGCTCGACGAGCAACTGAGCCAGTACAACGTTCAATTTGTCCTGGCAGGGTGTGAGTTCGGGGTCGAATTGGCGGCTGACCTGGCTGCGCATTTCAATGTCGCGCGTCACAACAATCCGGCACACGCGGTACGTTGGAGAAACAAGTACGAAATGCATGAGGCGCTGAAGCGTGCGGGTGTTCGCTCGATCAAGCATTTCCGCTCGGCGGAGCTGGTCAAGATCCAGGAATGGATCGAGGAGCAGAATCTCTTCCCGGTCGTCTTGAAGCCGATCAACAGCGCCGGCTCCGACAACATCCATATCTGCACCAATGCCGCCGAGGTGGAAAGTGCCTTCGCAGCCGTCAAGGGCAGTCGCAATATCTTCCTCGCGCAGAATGAGCAAGTACTCGTTCAGCAGTACCTGGATAACGCCGACTTTTATTCAGAAATGAAGGCTGACAAGGGGCGCGACGTCGACATTGAGTATTGCGTCAATACCGTCAGCGTGGATGGGCAGCATTTTGTCAGTGAGATCATTCGTGTGTACCGTACCCGTATCGGTGCCGCGCCGGTGCATGACTACAACCAGCTGATGTGCCCGGTCGACAATCAGGATGTGTATAGCCGGTTGTCCGAGTATGTCTTTTCGGTCCTGGATGCCTTGGGTATCAAGCACGGCGTCGGGCACAGCGAACTCATGATCGTCAATGATGAGCCGGTGCTGCTCGAGACCGCCGCAAGAATGCCGGGTGGGATCGATCTTTCAGCCTATACCCGTGCCCTCGGGCATAACCAGCTCAATCTGTGGGTGGAGTCGCTGGTCAATCCGCAAGGATTCCTGGATTACCGCGCCAAGCCCAGGAAGAAATTGTTTTTCCACTCCAGTTGCGTCTTCCTCATTGCGCGTGCCAGTGGAGAGATCAAGCGCCTTCCCGATGTCGCCGTGTGGAAGCATATCCCTGGTTTGCACAGCATCAAGATCCAGCATGAGGGCATGCTCAGCGAGACCAACTCGCTGGAGAACTCTCCTGGCCACGTGTTCATCCTGGACAAGGATCGTTCTTCCATCCAGGACAGCATCCAGTTGTTGCGGGAGGCCGAGTCCGCCATCTATCAGGGCATGCTGGCATGAAGCCGGGGGCGGCCGAGCTGACGCTGGCTGAGGGCCGGGTGTACACCACGCCAGTGATGGTGATGCTGTCGGCCACGTTTATCCTGACCCTGGCACGGGCAATGACATTGCCCTATCTGGTGGTCTACTGTGCGCAGCGGTTTGGCCTGGGTGTTGCCGATGTCGGACTGGCATTGGGCGGGGCACTCATAGCGAGTTCCCTGCTCAGCCTGTATGGAGGGTTCCTGGTCGACCGATTTTCCAACCACCGGATCCTGGTGGTGGCCGGAAGCCTGTTTGCCCTTGCGTTTGGCGCTGCCTTCCTCACTGACTCGATGGCGCTGTTCTTTCTGGCGATCGTGGTGGTCAACCTGGCCTATGCGGTCATCGACATCGCCATCAAGGCGGGCATTGGCACGTTGGTCGCGGCGCAACGAAGAGGAGCGGTGTTCTCGGTCAAGTACACGCTTACCAACATCGGATTTGCCGCGGGGCCATTCCTGGGGGTTCTACTGGCCAAGGCCGGGCCTGGATTGCCATTCGCGGCTGCGGGTTGGGTCGGGGCGGGTTTCGTTCTGCTGTATGCCTTGTTCGGAACCAAGTTGGGCAAAGCGGCTAGCGATGTTCCACCACAGACAGGATTCCTCGAGGTAATGGGGTATCTGCTCAAGGACTATCGACTGGTGTGCTTTACCTTGGGCGGGCTGCTCAGCGTCGTCGTATTCGGCCAGTTCTCGGCTTACCTATCCCAGTACCTGCTGGTGACCGGCACGCCGGAGCATACCTACCAGGTCATCAACTATCTGGTAACGACCAACGCCTGCGTGGTCATTGGCCTGCAGTACTTGGTGGGGGCTCGGATCAACCAGAACAACCTGTTCCGCATGCTGTGCCTGGGCATGCTGTTCTTTTTGGTGGGGCTGATCGGCTTCAGCCAGGCAGAGCAGGTGCCGTTCTGGGTCATTGCGATGATCGTGTTCACCATTGGTGAAATCATCATCATTCCCACCGAGTACCTGTTCATCGACTTCATCGCACCCGCGCATCTGCGAGGCATCTATTACGGCGCACAGAACCTGTCGAATCTCGGCGCGGCATTGGGGCCGATGCTTTGTGGGTTGGCACTTTCGATGTATCAGCCACAGGTCATGTTCTATGTGTTGTGCCTGTGCGTGGTGCTGGCCACTGGGTTCTACTACATGGGTTGCAAAGCCAAGGACGGTAAAGATGATCCACTTTAATACCGCTGGCGCGGGTGTGATGTCGGCGCAGGCATTGGAGGTGATGCAGGCCTTCCTGCAAGATGAGCGCGAGCATGGCGCCTATGAGGCCGAGCTGGCCGGTTCGGCAGTGCTGGAGCACGAGATATACGCCAACGTCGCACGCCTCATCGGGGCACTGCCGGCGGACATCGCTCTGTTCGACAGTGCGACCAAGGCCTGGGTGACGGCGCTCGATGCCCTGGACTGGAACGGCGGCGACCGTGTACTGGTAACGCCTTATGAGTATGCGGGCAACTTGATTGCACTGGATCAATTGCGCCAGCGCCATGGTGTGGTGGTCGAAGTCATTCCCTTGCTGGAAAATGGCGATCTCGACCTGACGTGGCTGGCCGAACATCTACGAGAAGACGTCAAGCTTGTCTCGATCGTTCATGTACCTTCCTGTTGCGGCATCGTCAATGACGTGCAGAGCATCGGCAGGCTATTGCAGGCGCATCCTTGTGTGTTTTTCCTCGACGCCTGCCAGTCGGTGGGGATGCTGCCGATCGATGTCAAAAGCATCGGCTGCGATGTGCTGACGGCTGCCGGGCGCAAGTTTCTCTGTGGCCCCAGAGGCACCGGATTTGCGTATCTGTCCAAGGCGTTCCGTGCCGTTGCCGCGCCGAGATTCACTGATCTGCACCGGGCGACCTTCACCGTGAACGATGGTGTGCGCCTGGATCAGCACGATGCCCGATGCTTTGAGTACGCAGAGCGAAACAGTGCCGCGCTCATGGGGCTGAACATCGCTGTGCAGGATCGCCTGAGGGGCGGTTATGTCGATGATTGTGCGGCCTACCGGTTCCTGGTGGAGGAGCTCAAGGGTGATGCGCGTCTGCAATTGATCCTTCCAGGCGCGCGGCAACGCGCCATCGTTTCGTTCTTCCATGACGCATTGCCCGCACCGGAAACCGTCGCCCGGCTTCGCGCCGATGGCATCAACTGTTGGGCCGGCCACGCCTCACATACGCCCTACTTCATGAAAGGCCGGGGTGAGCGGTTTGTGCGGGTCTCGCTGGGACACGGCAGCACCGTTTCACAAGCCGAACAGTTCATGCGCCTGCTGCGAAACATGCATTAGACCCTAGCGGCCATACCGGCACCTTGGCCAGGCCTGCGCCAGGTGCTGGAGGCCTTCCATCGCCTCGACTTACGAACAGGGACTTTCGATGAACGATGTGAACAGATTCAAACCGTCGACCGAGATCAAGGAGCGCTTGCGTCCTTTGTACAAGAAGGACAATTGGCACTGGGCGCTTGCGCTTTCGCTCGATCTGGCAGTGATCGGACTTGCGGTATACCTGAGTCAGCAGAGCCCTTACTTCTATCTCCTGACCGTACTCCTGATCGGTTCACGTCAACGGGCGCTCGCCTCCTTGTTGCATGAAGCGGCGCATATGACCTTGATGAACAACAAGGTGCTGTGTCGGGCCATCGGGGAGTATCTGCTTGCCTATCCAATCTTCCAGAACTATGAGGCGTATCGCCGCTCCCATGTGCAGATGCATCACCATCACCTGGGGGACCAGCAGACGGACCCTGACCACAGGTACTACATCGACTCTGGTCTGTATGCTGCCAGTGACCGAATGGATTTCCTCCTGCGTCACTTGCTCAGGAGCATCACGCTGACCAACACATCGCAGTACTTCGTCTATCTGGTGAAGAATCGTGCAGGCGATGTCGTGGCCAAGCCGGTGCAAGGTCTCAAATTGCTCCTGGTGCACGCGGTGATACTGGCGGTGTTCTGGTATTCGGTCGGACCGTGGGGCTATCTGCTGTTCTGGCTCGTGCCGTACTTCACCGCGTTTCAAGTCATCGGCTGGTTCTCGGAAATTTCAGAGCATTTCGGCATGTTCGGGGTGTACAAGGATGAAGTGAAGCTGACGCGCAACCGTTTTCCAAACCTCTTGGAGCGGCTGTTCATCGGTATGCACGGCGACAACTATCACCTGACCCATCATTTGTTTGCTGGCGTGCCTTTCTGGAATCTTGCCAAGGCACACAGGGTGCTGATGGACGATCCCGACTACGCCGAGGCGAATCTCGGTTGTGGGGGAATCTTCACTGCGAAGGGCGATGCGAGGTCGAGCCTTGCGCAGATTTTCGAAGCTTACCGAAGCGGAAAGATCAGCGCAGTCATGACCACGGAGTGACTTGTTATGGCTAATGCGTTCCAGAAACGTCGCATTAGCCATCGGCGTGACTCTCCGTCGGTCAAATGACAAGACCTGTGGTGTGGTTGTCATGGCATAGGTCATATTTTGCTGTCGGAATCTGCCTTACCTTCTCGATCCTGCTTAAACAACAAGGACGACGAGGTAATGCTGATGCTGGTAAGGAAACTCGATATTCAGCCGCTGTCGGGTGACGGCCTGACGATTCATCTGAACGGTCTTCCAGTGGTTGTCGCCCCAGGGGAGACCGTGCTGACCGTCTTGAACGCCGTCGGGCTGCGCCAGGTCGCCCGCAACGATCATGGTCAGCTCAGCGGTGCCTTCTGCGGCATGGGCGTCTGCCATTGCTGCCTGGTGCAGATCGATGGTCGTCCCAAGCGTCGCGCCTGCCAGACCATCGTCAAGCCGGGCATGAGCATCGAGACCGAGGTCAATCGCGTGCAAGAGGAGGCCCACCCATGAGCCTTCGTCCCGTGATCGTCGGTGGCGGTTCGGCCGGCATGGGCGCCGCCATCGAGCTGGCCGAACATGGCGTGGACTGCCTGCTGTTCGACGAGGCGTCGCGCCCCGGTGGCGTGGTCTATCGGGGCCCGCTGCGCGCGGGTGTCGACCTGGGCTACCTGGGGCCGCGCTACACCAAGGCCCTGACCAAGCTGCATGAAGATTTCGCCGCCTGCGCCGAGCGCATCGACCTGCGCCTGAACCATCGCGTGGTGGGTGGGGACGATCAACGGCTGATGGTCCTCGACGCTGATGAACAGCTGCACGAGATCGACTACTCGCACCTGCTGTTGGCCGCCGGATGCCACGAGCGCAACGTGCCGTTCCCCGGCTGGACCTTGCCCGGTGTGATCCTGCTCGGCGGCTTGCAGCTGCAGATCAAGAGTGGCGTGGTCAAGCCACTGGGCAGCACGCTGATTGCCGGTACCGGGCCGTTGCTGCCACTGGTCGCCTGCCAGCTGCACGCCGCCGGCGCCAAGGTGGCCGGCGTGTACGAGGCCTGCTCGTTCAACCGTATCGCCAAGGAAAGCCTGGCGTTGATGAACAAGCCGCAACTGTTCCTCGATGGCCTGAGCATGCTGGCCTACATGAAGCTCAACGGCATCCCCATGCATTACGGCTGGGGCGTGGTGGGCGCCACGGGTGACGGCGAGTTGCAGGAGGTCCAGGTCGCCCCCTACACCCAGGACTGGCAGCCGGACATGACCCGTATCCAGCGCGAGCAGGTGCGCACCCTGGCGGTGGGCTACGGCTTCATTCCGCGGACCCAGCTCAGCCAGCAACTGGGCCTGGCCCATGGCTTCAGCGAGGACGGCTACCTGCGCGCCGAGTGCAACGTGTGGCAGCAGAGCAGCCAGCCGAACATCCACCTGGCCGGCGACATGGCCGGTATTCGCGGTGGCGAGGCAGCGATGCTCACCGGGCGTATCGCCGCGGTGTCGATGTTGCAGCAGATGGGCAAGCTCGATGCCGAGCAGGCGATCGAGCGCCGTGAACGCTTCCTGGGCAAGCTGGCGGCGATCAAGCGCTTCCGTTCCGGGGTGGAACGCTACACCGCGCGCGGCGCGGCGCAGATCCAGCTGCCCCAGGCCGATACGGTGATCTGCCGTTGCGAAAACGTCACCCGCGAGCAGATCGACCTGGCCCTGGAGCAGGGTGTGGAAGACATGGCCAGCCTGAAGATGCGTACCCGGGTAAGCATGGGCGACTGCCAGGGGCGCATGTGCGTCGGCTACTGCAGCGACCGCCTGCGCAGCGCCACCGGCCGCGCGGACGTGGGCTGGCTGCGCCCGCGCTTCCCGGTGGACCCGATCCCGTTTTCCGCATTCGAACAACTCGGCACGGAGGCCTGAGCATGAACAAGCATTACGACATCATCATTGCCGGTGGCGGCGTGATCGGCGCGTCCTGTGCCTACCAGCTGTCCAAGCGACACAACCTGAAGATCGCCCTGATCGACTGCAAGCGCCCGGGCAACGCCACCCGCGCCTCGGCCGGCGGCCTGTGGGCCATCGGCGAGTCGGTGGGGCTGGGCTGCGGGGTGATCTTCTTTCGCATGATGTCCTCGCGCAACAAGCGTGAGGCCAACGGCGCGGCGGTGGTGGTCGACTCGAGCACGCCGCACATCCTGCCGGAGTGCTTCTTCGACTTCGCCCTGCAGTCCAACGCGCTTTATCCACAGCTGCACCAGGAGCTGATCGAGCGCCACGGCATGGACTTCAAGTTCGAACGCACCGGGCTCAAGTACATCATCCAGGATGAAGAAGACCAGCTGTACGCCGAGCACATCGTCAAGCAGATCCCGCACCTGGCCGACCAGGTACGCTGGCTCGACCGCGACGCGCTGCGCGCCTCGGAGCCGGCGGTGACGCTCAAGGCCAATGGCGCGCTGGAGTTTCTCTGCGACCACCAGGTCAGCCCGTTCCGCCTGGGTGATGCCTACATGGAGGCGGCGCGGCAGAACGGCGTCGACCTGTACCCGAACGTGAACATCACTGGTGTGCTGCATGAAGGCTCGCGGATCAAGGGCGTGCGCACTGCCGAGGCCGGCGAGTTCCATTGCGGCACGCTGATCAATGCCGCTGGCGCCTGGGCCGCGGAGCTGAGCGAATGGGCGACGGGGGAGAGTATTCCGGTCAAGCCGGTGAAGGGCCAGATCGTGCTGACCGAGCGCCTGCCCAAACTGCTCGATGGCTGCATCACCACCAGCGATTGCTACATGGCGCAGAAGGACAATGGCGAGATCCTGATCGGCAGCACCACCGAAGAGAAGGGCTTCGATGTCAGCAACACGTTCCCGGAAATCAGTGGCCTTGTGCAGGGCGCGATCCGTTGCGTGCCGCAGCTGGCGCAGGTGAACCTCAAGCGCACCTGGGCCGGCCTGCGCCCGGGATCACCGGACGAACTGCCGATTCTCGGGCCTGTGGATAATGTTCAGGGCTACTTCAATGCCTGTGGACATTTCCGTACCGGAATCCTCACGTCGGCCATTACCGGTGTGCTGCTGGACAAGGTTGTCCACAATGAGGCGTTGCCGCTGGATATCACGCCATTCCTGGCGTCGCGGTTCCGTGAGGGTGTGGATAAACAACTGGCCCACGGCTAGGCCTGGCACTTGTGGGAGCGGGCCAAGCCCGCTCCCACACCGTTTTGCTACAAGGTGCTCACTCAGATCTGCATCGCTTTCCCATCCACATTCATCGCCGCCTGGCGCAGGGCCTCGGAGCGGGTCGGGTGCGGGTGGCAGGTGAGGGCGATGTCCTCGGCCGAGGCCGAGAATTCCATGGCCACGCAGAACTCGCCGATCATCTCGCTCACGCTCGGGCCCACCAGGTGCACGCCCAGCACCTCGTCGGTGACGGCGTCGGCGATGACCTTGGCGAAGCCTTCGGTCTCATGGTTGATCTTGGCCCGGCTGTTGGCGGTGAAGGGGAACTTGCCGACTTTGTAGGCGCGGCCTTCGGCCTTGAGCTGCTCTTCGGTCTTGCCGACACTGGCCAGTTCCGGGCGGGTATAGATGACGCCCGGGATCAGGTTGTAGTTCACCTCATGCGGCTTGCCGGCGATGCGCTCGATGCACGCTACCGCTTCGTCCTCGGCCTTGTGCGCCAGCATCGGGCCGGAGGTGACGTCGCCGATCACCCAGATGCCTGGGACCGCGCTGCGGTGATGGTCGTTGGCGAGCATGCCGCGCTTGTCGGTTTCCAGCCCGACGCTTTCCAGGTTCAGGCCCTGGGTATACGGACGGCGACCGATGGCCACCAGCACGTAGTCGGCCTGCAGGGTTTCGGCATTGCCACCGACGGCGGGCTCCAGGGTCAGGCTGACGCCGTCGGCACTGGATGTGGCCTGGGTCACCTTGCTGCCGAGCTTGAAGGTCATGCCTTGCTTGGCCAGGGCCTTCTGCAGGGTCTTGGCGGTTTCCTCATCGGTGCCTGGGCAGATGCGATCAAGGTATTCGATCACCGTTACTTCGGCACCCAGGCGGCGCCACACCGAACCCAGCTCCAGGCCGATCACGCCGGCACCGATCACGACCAGGTGCTTGGGCACCTGAGGCAGCGACAGGGCGCCGGTGGAATCGATGATGCGCTGGTTGTCGATGGTCACGCCGGGCAGCGGCGTGGGTTCGGAACCGGTGGCGATGACGATGTCCTTGGCCTGCAGGGTGGTTTCGCTGCCGTCCTCGGCTTTGACCAGTACCTTGCCGGCGCCGTCCAGGCGGCCCCAGCCCTTGACCCAGTCGACCTTGTTCTTACGGAACAGGTACTCGATGCCCTTGGTCAGGCCGGTCACGCTTTCGTCTTTCTGCTTCATCATCTGGCCCAGGTTGAGGGTCGGCTTGACCTCGATCCCCAGGTGGGCGAACTCTTCGCCGCTGGCCGCCTCGTAGAGCTCGGATGCGTGCAGCAGGGCCTTGGAAGGCATGCAGCCGACGTTCAGGCAGGTACCGCCCAGGGTCGAGCGACCCTCGACACAGGCCACGCTCAGGCCCAGCTGGCCGGCACGGATCGCTGCGTTGTAGCCGCCGGGGCCGCCGCCGATGATCACCACGTCATAGGATTTCATGGGTTTCGTTACTCCGAGAGTGTGAGGAAGCGAAGAGGGGCACAAGGTTAGTCTGAGTGATGAAGATTGTATACAATCTGTTGGATGACCCGGACCAGATAGTTCTAGACTATGGTCGCGATTAACGGAAACTTCGCACGAATGAACTACCCTGATCCGGTGACGTCCGACACCTTGAGGCTTGGCGTCCGTATCAATGAAAGGGAGGGTCATGAATGCTTGCGCAACTTCCACCCGCATTGCAGAGCCTGCACTTACCTTTGCGCGTCAAGCTGTGGGACGGCAACCAGTTCGATCTGGGGCCGAGCCCGCAGGTCACCATCCTGGTCAAGGAACCCCAGCTGATCACCCAGCTCACCCATCCGAACCTGGATGAGCTTGGCTCTGCCTTCGTTGAAGGCAAGCTGGAACTGGAAGGTGATATCGGTGAAGTCATCCGGGTCTGCGACGAGCTCAGCGAAGCCTTGCTCAAGGATGAAGACGAGGTGGTACCGGAGCGCACTTCCCATGACAAGCGCACCGACGCCGAAGCCATTTCCTACCATTACGACCTGTCCAACGATTTCTACCAACTGTGGCTCGACCCGGACATGGTCTATTCCTGCGCCTACTTCAAGGAGCCGGACAACACCCTGGCCCAGGCGCAGCAGGACAAGTTCGACCACCTGTGCCGCAAGCTGCGCCTGCAGGCCGGCGACTACTTGCTGGATGTCGGTTGCGGTTGGGGCGGGCTGGCACGATTCGCCGCCCGCGAGTACGGCGCCAAGGTGTTCGGCATCACCCTGAGCAAGGAGCAACTGAAGCTGGGCCGCCAGCGGGTCAAGGAGGAGGGCCTGGCCGACAAGGTCGACCTGCAGATTCTCGACTACCGTGACCTGCCGCAGGATGGCCGCTTCGACAAGGCGGTCAGCGTTGGCATGTTCGAACACGTCGGGCATGCCAACCTCGAGCTGTACTGCCAGCGGCTGTTCGGTGCGGTGCGCGAAGGTGGCCTGGTGATGAACCATGGCATTACCGCCAAGCACGTCGATGGTCGCCCAGTCGGCCGTGGCGCGGGGGACTTTATCGACCGTTATGTGTTCCCCCACGGCGAGCTGCCGCATATCTCGATGATCACGGCGCGTATCTGCGAGGCGGGCCTGGAGGTGGTCGATATCGAAAGCCTGCGCCTGCACTACGCCAAGACCCTCAACCACTGGAGTGAGAACCTGGAGAACCAGTTGCACCGCGCCGCCGCGCTGGTGCCGGAGAAGACCTTGCGTATCTGGCGCCTGTACCTGGCCGGTTGCGCCTATGCCTTCACCAAGGGCTGGATCAACCTGCACCAGATTCTCGCGGTGAAGCCCTATGCCGACGGCCACCACGACCTGCCTTGGACGCGTGAGGACCTCTATCGTTGATCGGGTAGCCCGGCGTGCCGACTAGGCTCGCCGGGTCACAGGATCGGTGAAATCAACCGCGCGATACGCATCCCCAACTGTTGCAGGCGGTGGGTGTCGCGGCTGTCTTCCGCGGTGATCTCCCGGGCTTGTTCGAAGTCATTCTCCAACATCCGTTCGACTTGGTCGGCGAAAGTGCGGTCCACGGTGAGCAGGGTGATCTCGAAGTTCAGCCGGAACGAGCGGTTGTCGAGGTTGGCGCTGCCGATGGCGCTGACCTCATCGTCCACCAGCACCACCTTCTGGTGCAGGAAACCGGGCAGGTAACGGAACATACGCACTCCGGCGCGTACCGCCTCGAAGGCGAACAGGCTGGAGGCGGCGTAGACGATGCGGTGGTCGGGGCGCGAGGGAATCAGGATACGTACGTCGACACCCCGCAGCACTGCCAGACGCAGGGCGGCGAAGATGGCTTCGTCGGGGATGAAATAGGGACTGGTGATCCATACCCGCCGGGTGGCCGAGTGAATCGCCTCGAGGAAGAACAGCGCACAGGTTTCCTGTGGATCGGCCGGGCCGCTGGCCAAGGCCTGGCACAGTACGCCGTTCTCCGGGTAGACGTCGGGCAGGATCAGCGGCGGCAGCTGGCGCGTGGCCCAGTACCAGTCCTCGGCGAAGGATTCTTGCAGGCAGGCCAGCACCGGGCCGCCGATCTGCACATGGGTGTCGCGCCACGGTGACAGCTTGGGGTGTGCGCCGAGGTATTCGTCGCCCACGTTGTGCCCGCCGAGAAAGCCTTGCACGCCATCGACCACGACGATCTTGCGATGGTTGCGGAAGTTGACCTGGAAACGATTGAACCAGCCACGCCGGGTGGCGAACGCCTCGATCTGCACGCCGCCGTCGCGCAGCACCTGGCTGTAGCTGGCTGGCAGGGCATGACTGCCGACGCGGTCGTACAGCACGAACACCTGCACGCCTTCGGCGGCCTTGCGCAGCAGCAGTTGCTGCAACTCCCGGCCGAGGGCGTCGTCATGGATGATGAAGAACTGCACCAGCACGGTGTCCCGCGCCATGCGGATGGCCGAGAAGATCGCCTCGAAGGTGGCTGCGCCATCGATCAGCAGCTTCACCTCGTTGTTGGCCAGACACGGCATGCGCCCCAGCTTGGGCATGGCGCGCAGGGCGGCGTAGCTGTCGGACTCGCGGGCGGTCAGCGCTTCCTCCACCCAGGGCCGCCAGTTCAGGTTGGCCATGGCCACGTGCATTTCCTGGTTGGCCTGGCGTCGGGCCTGGATGTAGGCGTAGAAGGAACGGGCGCCGAACACCAGGTAGGGGATGAGGGTGAGGTAGGGGATGAACAGCAGCGACATGGCCCAGGCGATCGCACCTTGGGCGGTGCGTACGGTGAACACCGCATGCAGCGCGGCGACGAGGCCGAGCAAATGAATCAGGCCGAGCAAGTAACCGAAGAAGTAGGGGCTGTGGAAATCCATACGCATCCTGCTTGCCGAGAGCACTGCTGCCTAACAGACCACGTTCGAGGGGTGGCCTGCAACCCGCAGGCGTTTTTGACGTCTAACGGCTCAGTCCGGCAAGAGCCGGTATTTCGAGGAGCTTTCATCCATGAAGATTCGTCTGCCACTGCTCGCCCTGGTGCTGGGGCTGGGCAGCCCGCTGGTTCACGCGCAGATGTTGCAACCCGGCCTGTGGGAGCTGACCACCAGCAACATGCAGGTCGATGGCAAGCCGTTGCCGGACATGGAGTTCATGCTCGGTCAGTTGAAGAACCTGCCGCCGGAGCAACGGGCGATGATGGAAGGTGCCCTGGCCAAGCAGGGCATCACGGTGGGGGGCAAGGGGGTGCGCTCGTGCCTGACCGCGGAGCAGGTCAAGACCAATGACATTCCGCTGCAGGATCCGCAATCGGGCTGCACGCAGAAGATCACCGAGCGCAATGGCAATGTCTGGAAGTTCCAGTTCAGTTGCCCCAAGGCCCAGGGTAACGGCCAGGCCACCTTCCTCAGCGACCGGGAGTTCCTGACCAAGGTCAACGGCACCTTCAATGCCTCCGGGGTCCAGCAGCAGGGCAGCATGGATACACGGGCGGTCTGGCTTGGAAATGACTGTGGAACGGTCAAACCGCGTACCTGATCGGTCACCCGCGATAACGACTGACCGCCACCGCGTCGTGGGCATGCAGGCTCTCTGCATGTTCCACGCGCACGCTGAAGCCGCTTATGCCCGTTAGCGTTCGCAAGGCCGCATGCAAGCGGCGGGCGGCATCCTCGCAGAACATCAGGTTCTGTCCGTTGGCCAGGGCGAAGGCCTGCTCGTCGGCGCGCTTGACTGCCGTCTGTACGGCCGTGCCCAAGGCGGCCTCCGCAGTCTCGATCAACTCGGTCAGCCTGAACGCGTCGCCGTCCAGACGGACCTGCAGCTTGGCCATGCTCCTTTGGCTATGGGGTGTCGCAACGATGCCGTCACTGCTGCCAAGCCACTGGCGAACACGCTCCCTCTCCAGTGACTGGCCAGCGAAGTCCCGGTCGAATTGCGCCTGGATCAGCTGTCTGGCCAGCGCCGCCGAGCATGGGCAGGTCGAGGAGTAGGGAATGTGCACCGATAGTTCCACGTGGAACATTCCATCTTTCAGCTGTGCGTCGATGCTCACTGGGTAGCGTTTCCAGCCTGCTAGCGGGCTGACCAACGCCGGGCGCTTGAGCAGGTGATCGAACGCCAGGCGCAGGTAGGCGGCGTTCGAAAGGCCCTCGTGGCTGGCGAGAAACTGCTCGAGCGTCCGGCGAATCAGGCGTGGACTCAAGGCTTGCTGTTCCAGCGCTTCCAGCGCCAGGTACAACCGTGACATGTGGATGCCCCGGGCTGAGCCGTCATCCAGGCTCACGCCGGCATCGGCGTGCGCGCCGAGGCTGCGTCCGTCGACCAGCAGCGGCAGGGCGATACCGCACATGCCGACCCAGTCCAGCGGCAGTGTCTGCTGGCTGCTTTGTGTGGCGATGTCGGGAAGGGCAAGGCTAGACATGGAAGGATCCTGAAGTGATGGCAGTCAGCGGCAACCGCCGACAAGGCTGCAGTGCAGGTTGAAGCGTTGACCGCTGGAGCTGGAGACACGGTTGAGGGTGGTCCAGCCGATGCGACGGCTGTAGCCCACCCAGGCTTCACCGTCGCTGGCCAGCCCGGTGAAGAAGGTCAGCGTGCCGTAGCGGCTGTTGGTCTGAGCCCACAGGCGCTTGCCTGCTACTTCGTAGCCTCGCAGGTAAAAGGTGCTGCCTTCGGTACGCACGCTGTAGTAGTTGCCTTGGCCATCCTGGCAGGCGAGCAGGGTCGCGCTGCGGGTGCACAGGGCGAGGTCGGTGTGGGGCATGGCGAGAAGCTGCATAGGTGCTGCGAGCAGCAGCAAGGCAGCGAGGCCGGATGATTTCATGACGCTCTCCAGACAACCGTTCGGTCGACACGGCTTGGCGAAATTGTATTGTTATAATATAACATTGTGCAATGCATCGATTCGAATGCGCCTGCCCGATGAGGTTAGTCATGCCCAACCGTCTCCCTGTCACCGTGCTGTCCGGCTTCCTCGGCGCCGGCAAGAGCACGCTGCTCAACCATGTCCTGCGCAACCGCGACAACCTGCGCGTCGCCGTGATCGTCAACGACATGAGCGAAATCAACATCGATGCCAGCGAGGTCCAGCGCAACGTCAGCCTGAACCGGGCGGAAGAAAAACTGGTGGAGATGAGCAACGGCTGCATCTGTTGCACCTTGCGCGAGGACCTGCTGGAAGAGGTGGCGAGGTTGGCGAGTGAGGGCCGCTTCGATTACCTGCTGATCGAGTCGACCGGCATATCCGAGCCGCTGCCGGTCGCCGAGACCTTCACCTTTCGCGACGAGCAGGGGCGCAGCCTCTCCGACATGGCGCGCCTGGACACCATGGTCACCGTGGTCGACGGGCTGAACTTCCTGCGCGACTACCAGGCCGCCGAGAGTCTCGCCAGCCGTGGCGAGACCTTGGGTGAGCAGGACGAGCGCTCGATCAGCGACCTCTTGATCGAGCAGGTCGAGTTCGCCGACGTGCTGTTGCTGAGCAAGATCGACCTGATCAGCCAGTCTGACCGTGAGGAGCTGGTGGCCATCCTGCGCAGCCTCAATGCCCGGGCGCAAATCGTGCCGATGGTGATGGGCCAGGTGGCGCTGTCGCGCATCCTCGATACCGGCCTGTTCGATTTCGACCAGGCGGCCCAGGCTCCGGGCTGGCTGCGCGAACTGCGTGGCGAGCATGTGCCGGAAACCGAGGAATACGGTATCGCCGCCAGCACCTGGCAGGCACGTCGGCCGTTCCACCCGCAGCGCTTCTTCGACTTTATCCACACGCCCTGGAGCAACGGCCGGTTGCTGCGTTCCAAGGGCTTCTTCTGGCTGGCCAGCAAGTACCAGGAGGCCGGGAGCTGGTCCCAGGCCGGTGGCATGATGCGTCACGGCCTGGCGGGGCGCTGGTGGCGCTTCGTGCCACGAGAGCAATGGCCGCAGGACGAAGAGAGTACCGCGGCGATCCTCAAGCAGTGGTCGGTGGAAAGCGGCGATTGCCGCCAGGAACTGGTGTTCATCGGGCAGAACATCGACTTCGAGCGGTTATCCACGGAGCTGGAGGCCTGCCTGCTCACGGACGACGAGATGGAGTTGGGGCCGATGGCCTGGCTGCGTCTGCCCGATCCTTTCGGGGCCTGGCATGAGGACGCGGTGGCATGACTGTGGATATCCGCCAGGTGTTCGGTGAATCGCCCCAGGTGATGACCGACATCCTTCATGATGGTGTCAACCTGGCGGTCTGGCAGCGCCGCCTGCCGGCCCAGGTGGAGGACTTCGCCAACCTGGTGCTCAGCCTTGGCCAATCCCTGGCCGATGAGCGGGTGATCGAGGTGGATGAACGCCACCCGCCAGCCTTGCCCGGTTTGCTCAGGGAGGCCGCCGATCTGCACGGCTATGACGGTTTCGTCGCAGATGTGGCTTGGCTGGTGGCTGCCTATACCTGCCTGCTGGGCGCCCGTCGTCTCGGTGTGCGCGTGCGGGTACTGGACGGGGCGATGTGCCCGCGAATGCATGTGGACCATGTGCCGGTGCGCCTGCTCAGCACCTATGCCGGCGCGGGCAGCGAATGGCTGGCGGAGGGAGCGATCGATCGCGCGCGCTTGCAGCAGTCGTTACCGGGTGTGGATAAAGTTCGGCGCCTGGCGGCGGGAGAGGTGGCCCTGCTCAAGGGGGAGAAGTGGCTGGGTAACGAGGGGGCGGGATTGGTCCACCGGTCACCGCTGACGCCCGCCGGGGAGCGTCGATTGTTGCTGAGCCTGGATTGGTTGGCATGAATCGGGAGCCCGGCGGTATAGACTGGCAACAATCCACCCCGATACCGAGCCATGCTGCAGAATATCCCTACCCATGTGATCGCCGGCCCCCTCGGCGCCGGCAAGACCAGCCTGATCCGCCACCTGCTGGACCAGCGTCCGGCTGGCGAGCGCTGGGCCGTGCTGGTCAACGAGTTCGGCCAGGTCGGCCTCGATGCCGCCTTGCTCAGCCGCGACGAGGCGGGCATCGCCATCGGTGAAGTGGCGGGAGGCTGCCTGTGCTGCGTCAATGGCGCACCGTTCCAAGTGGGGCTTGGCCGCTTGCTGCGCAAGGCGCGCCCGGACCGCCTGTTCATCGAACCGTCCGGCCTCGGTCACCCGGTCGAGTTGCTGGAGCAACTGGGACGCGCACCTTGGACTGGCGTACTGTCGGTGCAGCCACTGCTGATGGTGCTGGATGCCGCGGCCCTGTCCCGGGGGGACGTCCTGCCCGAGGCTCAGCGCCAGGCACTGGCGAAGGCTGGGATGCTGGTGTTCAACAAGGCGAGTGGTGTGGATGAAGCCGAATGCTTGTTGATAACTGAATCACTACCTGCATTACCGGCGCGCTGGACGAATCACGGGGTACTGCCGCTTGCTGCATTGCCTCTTTCAGCTCCCGTGGCATCGGGCACTGTTGACTATGGCAGCCTGCCTGTGGATAACGGCGCAGTGCCGCTGCCCACCCTGTGGACCGATCCACGACAGCCGATCTGCCAGTTTCAGCAGGGGGAGGGAGGTTGGAGCATCGGCTGGCGCTGGCATCCCGACCAATGCTTCGACGCGGCCGTGCTGCGCGGTGTGCTCGAGCAATGGCCGTGGCGCCGGGCGAAGGGCGTTATCCACAGCACCGAAGGCTGGCAGTCGTTCAATGGCCTTGAAGGCGGGACGCTGGAATGGCGTTCCAGCGAATGGCGCAAGGACTCGCGCATCGAGCTGATTTTCGATCAGCCGCAACCCTTGCGGGCCCTGCAAGCCGCCATCGGCTGCTGCCCGCTGATCCGTTGATCAATTGCGCCAGCGGTTGTGCTCCTGGCGCCACTGCTGCATCTCGATGACGTTGTCGGCACGTGGCGGGGTCTTGATCTCGAACGGATAGGGCGCGAGTTCAATCTGCATGGTGTGGGCGCCGAACTGGGTGACGGTGCCGGGGTGGCGCTGTTCACCGGTGACAGTGAACTCGAAGTTGTAGATGCGCGCCAGGCGCTTCCTGCCGTTGGCGTCCCGCACGAAGGCGATGCGCTTGAGCGCCACCGCGTCGTCGAGCAGTTCCAGGTCGAGCTTGGCGCAATGCTGCTTGACCCGTGCCAGGGCCTTTTCGCGCAGCCCGTGGTTGTGCCACAGCCAGGCGCCTGCGGTCGCCACCAGCATCAGGACGAAGAGGTTTTCCAGGGTCAGCATTTGCGTAAGCTCCAGACAGGTCGATCCAGCTTAACTGCGTCTCTGGCCTGTCGTACAGATGGCAATCGGGTTCATACTGCGGGCCGCACATTTCTTCACACAGTTTCGGAATCGTCCCGCATGAAACGTACACCGCACCTGCTCGCCATTCAGTCCCACGTGGTCTTTGGACACGCCGGCAACAGCGCCGCGGTGTTTCCCATGCAGCGGGTCGGGGTCAACGTCTGGCCGCTCAACACCGTACAGTTCTCCAACCATACTCAGTATGGACAGTGGGCCGGGGAAGTGCTTGCCCCAGCGCAAATTCCCGCGTTGGTGGAAGGCATTTCCAATATCGGTGAGCTGGGCCATTGCGATGCGGTGTTATCGGGCTACCTGGGCAGTGCCGAGCAGGGGCGGGCGATCCTGGCCGGCGTCGAGCGGATCAAGGCGGTCAATCCCAACGCCCTGTACCTGTGCGACCCGGTCATGGGGCATGCCGAGAAGGGCTGCATCGTGCCGGCGGAGGTCAGCGAGTTCCTGCTCGAGGAGGCGGTCGCCAAGGCCGATATCCTGTGCCCGAACCAGCTCGAATTGGACAGCTTCTGTGGCCGTCGCGCGCAGTCGCTGGAAGATTGCGTGGGCATGGCGCGCGGGTTGCTGGAGCGCGGGCCGCAGGTGGTATTGGTCAAGCACCTGAATTATCCACAGCGGGCGGACGATGCCTTCGAGATGCTGCTGGTGACTCGCGATGCCAGCTGGCACCTGCGCCGGCCTTTGCTGGCCTTCCCACGCCAGCCGGTGGGCGTGGGCGACCTGACCTCCGGGCTGTTCCTCGCCCGCGTGCTGCTGGGCGACGACTGGCTACAGGCTTTCGAATTCACCGCCGCCGCCGTGCATGAAGTGCTGCTGGAAACCCAGGCCTGCACCAGCTATGAACTGCAACTGGTGCGAGCCCAGGACCGCATCGCCCACCCGCGGGTGCGCTTCGAGGCGCAGCGTTTGCTCTATTAGATCGAATCAGTCTTGAGGTTCTGGTAGCGCTGTTCCAGCTCCTGGCGGATCTGGCGGCGTTGCTGGCCCTGCAGGAAGCGGCGCTTCTCCTCGCTGCTCTGCGGCTGGCGCGGTGGTACCTTCACCGGGCGACGGTCGTCGTCCACCGCGACCATGGTGAAGAAGCAGCTGTTGGAGTGGCGCACCGAGCGCTCGCGAATGTTCTCGGTGACCACCTTGATGCCCACCTCCATCGAGGTGTTGCCGGTGTAGTTGACCGAGGCCAGGAAGGTCACCAGCTCGCCGACATGCACCGGTTCGCGGAAGATCACCTGGTCCACCGACAGGGTCACCACATAGGTGCCGGCATAGCGGCTGGCGCAGGCATAGGCGACTTCGTCGAGGTACTTGAGCAGGGTGCCGCCGTGTACGTTGCCAGAGAAGTTGGCCATGTCCGGTGTCATCAGGACGGTCATGGTCAGCTGGGCGTTTCCAGGTTCCATAGAGAGCTCACGGTGAATTTGCACGGATTCGGGGCGGGTATCTGCAGACACTTCTGTTTCCCCTCGTTGAGGTTTCCCATCCTGGTACGGGACGTCGGCTGACGCTCCATCGTCACGCCAATCTTGCCATCGGCGGTGTCGAATCGGCCGATCTGTTTCTGCATATTGCATCGGCATTTTGTGGCAAGGCGCGATGTTAACCTGACGACGCCCATGCAACGTGGGCTTTTGCGTCTATCACAACAGTATGGGCCTGCTCCGCGCCGAAGGATCGTCCGGCAGAGGAGCGGTTCGCCCCGTGCATCGAAAACAAGGAGTATCACGCCATGCATGCCATCAGCTTCATCCAGGACCTGGCGGTGATCATGCTGGTTGCCGGGGTGGTCACCATCCTCTTCCATCGCCTCAAGCAGCCGGTGGTGCTGGGCTATATCGTCGCCGGCTTCATCATCGGCCCGCACACGCCGCCGTTCGGTCTGATCCACGACGAAGACACCATCAAGACCCTGGCCGAACTTGGGGTGATCTTCCTGATGTTCTGCCTGGGCCTGGAGTTCAGCCTGCGCAAGCTGTTCAAGGTTGGCGCCACGGCTTTCATCGCGGCGTTCCTGGAAATCGTCCTGATGATCTGGATCGGGTTCGAGATCGGTCGCTGGTTCGGCTGGAACACCATGGATTCGCTGTTCCTCGGGGCGATCCTGGCGATCTCCTCGACCACCATCATCGTCAAGGCGCTCAACGACCTGAAGATGAAAAACGAGCGTTTCGCCCAGCTGATCTTCGGCGTGCTGATCGTCGAGGACATCCTCGGCATCGGCATCATCGCGCTACTGTCGGGGATCGCCGTCAGCGGCTCGGTGAGTTCCGGCGAAGTGTTCTCCACCGTGGGCAAGCTGTCGCTGTTCATGATCGTCGCACTGGTCATCGGCATCCTGCTGGTGCCGCGGCTGCTGGCCTACGTGGCGAAATTCGAAAGCAACGAGATGCTGCTGATCACCGTGCTGGGCCTGTGTTTTGGCTTCTGCCTGCTGGTGGTCAAGCTCGAATACAGCATGGTGCTCGGTGCCTTCCTGATCGGCGCGATCATGGCCGAGTCGCGCCAGTTGCTGAAGATCGAACGGCTGATCGAGCCAGTTCGCGACCTGTTCAGCGCCATCTTCTTCGTCGCCATCGGCCTGATGATCGACCCGTCGATCCTGGTCGAGTACGCCTGGCCGATCGTGGTCATCACCCTGGCGGTGGTACTGGGCAAGATGCTTTCCTGCGGCATGGGCGCGTTCATCGCCGGCAACGACGGGCGCACCTCGTTGCGCGTGGGGATGGGGCTTTCGCAGATCGGCGAGTTCTCCTTCATCATCGCCGCCCTGGGGGTGACCTTGCAGGTCACCAGCGACTTTCTCTATCCGGTCGCAGTGGCGGTGTCGGCCATCACCACCTTGCTGACGCCGTACCTGATCCGTGCCGCCGATCCGTTGTCTATCAGGCTGGGCAAGGTGGTGCCGAGCCGCGTGGCACGGGTGCTGTCGCTGTACGGCGAATGGTTGCGCAGCATCCAGCCGCAGGGCGAGGGGGCCATGCTGGCGGCGATGATCCGACGCATTCTGCTGCAGGTCGGGGTCAACCTGGCGTTGGTGATCGCGATCTTCTTCAGTGGCGGTTATTTCGCCGGGCGCATCGGCAGCTGGTTGAGCGAGTGGGTGGCGGATGCCGGCCAGCAGAAGGCGCTGATCTGGGGCGCGGCATTGCTGCTGTCGCTGCCGTTCCTGATCGCCGCGTATCGCAAGCTCAAGGCGCTGTCGATGTTGCTGGCGGAGATGGGCGTCAAACCCGAGATGGCCGGGCGGCATACCCAGCGGGTACGGCGGGTGATCGCCGAGGTGATTCCGCTGCTGTCACTGCTGGTGATCTTCCTGCTGCTGTCGGCCTTGTCGGCAAGCATCCTGCCGACCAGCGAACTGCTGCTGGTCATCGTCGTGGTGGCGGCGGTGGTAGTGGCGCTGTTGTGGCGCTGGCTGATCCGGGTGCATACGCGGATGCAGGTGGCGTTGCTGGATACGTTGGAGAACAACCGCGATCATTCGCACTGAGCGGTTAACGCTTTCTGCGCGAGATTTCACCGTCGTCCGAGGGGATGGAGCGGTAGCAGTGTCGCCAGGCGCAGAGAGCCTGGCGATTCTACGAGTGATGGGTAGCGATAAGCCATCACTTTATGCGGGTATTTCTCATTCAGCTTTCCAGCCAGACATCCCGTGCCCAGTGCCAGACCGATTCCCAGCTTTCCTCGGTGACGATTTCTTCTTCACCCGACCACAGCACCACGGTGCCGTCCTCTTCGACGCAGTAGTAGTCGTCACCGTCCTGGCAGATGGGAATGAGGTCGCGAGGCACGCCGGCGTCCCAGGCGTTGGCCGCCACTTCCGGCAGGTAGGTGTGGGATTGCGGATCGGTCACGGTCACCGGCTCGAGGCTGCCATACACCACGTCGCTGACGGTCAGCAGGTATTCCTTGAACACGAACGGGATGTTGATGAACAGCTCTTCCTCGATCTCGACCAGCTGATCCTCGTCCGGCAGTTCCAGCGGCACCGGTACCGGCTCGTTGGCTTCACGGAGTTGTTCGATCACTTCTTCCACGGTTCACATCCTCTGACCTTATGACAACGCTGCGCGTTATACCCTAGTAGGCCGCTCTGGCAAAAGCAAAAACCCCGGGACAGGCCCGGGGTTTTTTCTGCAACGTGCGACGGTTAACCGTTTTGGCGGATACCGGCCAGCAGCCAAGGCTGGTTTTCGCCATGGGCGCGAACCATGTGCCAGCTTTCGCTGAAGGCTTCGCCCTGGTCGAAGCGCGAGGTCTTCGACACGCCACGGAAGGTCAGGGTGGCGTCGGTCTGGTCGGCGCGCTCGTCGACGCCGTCCAGTTGCACATCGAGGTCGTCGATGTAGGTGGACTGGAAGCCTTCACCCTGCTCGGCACGCTCGCGCTTGAGGAACTCGAGCATCTGCGGGGTGACGAACTCGGCGATCTTGTCCATCTCGTTGGCGTCCCAGTGCTGCTGCAGCGACTGGAAGTGCGAACGGGCGGCGGACAGGAAGCTGGCTTCGTTGAACCAGGCCGGGGCGTTGATCACAGGCGAGGCGACCGGCGCGGCGGAGCCGCCGAAGATCGACTGCGGGGCGGCCTGCGGCTGGGCTTCGCGCTGGTACGGGGCATGGCCGGCGGCAGCGTGTTGCGGCTGCTGCTGGCGACGGCGCGCGGCGATGAAGCGGAAGACCAGGAAGGCGATCAGGCCCATGATCAGGAAATCGAGGATCTGCATGCCATCGAAGCCGTCGCCCATGAACATGGAGGCCAGCAGGCCACCGGCGGCGAGGCCGGCGAGTGGGCCCAGCCAGCGCGAGGCACCGCTGGCGGCGGCTGGTGCGCGACCAGGAGCGGTCGGGGCGGCGGCAGGCGTGGTCGGGGTGGCCTGGCGGGTCTGGTGGATAGGCGCGGAGCCCGAGCTCTTGCCACCACCGAAGCGCTTGGCGTTGGCGTCGAGGCTCAGCGTCAGGCCGACGCAGAGCGCCAGAGCGATGCTAAGAAAACGTTGCATAAGATGGGGATTCCCGTTTGTGTGGATTGCACGCGCGTCATGGTGCACATGAACTGACAGACATAGCCAGCGACAAGATGTTTCGAGCTTTTGCCTGACTGACCGGATCTATGCGTTCACCTGTAGGTGATCGCCCAGCCCTTTGAGCTGGGAAACTGCCCCCTGTGGAAGCGGCCTTGCGTCGCGAAAGGGCTGCGCAGCAGCCCCAGCAATTTCAATGGCGGCTCGGAATCTGGGGCCGCTGCGCGCCCCTTTCGCGACGCAAGGCCGCTCCTACAGGGGCGTGTCGTTCGATTCGGTCAGATAGCTTCCAGCTTGGCGTAGCCCAGCATCAGCCACTTGCTGCCCTCGGAGAAGTTCACCTGCACCCGCGCCTGGGCGCCAGATCCTTCGAAGTTGAGGATCACGCCTTCGCCAAACACCGCATGCTGCACCCGCTGGCCGAGGCTGAAGGCGGTCTGCGGGATGCTGGCGTTGGCGAACAGGCTGCTGGCCGGCGTCTTCGCGCCGCCGAACGGACGGCTGACGGTATTCGACAGACGCACCTCCTGCACCAGCCCGGCGGGGATCTCCCGGACGAAGCGCGATACCTTGTTGTAGGTCTCGCTGCCATACAGGCGGCGGGTCTCGGCGTAGGTCATGACCAGCTGGCGCATGGCCCGGGTGATGCCCACGTAGGCCAGGCGGCGCTCCTCTTCGAGGCGGCCGGGCTCTTCCAGGCTCATCTTGTGCGGGAACAGGCCTTCCTCCATGCCCACCAGGAACACGTACGGGAACTCCAGGCCCTTGGCACTGTGCAGGGTCATCAGCTGGATGCTGTCCTCGTGCTCGTCGGCCTGGGTGTCGCCGGCCTCCAACGAGGCGTGGCCGAGGAACGCCGACAATGGCGAGAGGTCGGCGTCTTCGTCGCTGGTTTCGAAGTTGCGCGCTGCGCTCACCAGTTCCTCAAGGTTTTCCACCCGGGCCTGGCCTTTCTCGCCCTTCTCTTCCTGGTGGTAGACGATCAGCCCGGACTGCTCGATGACCGTTTGGGTCATCAGGTGCAGCGGCATGTCCAGCACCTTGGCGGCGAGGTTCTCCAGCAGCTCGATGAACGCGCCCAGGGCGCTGGCGGCGCGGCCCTTGAGGGCCTTGGCGGCGAGCAGCTGGCACATGGCTTCCCACATCGACAGCTGGCTGTGGCGGGCGTGGTCGCGGATGGCCTCGACGGTCTTTTCGCCGATGCCCCGTGGCGGCACGTTGATCACCCGCTCCAGCGCCGCGTCGTTGCCGCGACCTTCGAGCAGGCGCAGGTAGGCCATGGCATTCTTGATCTCGGCGCGCTCGAAGAAGCGCTGGCCGCCATAGATGCGGTAGGGGATGCGTTCGCGCAGCAGGGCCTCTTCCAGCACCCGCGACTGGGCGTTGGAGCGATAGAGGATGGCGATCTCGCTGCGCGCGTTGCCCTGCTTGACCAGGCTTTCGATGGTCTCGACCACGTAGCGCGCCTCGTCGTGCTCGTTGTACGCGGCATAGAGCGTGAGCGGTTCGCCCTCGCCCATGTCGGTCCACAGCTCCTTGCCCAGGCGCCCGCTGTTGTTGGCGATCAGGGCGTTGGCAGCCTTGAGGATACCGCCGGTGGAGCGGTAGTTCTGCTCCAGGCGGATCAGCTCGGCGTCCGGGAAGTCGGCGGTGTACTGGTGGATGTTCTCGATCTTGGCGCCGCGCCAGCCGTAGATCGACTGGTCGTCGTCGCCCACCGCCATCAGGCTGTCGCCACCGGAGGCCAGCAGGCGCAACCACGCGTACTGCACGGCGTTGGTGTCCTGGAACTCGTCCACCAGCAGGTGGCGGAAGCGGCGCTGGTAGTGCTTGAGCAGGTCCGGGTGGTCGCGCCACAGGTCGAGGGCACGCAGCAGCAGCTCGGAGAAGTCGATGACCCCGGCGCGATCGCAGGCCTGCTCGTACGCGACATAGATGTCACGCATGGTGGCCAGGAACAGGTCGCCGCTGGCCTGGATGTGCCGTGGGCGCAGGCCTTCGTCTTTCTGGCCGTTGATGAACCACTGGACCTGGCGCGCCGGCCATTTCTGCTCGTCCAGGCCCATCTCGCGGATCACCCGCTTGATCAGGCGCTGCTGGTCGTCGCTGTCGAGGATCTGGAAGTTCTGCGCCAGCCCCGCTTCCTGCCAGTGCGCCCGCAACAGGCGGTGGGCCAGGCCGTGGAAGGTGCCGACCCACATGCCAGCCGGGTTGATGCCCAGCAGTTGCTCGATCCGTTGGCGCATTTCCGCCGCGGCCTTGTTGGTGAACGTCACCGACAGGATCGAGTGCGGCGAGGCCTGTTCGACCTGGATCAGCCAGGCGATGCGGTGCACCAGCACGCGGGTCTTGCCCGAGCCGGCGCCGGCCAGCACCAGTTGGCGCCCCACCGAGGCCGCCACGGCCTGGCGTTGAGCGTCGTTGAGGGAGTTCAGCAGGAGGGAGAGGTCGTCATTATGCATCCGGGCATTCTATGGCCGTGCGAAGGCAGGGGCAAACGCCCCGGTCGCAAATCGCCGGATGGGCGCGCGACCGTTCATCGGTGGACTTGTCCGGTACCCGTGGTTGAGCGGTCAGACCTGGACGCAGCAGACATTTTCGAAATCATGACGCAGAGCAGTTTGGTCCGACGCGGTGCTTGTGTATGCTCCCTGCACATTTGCGGTCAGCCATAACAAGAAGACAAAAGAACCCAGCCAATATGACCCAGGATTGCGCGGCGATCGGAGCATCGCCGGAGACGACAAGGAGCGTTCGCAGGCAATTCGCCACCCAGCTGTCGATCGAGCGTACTCGCCTGCTGTACCAGGGCTCGTTGCTGCCCACCTTGTTCATGTTGCTCAACGGCCTGCTCTGCGCCTGGCTGCTGTGGAGCCCTGCGCGCTATTTGCTGGTCGGGGTTTGGATGGCCTGGCTGGTGGCGCTGGTGGCGCTTCGGGTGATCCAGGTAGCGGCCTTCGACGCGGCGACGCCGGCGCGCCAGGCCAAGCCGACCTGGCGGCGCATGTTCCTGCTCGGCTCGGCGTTCAGTGGCCTGACCTTGGCCTGCGCGGTGATCGCCCTGGCGCCGGCGGACAACTTCGTGCAGCAGGCCTGGGTCTTCGGCCTGCTCGGCGCGGCGGCGTTGTCGGCCAGTGTCGCCTACGCGGTCAGCCTGCCGGCGTTTCTCAGCTTCGCCCTGCCGTGCCTGCTGCCGCCGATCGCGTTTCTATTCGTCTATGACGCCGGACACCAGCGCGGCTGGGGCTGGCTGGGGCTGATCCTGCTGGTGGCGCTGATGGTGGTGGCCTGGCAGGTCAATCGCCTGATCGAGCGCGGCCTGCTGCGCCGCTTCCAGAACCAGGCGCTGATCGAGCACCTGCAGAACGCCCAGCGTCATGGTGAGGGCCTCAACCGTCAGCTCAGTGCAGAGATCGCCCAACGGCGACGGGCCGAGGACGACCTGCGCAAGGCCCATGCCGGCCTCGAGCAGCGCGTGGCCCAACGCAGTCATGAGCTGGACCTGGCCAACCAGGCCCTGAGCAAGAGCGAGCAGCGCCTGGCCCTGGCCTTGCAGGCCAGCGAACTCGGGCTGTGGGACTGGAACCTGGAAACCGACGAGGTCCATCACACCCAGTTGCATGCGCTGTTCGGCCTGGATCCGGAGCAGGTACGCTCGGTGCGCGCCGACCTCAAGCCGCGGCTGCATCCCGATGACCTGCCCGTGCTGCGACGCACGCTGGTCGAGCACCTCAAGGGGCGGACCGAGGACTACCGGGTCGAGTACCGGGTACGCCACGCCCAGGGGCACTGGTGCTGGATCGAGGACTGCGGGCGGGCGGTGGAGTCCGATGGCCAGGGCAAGGTCCTGCGCATGCTCGGCACCCGCCGCGACATCACCGCACGCAAGGAACAGGAAGAGCAGCAGCGCCTGGCCGCGACGGTGTTCGAGGCGGCCAGCGAAGGGATCGCCATTCTCGACGCGGACTTCCAGTTGCTGGCGGTGAACCAGGCCTTCTGCGATGTCACCGGCTACGGCCGGGCCGAACTGATCGCCCGCAACGCCCTGGAGCTGCCCTGCAGCCGCGATGCCCGGCGCCACAGCCAGGCCATCGACCAGGCGTTGGAGCAGCAGGGCCGCTGGCAGGGCGAGCTGGTCGAGGCGCGTAAGAACGGCGAGCTCTACCCGCAGTGGTTGCAACTGAACAGCGTGAATGACCCTCGGGGACGAATCGTCAATATCGTCGGCTTTTTCACCGACCTGTCCGCACGCCGCGAATCCGAGGAGCGCCTGCGCTACCTGGCGCATTACGACGACCTCACCGGTTTGGCCAACCGCGCGCTATTCCGCTTGCGTTTGCACGAGGCGGCGCAGCGCATGCGCCTGAACGGCCGCAGCCTGGCGCTGCTGCATGTGGACCTGGACCGCTTCAAGCTGCTCAACGAAAGCCTGGGCCACGAACTGGCGGACCAGCTGCTCAAGAAGATGGCACAGCGCCTGGCCAACGCGGTGCCGGAGGCCGACACCGTGGCGCGCCTGTCCGGCGACGAGTTCGCCGTGCTGTTCGACGGCTACACAAATCTGTCGAGCCTGGTGCGTGTCACCACCCGGCTGCTCGACAAGCTGCGCGTGCCCCAGCGCGTCGGCGGGCACGAGGTGGTGATCAGTGCGTCGGTGGGCATCAGCCTGTTGTCCGACGCCACCCAGGACCTCAATGCCCTGGTCAGCCAGGCCGACATGGCCAAGCAGCACGCCAAGCACCTGGGCGGTGACAGCTTTCAGTTCTACACCGAGAGCCTGCGCGCCAGCACCCTGGAACGCCTGCAACTGGAGAACCAGCTGCGCAAGGCCATCGACGAGCGCCAGTTACTGGTCTACTACCAACCCAAGCTGTGCCTGCGCACCGGCCAGTTGCACGCGGCCGAGGCGCTGGTGCGCTGGCAGCACCCCGAGTGGGGCATGGTGCCGCCCAGCGAGTTCATCGGCCTGGCCGAAGAGACCGGGCTGATCGCGCCCATGGGTGAGTTCGTGTTGCGCCAGGCTTGCTGGCAGGCGTGCGAATGGTTGCGCCAGGGCCTGGAGGTGCGCGTTTCGGTCAACCTGTCGGTGTATCAGCTGCGCCAAGGCAAGCTGGTCAGCCTGGTGCGCCAGGTCCTGCAGGAGTCCGGCCTGGCGCCGCACCTGCTGGAGTTGGAACTGACCGAAAGCCAGCTGCTGGACAGCGTCGAGCACATCATCACCACCTTCGAACAGCTCCACGCGCTGGGGGTGAAGCTGGCCATCGACGACTTCGGCACCGGCTATTCGTCGTTGAGCTACCTCAAGCGCTTCCCGGTCGACTACGTGAAGATCGACCAGGCCTTCATCCGCGGCCTGCTCGAAGGCTCACAGGACGCGGCCATTACCCGGGCGATCATCGCCATGGCCAAGAGCCTGCAACTGAAGGTGGTGGCCGAAGGGGTGGAAACCCGCGAGCAGCTGCAGTTCCTGCGCGAGCATGGTTGTGATGAGGTGCAGGGCTACCTGATCAGCCGGCCGGTGGACGCGACCTCGTTCCGCGCGCTGCTTGATCGCTCGACGGCCGACCTGTTGTGCTAAAGATGCCAGGCCTGGCCCTGGCGTGTCAGCAGGCTGTTGGCCTGTTCCGGGCCATTGCTGCCGGCGGGGTAGGGGCGTGGCGCCTGGAAGTGTTCCTCCCAGCCCTGCAGGATCGGGTCGATCCAGGCCCAGGCGGCCTCGACCTCGTCGCGGCGCATGAACAGCGTCGAGTCGCCTTCCAGCACATCCAGCAGCAGCCGCTCGTAGGCGTCCCAGCGGCGGGTCTGGGCAAAGGCCTGGGCGAGGTTCAGGTCCAGTTCGACCGGCGCCAGGCGCATGCCCTTGCCCGGGCTCTTGGTCATCATGCGCAGGCTGATGTGCTCCTCCGGCTGTAGCTGGATCAGCAACTGGTTGACCTGTCCGCCGCTGAACAACTCGTGGGGCACCGGCTTGAACTGGATGACGATCTGCGACGAGCGCCGTGTCATGCGCTTGCCGGTGCGCAGGTAGAACGGCACGCCGGCCCAGCGCCAGTTGTCGATGTGCGCCTGTACCGCGATGAAGGTCTCGGTGTCGCTGTCGTTGTCCACGTCCTTTTCGAAGTAGTAGGCCGGCACTTCCTGGCCGCCGATCTTGCCGGCGCCGTACTGGCCGCGCACGGTCTTGTCCTGCACGTCCTGGCCGGTGATGGGCTTGAGCGCGCGAAGGATCTTCACCTTTTCGTCGCGCACCGCCTCGGCCTCGAACTGCGCCGGCGGCTCCATCGCCACCAGGCAGAGCAATTGCAGCAGGTGGTTCTGCAGCATGTCGCGGGTGGCGCCGGCGCGGTCGTAGTAGGCGCCACGGTTCTCCACGCCAAGGGTCTCGCAGACGCTGATCTGCACATGGTCGACCTGGCCGTTGCGCCACACCGGCTCCAGCAGGGCATTGGCGAAGCGCAGGGCCATGAGGTTCTGCACGGTTTCCTTGCCCAGGTAGTGGTCGATGCGGAATACCTGCGGTTCGCTGAACACTGCGCCGATGGCCTCGTTGATCGCGGTGGCCGACTCCAGCGAATGGCCGATGGGCTTCTCCAGCACGATGCGCGCCTCGCTGTCGGCAAGGCCGGCGATGCGCAGATGGTTGGCGATGGGTACGAACAGCCTGGGCGCGGTGGCCAGGTAGTAGATGCGGGTCAAACCGCCGGGTTCGCCCAGGTAGCGGGCCAGGCGGCCGAAGTCGGCGCTCTGCGCGGCGTCCATGGGGAAGTAGTCCAGTCGGGCGCAGAAGCGCTGCCAGACGTCCTCGTCGAAGTCCTGGCGGGCGATCTGCGCCCGGCAATGGCGTTCGGCGAGCTTGAGGTAGTCGTTGCGCGAAAGGTGGCGCCGGGCCAGGGCGATGATCCGCACGGCGTTGTGCAGGCGGGCCTCGCGATACAGGTGGTAAAGCGCGGGAAGCAGCTTGTGCAGGGCCAGGTCGCCCGTGCCGCCGAAAACCAGGATGTCGCAAGGAATCGTCAAACCACCACTCTCCACGTTCGTTTAGCTGGGCGGGTTGGCAAGCATGTAGTATAACTACAAGAAAGCTACATCCCGGCACGCCGATCATAACCGAGTCCAGCCCGTGAATCTGTTGCAACATATCGACCAATCGCGGCACCTGCTGCGCAAATCGGAACTCAAAGTGGCCGACCATGTGCTGCTCGATCCGGCTGCCGTCATGCACAGTTCGATGGCCGACCTGGCGCACAGCGTGGGGATCAGCGAGCCGACCATCGTGCGCTTCTGCCGGGCGATTGGCTGTTCGGGTTTCCAGGATCTCAAGCTCAAGCTGGCGCAGAGCCTGGCCGCTGGCGCCAGTTTCGGCCAGTTCGCGATTCACGAAGACGATTCGGTCGCCGACTACAGCCTGAAGATCTTCGACACCACCCTGCACACGCTGATGGAGGTGCGCGAGCACCTCGACCCGCAGGCGCTGCAGCAGGCGGTGACCGCCATGGCCCAGGCCCAGCGCGTGGAGTTCTACGGCTTTGGCGCTTCCGGCGCGGTGGCGGCCGATGCCCAGCACAAGTTCTTCCGCCTGCTGCTCAGCGCCGCGGCCTATTCCGACCCGCACATGCAGGCGATGTCGGCGGTCACCCTGAAGCCGGGCGACGTGGCGGTGTGCATTTCGCAGTCGGGGCGCTCCAAGGACCTGCTGATCACCGCCAACCTGGTGCGTGAAAGTGGCGCCAATTTGATCACCCTGTGCCCGAGCCAGACGCCGCTGGCCGAATTGTCGACGGTCAACCTGGCCATCGACGTGCATGAGGACACCGAGATCTACACCCCGCTGACCTCGCGTATCGCTCACCTGGTGGTGATCGACGTGCTGGCCATGGGCGTGGCCATGGCCCGCGGGCCGAGCCTGGTCAACCACCTCAAGAGCGTGAAGCGCAGCTTGCGCAGCCTGCGTTTGTCGCCCAAGTCGATCAAGGCCACCGACGACTGATCGATGCCCGCTCCCACGCAGATTTCATCATTTCGTCACCATTCCACCGCCAAACGGTAAACCCCTGAGGCCAGTCTGAAACTCCCGCATCCTATCTGGGAGACAGGCAATGGCACATGATCACGCAGGTGTGTACCAACCCAACGCCAAGGCTCGCAAGCAGCAGGAAAAGGACCAGCGCCGCATGGAGTTCCGCCGCGCGATCGAAAGCTACTGCGACCAGCGCCAGCTGCTGCGCGAGCTGGCCGACTACCCCGACCTGCAAGACATCACGGTGTGGCAGGTTTCGGCGGCAACCTACCCGAGAAACGCTCCACAAGCCCGCTGATCTGCGCACGTTCACCGCGGATGAACGACTGGAACGCCAGGGCGACCGGCGACTGGCGCTTGTTTTTGGATTGCACCAGGCACCAACTGCGGTACAGCGGCAGCTCTTCCACCGGCAGTTCCCTGAGCACGCCGGTGGCCAGCTCCAGATTGACCGCGTGGCGGGTCAGCAGGGCGATGCCCAGGCCGGCCACCACGCATTCGCGCTGGGCGTCCGTGGAGGCCACCTCGACGGTCTGGGTGAAGTGCACGCGCTTGTCCTTGAAGAACTCCTCGCAGGCCTTGCGCGTGCCTGACCCTTGCTCGCGGACCAGCAGGGCATGAGGCTCCAGATCCTGCAGGCGCAGCTGTTCGAGCTTGCACAGCGGATGGTCCGGCGGCGCCACGGCAATGATCGGGTTGTTGAGGAAGGGCAGGAACTCCAGGCCCATGTCCTGGGGCACCATGGACATGATGGTCAGGTCGTCGCGGTTGTCCGACAGGCGCCGGATCGCCTGGGCCCGGTTGACCACCGTGAGGGTGAGGTTGACCTCCGGGTGGCGCTGTTTGAAGGCGGCGAACAGGTGTGGCACGAAGTACTTGGCGCTGGATTCGATCGCCAGTTTCAGCTGCCCCTGCAATGAGCCCTGCAGGTCCGACAGCTGCATGTCGAGGTTCTCCAGGCGCCCGAAGATATCCCGGCTGGCGCGTTGCAGCGCCTCGGCTGCCTCGGTCAGGTAGAGCTTCTTGCCGACGTACTCGAACAGCGGCTGGCCGACCAGCTCCTCGAGTTGGCGGATTTGTAGACTTACGGCGGGTTGCGTCAACGCCATCTCCTCTGCCGCCCGGCTGTAGGAGCGCAGATCACACACCTCGTTGAACACCTGCAGTTGACGCAAAGTCATACGCATCAAGGACTTACGCATTTTTCCGGGGCTCCGGCAAAACCTTGTTACCTCACTATAAGCTTTTGCTAATACTACCCCTAACAAATATTGATTTTTGTTTATTGACCTTCGGCGCTAGGGTGAATATGCGACTGGCCAGCGACGTCTGGTCACGCGCCGACCGGTAAAACCGGCTCGTCTGTTCCTACGGCTTTGGGAAGACTCCAGTGATAACAAAAATCCTGATCGCCAACCGGGGTGAGATCGCAGTTCGGATCGTGCGTGCCTGCGCCGAGATGGGCATTCGCTCCGTCGCGATCTACGCCGACGCCGACCGTCACGCCCTGCACGTCAAGCGCGCCGACGAGGCCTACAGCATCGGTGCCGAGCCCCTGGCCGGCTACCTGAACCCGCGCAAGCTGGTGAACCTTGCTGTCGAGACCGGCTGCGATGCCCTGCATCCAGGCTACGGTTTCCTGTCGGAAAACGCCGAGCTTGCGGAGATCTGCGCCGAACGCGGGATCAAGTTCATCGGCCCGGCCGCCGATGTCATTCGCCGCATGGGCGACAAGACCGAGGCTCGCCGCACCATGATCGCGGCCGGTGTCCCGGTCACCCCCGGCACCGAAGGCAACGTCGCCGATATCCATGAAGCCCTGCGCGAAGGCGACCGCATCGGTTACCCGGTGATGCTCAAGGCGACCTCCGGTGGCGGCGGGCGTGGCATCCGACGCTGCAACAGCCGTGAAGAGCTGGAGCAGAACTTCCCCCGTGTCATCTCCGAGGCCACCAAGGCCTTCGGCTCGGCGGAAGTGTTCCTGGAAAAATGCATCGTCAACCCCAAGCACATCGAGGCGCAGATCCTCGGTGACCGCTTCGGTAACGTGGTGCACCTGTTTGAACGCGACTGCTCGATCCAGCGCCGCAACCAGAAGCTGATCGAGATTGCCCCAAGCCCACAGCTTACCCCCGAGCAGCGCGCCTACATCGGCGACCTGGCGGTGCGCGCGGCCAAGGCGGTGGACTACGAGAACGCCGGTACCGTGGAGTTCCTGCTCGCCGATGGCGAGGTGTACTTCATGGAGATGAACACCCGGGTGCAGGTGGAACACACCATCACCGAGGAAATCACCGGCATCGACATCGTCCGCGAGCAGATTCGCATCGCCTCCGGCCTGCCGCTGTCGATCAAGCAGGAAGACATCCAGCACCGTGGCTTCGCGTTGCAGTTCCGCATCAACGCCGAAGATCCGAAGAACAACTTCCTGCCCAGCTTCGGCAAGATCACCCGCTACTACGCCCCCGGCGGCCCCGGCGTGCGCACCGACACGGCGATCTACACCGGCTATACCATCCCGCCGTTCTACGACTCCATGTGCCTGAAGCTCGTGGTATGGGCGCTGACCTGGGAAGAAGCCATGGACCGCGGCCTGCGGGCCCTGGACGACATGCGCGTGCAGGGGGTGAAGACCACCGCCGCGTACTACCAGGAAATCCTGCGCAATCCGGAATTCCGCAGCGGCCAGTTCAACACCAGCTTCGTCGAAAGCCACCCTGAACTGACCAACTACTCGATCAAGCGCAAACCCGAAGAGCTGGCCCTGGCCATCGCCGCCGCCATCGCCGCGCACGCAGGCCTGTGAGGAACCGAACAATGTCCAAGAAAATCTTTGTCACCGACACAATCCTGCGCGACGCCCACCAGTCCCTGCTGGCCACCCGCATGCGCACCGAAGACATGCTGCCGATCTGCGACAAGCTCGACAAGGTCGGCTACTGGTCGCTGGAAGTCTGGGGCGGCGCCACCTTCGACGCCTGCGTGCGCTTCCTCAAGGAAGACCCGTGGGAGCGCCTGCGCAAGCTGCGCGCCGCATTGCCCAACACCCGCCTGCAGATGCTCCTGCGCGGCCAGAACCTGCTGGGCTACCGCCACTACAGCGACGACGTGGTCAAGGCCTTTGTCGCCAAGGCGGCGGTCAACGGCATCGATGTGTTCCGCATCTTCGACGCCATGAACGACGTGCGTAACCTGCGCGTGGCCATCGAGGCGGTGAAGGCCGCCGGCAAGCACGCCCAGGGCACCATCGCCTACACCACCAGCCCCGTGCACACCATCGACGCCTTCGTGCAGCAGGCCAAGCAGATGGAAGCCATGGGCTGCGACTCGGTGGCGATCAAGGACATGGCCGGCTTGTTGACCCCGTTCGCCACCGGCGAGCTGGTCAAGGCACTGAAGGCCGAACAGTCGCTGCCGGTGTTCATCCACTCCCACGACACCGCCGGCCTGGCCGCGATGTGCCAGCTCAAGGCGGTGGAAAACGGCGCCGACCATATCGACACCGCCATCTCCAGCTTCGCCTGGGGCACCAGCCACCCGGGCACCGAATCGATGGTCGCCGCCCTCAAGGGCAGCGAGTTCGACACCGGCCTGGACCTGGAGCTGCTGCAGGAGATCGGCCTGTACTTCTACGCCGTGCGCAAGAAGTACCACCAGTTCGAGAGCGAGTTCACCGCCGTGGACACCCGCGTGCAGGTCAACCAGGTGCCGGGCGGGATGATTTCCAACCTGGCCAACCAGCTCAAGGAGCAGGGCGCGCTCAACCGCATGAACGAAGTGCTGGCGGAGATCCCGCGGGTGCGCGAAGACCTCGGCTTCCCGCCGCTGGTGACGCCGACCTCGCAGATCGTCGGTACCCAGGCGTTCTTCAACGTGCTGGCCGGCGAGCGCTACAAGACCATCACCAACGAGGTGAAGCTGTACCTGCAGGGCGGTTACGGCAAGGCGCCGGGCGTGGTCAACGAGCAGTTGCGCCGCCAGGCGATCGGCAGCGAGGAAGTGATCGACGTGCGCCCGGCCGACCTGCTCAAGCCGGAGATGGCCAAGCTGCGTGCCGATATCGGCAGCCTGGCGCATTCCGAGGAAGACGTGCTGACCTTTGCCATGTTCCCCGACATTGGCCGCAAGTTCCTCGAGGAGCGCGAAGCCGGCTCCCTCAAGCCCGAAGCCCTGCTGCCGATTCCGGAAGCCGGCGCGGTGGGTTCGGTGGGCGGTGAGGGCGTGCCGACCGAGTTCGTCATCGACGTGCACGGCGAGACCTACCGCGTCGACATCACCGGTGTGGGCGTCAAGGCCGAAGGCAAGCGCCACTTCTACCTGTCCATCGATGGCATGCCTGAGGAAGTGGTGTTCGAGCCGCTGAACGAGTTCGTCGGCGGTGGTGGCAGCAAGCGCAAGCAGGCCAGCGAGCCGGGCCATGTCAGCACCAGCATGCCGGGCAACATCGTCGATGTGCTGGTCAAGGAAGGTGACGTGGTCAAGGCCGGTCAAGCGGTGCTGATCACCGAAGCCATGAAGATGGAGACCGAAGTGCAGGCGGCGATCGCCGGCAAGGTCGTGGCCATCCATGTGGCCAAAGGCGACCGGGTCACCCCGGGCGAGATCCTGATCGAGATCGAAGGCTGAGATAAGCCTTCATCTACAAGCGGTTAACCTCTGGGGAGCGAATGCTCCCCTTTTTTTCGCCTGCCGCTCAGCGTTGGTAACCCTTGCCGAAATGCCGCTCCAGCCGGGCCTGCACCAGCTCCAGCAGGATCGACAGCACCCAGTAGATCACCGCTGCGGTGGTCAGCATCTCCAGGTAGCGATAGCTGGAGCGGCCGTAGGACTGGGCCAGGAACATCACTTCCCAGACACCCATCACCGAAATCAGCGACGAGTCCTTGAGCATTGAGATGAACTGGTTGGCGCTCGGCGGGATGATGGTGCGCATGGCCTGGGGCAGGGTGATGTGCCAGAAGATCGCTGCCGGGCGCATGCCCAGGGCCAGGGCAGCCTGGCGCTGGCCGACGGCGACGCCGATGATGCCGGCGCGGAAGATCTCGCTCAGGTAGGCGCCGTAGTTCAGTGACAGGGCGATGATCCCGGCGGCGATGGCGCCCGGCACCAGGCCCAGCTGTGGCAGGCCCAGGTAGATCAGCAGAATCTGGATCAACAGCGGTGTGCCGCGAAAGAACGAGGTGTAGAAACTCGCCAGGCCAAACAGCACCGCACTGCTGGACAGCCTTGCCAAGGCGGCGGCAAAACCCAGCAGCACCGAGGTGAACATCGAGCAGATGCACAGGAACAGGGTCAGCGCGGCGCCTTGCAAAAAGCCGTTGGGGCCAAGCCGGAAGCCTGCAAGGTTGGGGAATTTCTCTACGATGATCGAAAATTTCAGATCAAAGTTTAAGAAAAAGCCCACGAACAGCAGCAACAATACCAGCCACGTCAGGTACAGCCGGCTGCGAAAGCCGAGCAGGCGCGAGCCCGTCGTTGTGGCGACGGGCTTGGGAGCAGGTTGATGTGCATTCATTTACTGATGTCGGCGCCGATCCACTTCTGCGAAAGCTTCGCCAGCGTACCCTCGGCTTTCAGCTCGGCGAACACCTGGCGCACCTTGGCATCCCATTCTGGGTCGCCTTTCTCGATGGCCACCGAGTTGGGCTCTTCATACAACGGCGCCCCGGCCAGCTTGAAACGCTTGTCCTGGTCCAGGCGGGGTTGCGCGGTCACCAGGTTGGTCAGGATTGCATCCAGGCGCACGCCGGCGCCCAGGCCGAGGTCCTGGAAGGCAACGTTGTCGGTGTCGTATGGGGCGGCCTGGACGAAGTCGAAGGGGTAGTCGATCTTGCGGTCTTCGGCGCCTTCGATCACCAGGTTCTTGTTCAGGTAGCTCTCGTAGCTGGAGGCACTGGTCAGGCCGACCTTGCGCCCGTTCAGGTCCTTGGCCGAGTGGATGCGCTCGTCCTTGGCGTTGACCACGATAACCGCCGGCGAGGCGTAGTACTCCACCGGGAAGTCGAACACTTCGGCGCGCGCCTTGCTCGGCGTCATCGAGCAGATGCAGATGTCGTAGCGGCCGCTCCAGCGGCCAGCAGCGATCACGTCCCAGGAGGGTGTTTCCAGGCGCAGTTTTACCCCCAGCTTTTCGGCGACTGCCTTGGCCACGTCCACATCGAAGCCGTCGAGCTGATTTTGCTCGTTGAGGAAAGAGAACGGCGGGTAGCTCTCCATCAGCACATTGACCAGTTCCTTGCGGGTTTCCACACGTTCCAGCGTGGCGCCTGCGAAGGCTTGAGTGGCAGCGCTCAGGGCAAGGAGACCGGCGCCCAGCAAGGTTGGTAAACGCATGGAGATACCTGAAAAAGTGCTTGAATAAAGGATGTTTGATATTTAATAGTTATAAACATGTACTAACTAGTGAATTTTATTCATATCAATATAAGTGAATGGCATATGGGCGAACGGTCGTTGGTTATTCTGGATGGCGGCATGGGGCGGGAATTGCAGCGCCGGGGTGCGCCGTTTCGTCAGCCGGAGTGGTCGGCGCTGGCGCTGAGCGAGGCGCCGGAGGCCGTAGTGGCCGCCCATGCTGCCTACATCGCGGCGGGTGCCGAAGTGATCACCAGCAACAGCTATGCGGTGGTGCCGTTTCATATCGGCGAAGCGCGCTTTGCCAAAGAGGGCTACGCCCTGGCACAAACCGCAGGGCAATTGGCACGGGCGGCTGCCGATGCTGCCGGGGGCAAGGTGCGGGTTGCCGGCTCCTTGCCGCCGCTGTTCGGTTCCTATCGCCCAGACCTGTTCCAGCCGCAACAGGTCGCCGCAGTGCTGACGCCGCTGCTTGAAGGCCTGGCCGAGCATGTCGACCTGTGGCTGGCGGAAACCCAGAGTTCGATCGCGGAAGTGCGTGCCATCCACGCACAGCTGCCGCGCGATGGCAAGCCGTTCTGGGTGTCGTTCACCCTGCGCGATGAAGACGTCGATGACGTGCCACGGCTGCGCTCGGGCGAACCGGTCGCGCAAGCCGCCGAAGCCGTTGCCGCGCTTGGTGCGCAGGTGTTGTTGTTCAACTGCAGCCAGCCCGAAGTGATTGGTGATGCCATCGATGCCGCCAAGGCAGCATTCGAGCGCCTGGGTGCCGATATCGCCATCGGTGCCTACGCCAACGCCTTCCCACCCCAGCCCAAGGATGCAACGGCCAATGATGGCCTGGACGAGCTGCGTGAAGACCTGGACCCACCGGGCTACCTGAGCTGGGCACAGAACTGGCGCCAGCGCGGTGCCAGTCTGGTCGGCGGTTGCTGCGGAATCGGCCCGGAGCACATTGCCGAGCTCAAGGCGAAGTTGGTTTGATGAGGTAGATCGTGGCCTGCCGCTGAGGGTGGGCCAATGGGACTAGTATCCTAGAAATTGATGCCTTGGCGCCCCTGATGGATCCGGAGCAGGCCTTGCAGCGCCTGCGCCAGGATGCCGGCAGCCTGCTGGCATTGCCGGACATCCTGGCCGATATGGGGCTCTCTGATGCGCTAATGAACCATCCGGCCATTGCCCTCGGCTCACTGCAACGGCGGCTGACCGCCTGGGGGCTGGCATGACAGTTTCCATCGATGTGCGCGGGTTGTTGATCGATGCTGTGCGCGAAGGTATCGCCGACGGCAGCCTGGAACTCGGCGCGGCAGTGCGCCGCTTGCGTGTCGAGGTGGCCAAGATGCAGCAGGCGCAGTTTGCGAAGATGTGCAAGATTTCGGTTCGCACGCTGATTCAGATCGAGCAGGGGAAGGCAACCCCACGCTCAAGTCGTTGAATGCAGTGTTCAAGCCGTTCGGCTTGAAAATGGGTGTGGTCAGTCGTCACCGGCAGATCGGTTGACTGCATCGCGAGGCAAGTCGCAAGCGTGGGAGCGGCGGTGCGCCGATGCGACTTGCCCCGCACTGCTTCAACCCAGGCGACATGCCTCCAGCGTCAGCACCTGCCCCTGAGGCTGCTGGTTTTCCTCACTCAACCAACGCTCGAACCCCGCCGCCACGGCCGGCCACTCGGCATCGGTAATCGAGTACCAGGCGGTATCCCGATTGCGGTCCTTGACCACCATGTGGTTACGGAACACCCCTTCAAACACAAAGCCGAACCGCTCCGCTGCACGCTTGGAGCGATCATTGGCGTTGTTGCACTTCCACTCCAGCCGGCGGTTGCCCAGCGCGAAGCCGAGCTTGCTCAGCAGGTAGACCGCCTCGGTGCCCTTGGGCGTGCGCTGCATGGCGGCGCCGAAGGCGATATGGCCGATCTCGAAGCGGCCCTGTTCCGGCACGATCGCCATGTAGCTGAGGATGCCCTGCACCTGGCCGCTAGCGCGGTCGATCACGCTGTAGAACAGCGGGTCGCGGCTGGCGGCGTTACCGTCGAGCCAACGGTCGAAGCTGGCGCGTTCGACGAACGGGCCATAGGGCAAGTAGTCCCACAGCACCGGGTCTGAGCCTGGCCCTTGCAGCACATCCCAGAGGTCGGCGCCATGGCGCGCCGGGTCGAGCTTCTCCAGGAGGATGAAACGACCCTCGAGGGGGTCGGCCTTGGGCGTACCGGCGGGTTTCCAGTTCAATGCGTCGGTCATGGGCGGCCTACAGTACTTTGCGAAATTGGATGAAGCCGGGGCGCTCGGCAACCTGCTCGTACAGGCTGATGGCGGTGGCGTTGGTTTCGTGGGTCAGCCAGTGCACCTTGGCACAGCCGTCGGCCTTGGCCGTGGCGTAGACATGCTCGATCAGCTGCCGGCCGATGCCCAGGCCGCGCACTGCGCTGTCCACGTAGAGGTCTTGCAGGTAGCAGGAAGGCTCGATGCTCCAGTTGGAACGATGGTAGATGAAGTTGACCATCCCCACCGCCTTGCCATCGACCCAGGCCAGCGCCGAATGGGTCGGCTCATGCCCGTCCAGCAGGCGTTGCCAGGTGCTGGCGCTGACCGCCTCGGGCAGTTCGGTTTCATAGAAGCGCAGGTAGGCCTGCCACAGGGGTAGCCAGGCGGCGTGGTCGTTGGCGCCTACCGGGCGCAGGGTGATGCTGGTCATGGGCCTTTTCCTTCAGAGGTCGCGCATGTGCGCGGCGAGTTGGTTATCCACAGGGTCGGCGCTGGCGGCCAGGCCTTCGCGTACCCCGGCGATGTCTTGTGCCGAGCGGTTCTGGCTGAGTTTGCGTGCGCCCTGCAAACGGCTGATGGGCAGGCGGATGCCAACGATGGCGCGCAGCATGCTGTCGAGGTAGTCCGCAGGGGCATCGGCCACGCGCCACGGCGTTGCGCGGCTTTGCTCATGGCGGTCGGTCAGGCGGCTGACGATGTCGAGCAAGGAGGCGGGCTCGTGGATCACCGTCGCCGGGCCCCAGGCATGCACCGCCATGTAGTTCCAGGTGGGCACCACCTTGGGATTGTCGGCCTTGCTCGGGTAGAACCCAGGGCTCACATAGGCATCGGCGCCGGGGAAGACCAGCAACGCTTCGGCGCCTTGCGCCAGGTTCTGCCATTGCGGGTTGGCCCGGGCGAGGTGGCCATAGACCGTACCGAACTCGCCCTCGTCGGTGGCGACCAGCACCGGCAAGTGGCTGGCCAGCAGCCCCTGTTCGCCGTGGCTGACCAGTGTGGCCAGGCGGGTTTGCAGCATGTGCTGGTGCAGGCGGCCGAGGTCGTGTTCCTGGTGCGGTTTGCTGTTGTACATGCAGGGGGATCCTTGTGCTGTGGCTTCATCCTAGGCAGGCTATTGGCTCTATGTAAGAGCCATTAATGACTGCTTTGATAGGTCCAATGCCATGAGCGAGCGTACCCACGCGTTACCTTTCGACCCGGCCGGCCTCGCCCTCGACCGTGGCCGGCGCGGGCTCAGCCAGCAGCTCTATCAGGCACTGCGCGCCCGCGTGCTGGATGGGCGCCTGGAAGGCGGCACACGGCTGCCGGCTACCCGCGACCTGGCGGCGATGCTGGCGTTGTCGCGCAATAGCGTGGTGCGCGCCTATGACCAGTTGTATGCCGAAGGCTTCATCGAAAGCCGGGTAGGCGATGGCACCTACGTGAGCCGGCTGGGAAAACTATCCACACAACTGTCCACAGGGTTATCCCGGGGTTTATCAACAGGGTTATCCACATTTCAGGCATCTGACACTGAGGATTTATCCAGTTTCATCGCGTGTAGCGAACCATTGCAGCGTCTGAAAAATCACCACCTGCCGCCTCCCAGAAGCGGCTCGCCGAAGGCTTTCAGGGTCGGCCTGCCCGCCTTCGACCTCTTTCCTTTCGAGGTTTGGGCCAAGCTGCAAGCGGGTTTCTGGCGAAATCCCGACCCGGCGCTGCTCGGTTATGGCGACCCGGCGGGAGAAGTGCAGTTGCGTGAGCTGATCGCCACCTATCTGCGTCGTTCGCGGGGGCTGTCCTGCACGGCTGAACAAATTGTGATCACCAGTGGCGCACAGCAGGCGATCAGCTTTTGTGCACAGCTGCTTTTACAGCCCGGTGACGGGGTGGCTGTGGAAAACCCAGGCTATCGGGCCGCCGGGCACGCCTTCGCCCTGGCGGGGGCAAGGGTCAGCGGCGTGCCGGTGGATGAAGAGGGCATGGACTGCGCGCGTCTGGCCGAACTGCCGGACTGTCGGCTGGCCTATGTGACCCCGGCCCACCAGTACCCGACCGGCGTCACCATGAGCCTGGCCCGGCGCCTGTCGTTGCTGGCCTGGGCTGAACGCCAGGGCGGGTGGATCGTCGAGGACGACTACGACGGCGAGTACCGCTACAGCGGCGCGCCCCTGGCACCGCTGGCTGCGCTGGATCGACAGGGCCGGGTGTTGTACGTCGGCACCTTCGGCAAGATTGCTTTCCCGGCGCTGCGGATGGGCTACCTGGTGCTGCCCAAATATCTGGTGCAAGTGTTCAGCCAGGCCAAGGCGCTGGCGGTGCGCCATTCGGAAGTGGGTAGCCAGTGCGTCATGGCGCAGTTCATGGCCCAGGGGCATTTCCAGCGGCATATCCGTCGCATGCGCCGGGCGGCGTTGGCGCGCAGGAATGTGTTGAAGGCTGGCTGGCCGGTGGAGGTGGCGGGGCTGGGGGCAATGCCGGAAGTGGCGGCGGGGCTGCATGTGAAAGTGACTGTGGATAACTTTGCGCGGGAACAAGCGTTGGTTGCCCGGGCCGAGGCGGTGGGGGTGGAGGTCAATCCGCTGAGTGGCTATTGGCTGGAAGACAGCGAGGTGCCTGTGGATAAGCGCGCGGGGCTGGTGTTGGGGTTTGCGGCAGTGCCGGAAGCGCAGATTGCGGATGCATTGATGCGGCTGCGCAGGGCCTGGCGTTGAATGGGGCTGCTGTCGCAGCCCTTCGCGGGTAAATCGCAGCGGCGAACCGCCGCTCCTACAGTGGTCGCGCAGCACATGTGAGTTTACCCGCGAAGGGGCGCAAAGCGCCCCAACCGATATCAGGTCCCCGACTTGATCTTGGTCCAGGCCCGGGTGCGTGCCCGCTCGGCATCCCGTGGCAGTGGCTTCAAGGTATACAGCTTGGCCATCGCCTCCGTTGTCGGGTACAGGTTCGGGTTGTTGCGGATCGCTGGGCTGACCTTGTCGTTCGCATCCTTGTTCGGGTTCGGGTAGCCGACGAAATCGCTGATCGGCGCGATCACCTCAGGCCGCAGCAGGTAGTTGATGAAGGCATGGGCATCCTCCGGGTTGGCCGCGTTCTTCGGGACCGCCAGCATGTCGAACCAGATCGGTGCCCCCTCCCTGGGCAGGCGCATGTCCACCGTCACGCCATTCTTTGCCTCGCGGGCGCGGTTGGCGGCCTGGGAGAAGCTGCCCGAATAACCCACCGCCACGCAGATGTCGCCATTGGCGATGTCGGCCATGTACTTGGAAGAGTGGAAGTAGGTGACATGCGGGCGGATCTTCAGCAGCAGGTCCTGGGCTTTCCGATAGTCGGCCGGCTTGCCGCTGTTAGGGTCCAGACCCAGGTACGACAGGGCCAGCGGCAGGATCTCCGACGGTGAATCGAGCAGCGCCACGCCGCACTGCTTGAGCTTGGCGATGTTCTCCGGTTTGAAGATCAGGTCCCAGCTGTCCACCGGGGCGTTGTCGCCGAGCACCGCCTTGACCTTGTCCGGGTTGAAGCCGATCAGCACGGTGCCGTACATGTAGGGCACGGCGAACTTGTTGCCGGGATCGTTGGCCTCGATCAGCTTCATCAGCGCCGGGTCCAGGTGTTGCCAGTTGGGCAGCTTGGCGCGATCGAGCGGTTGGAACACGCCCGCTTCGATCTGCTTGGCGAGGAACACGTTGGACGGCACCACCACGTCGTAGCCGGAGTTGCCGGTCAGCAGCTTGGCCTCCAGCGCCTCGTTGGTGTCGAAGATGTCGTAGACCAGCTTCACCCCGCTGTCCTTCTGGAAGTCGGTGAGGGTCTGCGGGGTGATGTAGTCGAACCAGTTGTAGACCCGCAGGGTGCGCTGGTCGGCATGGGCCTGGAGCGCGCCGGCGAGCAGGCCGGTGGCGATGAGCGGGGCGAGCAGACGCTTGAGTCGGACCATGTTCAGGCTCCTGGATGGGCGTGCTGGAAGCCTTCCAGCACATTGACCGCGTTGATGCCGATTTCCTCCACAGCGTAGCCACCCTCCATCACGAACAAGGTCGGCTTGCCCAGCTGGGCGATGCGCTTGCCCATTTCCAGATAGTCCGGGCTGTCGAGCTTGAACTGGGAGATCGGGTCGTTCTTGAAAGTGTCCACGCCGAGGGAGATCACCAGTACCTCGGCGTCGTAGGCGGCGATGCGCTGGCAGGCGTCTTCCAATGCCGCGCTCCAGGCGGCCCAATCACTGCCGGCGGGCAGTGGGTAATTGATGTTGCAACCTTCGCCCGGGCCTTCGCCGACTTCGTCGGCATAGCCCAGGAAGAACGGGAACTCGTCCTGCGGATCGCCGTGGATCGAGGCGAAGAACACATCGTTGCGGGTGTAGAAGATGTCCTGGGTGCCGTTGCCGTGGTGGTAGTCGACATCGAGGATGGCCACCTTGCGCCGGCCCTGGTCAAGGAAGGCCTGGGCGGCGATGGCGGCGTTGTTCAGGTAGCAGTAGCCACCCATCACCTCGGCGGCGGCGTGGTGTCCCGGCGGGCGGCACAGGGCGAAGGCCGCGTGGGCACCTTGCTGGATCGCGGCCTGGGCGGTCAGGGCCACTTGCGCTGCGCTGTAGGCGGCCTGCCAGGTGCCGGCGGTGATTGGTGCGCCAGCGTCGAAGCTGTAATAGCCGAGTTCGCCGTGCAGGCCGGTGGGCTTGACCTGGCGCAGGGTGCGCGCCGGCCAGGTGAAGGGCAGCAGGTCGCCGTCGTGGCCGAGTGCGGCCCAGCGAGCCCAGGCGCCTTCGAAGAAGTTCAGGTAGTCGGTGCTGTGGATACGTTGCAGTGGGGCGCGACCGAAATCGGTGGGGCCTTGCACGGGGCCGAGGTTGCGCTTTTGCACCTGCTCCAGGACGTGGTCGGCGCGGGAAGGCATTTCGAAGCAGGGCATCAGCTGGCCGTCGATCAGCTCGCAGCGGCCATGGTGCAGGCGGTGGTCATCGGAATAGATCGTCAGCACGTGTTGTTCTCCGTTTATGACTGGCGTGGGCCGATTGTGCTGGCTGGCCTGATGCAGGGAGAACGGCATGAATGGCCAAAAGGGGATAGATATGGCCATCACCTGTGCCGACCGCATCGCGGGGTGGTCAGCCGCGGAAATGGCTGGGCGCAACGCCGCTCCAGCGCTGGAACGCATGCCTGAAACTCGCGGTCTCGCTGAACCCCAGTGATTCGGCAATCCTATAGATCGGCATCTGCTCCTCGGCCAGCAGTTGCTTGGCCCGCTCGAAGCGCAACTCGTCGAGCAGCTGTTGATAACTGCTGCCCAGCGCCTGCAGGTGCCGGCGCAAGGTGCGCGACGAGCAGTTCATTTGCCGTGCCAGCCCCTCCAGCCCGGGCGCGGCATCCAACTGTTGGATCAGCAACTGGCGAATGCGTCCGAGCCAGGCCTGGCGTCCGGTGAACTCCAGGTTCAGGCGCCTGCAGCGTTCGCCCATGGCCTTGTGGGTGATCGGGTCGGCCAGCGGCAGCGGCATGTCCAGCCAGCGGCGCTCGAAGGCAAAGGCGTTGTCGCTGGCCTGGAAGCCCAGCGGGCACTGGAACGCACCGTCGTAGAGCGCGTGGTAACCGGGACGCGAGTGTTCGAAGCGCGCCGCCAGCAGCGGCAGCGGGCGGCCGAGCAGGTCATCGCAGATCACCTTCAGCGACACCAGGCAGAACTCGGCGTTGAAGGCGGCAAGGCCGGGGGCGTCGTAATGGTCGCTGGCGCAGAGCCAGGCCCGTTGGCCGTCGTCCACCAGGCGCAGCTGGAAGACTGTTCCCAGCAGTGCCGGATAACTCAGTGCCAGGCGCAGGGCGTCACCCAAAGTGGCACTGGAGAGCAGGGCGTAACCCAGCATCCCGTAGCACGACACATGCATCCGCCGGCCCAGTTCCAGGCCGATGTCCTCACGCCGGGCCACGGCGTTGGCGCACACCTGCAGCTCCTGCTGGGTGGTGATGCGCGCATCGGCGTGGCCCAGGTCCGCCGGGCCTATGCCGCTGCCGGCGAGCAGCTGCCGCGGGTCGACGCCCATCTCCTGGAACACCTGGAGGATCAGCGAAACCGCGTTGAGGGTGGTGAGGTGGCTGTGCAGCATGCTCGGCGTCCCATTGGGCTGAGAAGCTTTGGAGAGCAAGTTGCATGCCGCTCGGACGATATCGAATCCCAGGCACAAAAAAAGGGCCCGGAGCGTGCGCTCGGGCCCTTGAAAGGTTGAGAGGTGTCTAGTCCCTCGACCTGGTGAGACTGTTTGCAGCGGCCTGGGTTACGCCTTCAGCGGAACCAGACGGGGAGCGATCATGTTTTCCGGACGCAGGATGTCGTTGAGCATCGCTTCGTCCAGCAGCTTCTCCTCGCGCACCAGCTCCAGCACGCCGCGGCCGGTTTCCAGGGCGACACGGGCGATACGGGTGGCGTTTTCGTAGCCGATGTACGGGTTCAGGGCGGTGACCAGGCCGATCGAGTGCTCGACCAGTTCGCGGCAGCGCTGTTCGTTGGCGGTGATGCCGACGATGCAGTGCTCGCGCAGCATGTCCATGGCGCGTTGCAGCAGGCGGATCGAGTCGAAGATCTTGTAGGCGATCAGCGGCTCCATCACGTTCAACTGCAACTGGCCACCTTCGGCGGCGACGGTCAGGGCCAGGTCGTTGCCCATGATGGCGAAGGCCACCTGGTTGACGGCTTCCGGGATCACCGGGTTGACCTTGCCTGGCATGATCGAGCTGCCCGGCTGACGCGCCGGCAGGTTGATCTCGTTGATGCCGGTGCGTGGGCCGCTGGACAGCAGGCGCAGGTCGTTGCAGATCTTCGACAGCTTGACCGCGGTACGCTTGAGCATGCCGGAGAACAGCACGAAGGCGCCCATGTCGGAGGTGGCTTCGATCAGGTCGGCAGCCGGGACCAGCGGCTGGCCGCTGATGGTCGCCAGGCGCTGCACGGCCAGGGCCTGGTAGCCCGGGTCGGCGTTGATGCCGGTGCCGATGGCGGTGCCGCCCAGGTTGATTTCGGTCAGCAGTTCCGGAGCCAGCGAGCGCAGGCGCTGCAGGTCTTCGGTCATGGTGGTGGCGAAGGCGCGGAATTCCTGGCCCAGGGTCATCGGCACGGCGTCCTGCAGCTGGGTACGGCCCATCTTCAGTACGTGGTCGAACTCTTTACCCTTGGCGGCGAAGGCCTGGATCAGGCTGTCGAGGCTGGCCAGCAGGGCGTCGTGGCCCAGCAGCAAGCCCAGACGGATCGCGGTCGGGTAGGCGTCGTTGGTCGACTGCGCCATGTTCACGTCGTTGTTCGGGTGCAGGTACTGGTACTCACCTTTCTGGTGGCCCATGTGCTCCAGCGCGACGTTGGCGATGACTTCGTTGGCGTTCATGTTGGTGGAGGTGCCGGCACCGCCTTGAATCATGTCCACGACGAACTGATCGTGGAAATCACCCTTGATCAGTCGGGCGCAGGCTGCAGTGATGGCAGCGTGCTTGGCATCGCTCAGGTGCCCCAGCTCACGGTTGGCGTCAGCAGCGGCCTGCTTGACCATCGCCAGGCCGACTACCAGTTTCGGGTAGTGCGACAGCGGAACGCCGGAGAGGTGGAAGTTGTTGGCAGCGCGCAGAGTCTGGATGCCGTAGTAGGCATCGGCAGGGACTTCAAGGGTACCAAGCAGATCTTTTTCGACGCGGAACGATGCAGCGGAGGACATGATGGATATCATCTCGATTTTGACCCGGCACCTGCCGGAATGGCGCCAATGCTAGGGCTGCCCGGATTTTGCGGCCAATGCTGTTGCACGCTAACCTATGCACAAACGGCATACGGTTTGATGTGACGCCGATTGACAATCGAGCGTGTTCCATTTTGGTGCACGCGTTGCGGAGTAGTCGATGAACCTCGAAAGCAAATGGCTGGAGGACTTCAGTGCCCTGGCCTCAACCCGCAGTTTTTCCCAGGCGGCCGAGCGCCGGTTCGTCACCCAGCCGGCCTTCAGCCGGCGCATACGCAGCTTGGAGGCGGCGCTGGGGCTGACCTTGGTGAATCGTTCCCGCACACCTATCGAACTGACCGAGGCCGGCCAGCTGTTTCTCGTCACCGCGCGTACCGTTGTCGACCAGTTGAGCGAAGTTCTCCGCCATTTGCACCACCTTGAGGGCGGGCAGGGCGAGGTGATTCAGGTGTCGGCTGCGCACTCCCTGGCGTCGGGCTTTTTCCCGCGCTGGGTGGCGCAGCTGCGCAACGATGGCTTGAACATCGCCACGCGCCTGGTGGCCACCAACGTTGGCGATGCCGTTCATGCATTGCGCGAGGGCGGTTGCGACCTGATGCTGGCTTTCTATGACCCGGACGCCGCCTTGCAGATGGACGCCGAGATCTTCCCGTCGTTGCACATGGGCACCACCGAAATGCTTCCGGTGTGCGCCGTGAGCCCGGACGGCAAGCCGCTGTTCGACCTGGAGGGTGAGGGCAGCGTGCCGCTGCTGGCCTATAGCGCCGGTGCCTTCCTCGGCCGTTCGGTCAACCTGCTGCTGCGCCAGCGCAACCTGCGCTATACCACTGTCTATGAAACAGCGATGGCCGACAGTCTAAAGAGCATGGCCCTCGAAGGCATGGGCATCGCCTGGGTGCCGAGGCTGTCGATGCGCGGCGAGTTGGAGCGTGGCGAACTGGTGATCTGTGGCGGCAGCCAGTGGCATGTGCCGCTGGAAATCCGCCTGTACCGCTGCGCGCTGGTGCGCAAGGCCAACGTGCGGTTGCTGTGGCGCAAGCTGGAGGGTGGATCGGTTGACTCGAAAGTCAGCCAAACCCCCGAAAAATAAGGGCGACAGTTGGTCGCCGGGGGTGCCGTGATCGCCTCGCGTTACGCTATACTGCGCGGCCCCTCGACCGGATAGATCCGGTCATGATCAGCAAACAAGCCACGCCGGTCGTCCCGCGTGGCTTGTTGTTTTTTGACGCGCCCGCGGGCGCACAAGCGAAGAGGCTCGACGATGAGTGCACTGGTTGGCGTGATCATGGGCTCCAAGTCCGATTGGTCCACCCTTAGCCACACCGCCGATATGCTGGAAAAACTCGGCATTCCCTACGAGGTGAAGGTGGTTTCCGCCCACCGTACCCCGGACCTGCTGTTCCAGTACGCCGAGGAGGCCGAGGGCCGCGGCATCGAGGTGATCATCGCCGGTGCTGGCGGCGCCGCCCACCTGCCGGGCATGTGCGCCGCCAAGACCCACCTGCCGGTATTGGGCGTGCCGGTGCAGTCGTCGATGCTGTCGGGTGTCGATTCGCTGCTGTCGATCGTGCAGATGCCTGCTGGTGTTCCCGTGGCCACCCTGGCCATCGGCAAGGCCGGCGCGATCAATGCCGCGCTGCTGTCGGCAAGCATCCTGGGCGCCAAGTACCCGCAGTTCCACGCGGCGCTCAAGCAGTTCCGCACGGAGCAGACCGACACCGTTCTGGACAATCCAGACCCGCGCCAGGCTTGAGGTTGACGCTATGAAGATCGGTGTAATCGGTGGCGGCCAGCTGGGCCGCATGCTGGCCCTGGCGGGCACCCCGCTGGGCATGAACTTCGCCTTCCTCGACCCGGCCCCGGACGCCTGCGCCGCCCCGCTGGGCGAGCACCTTCGCGCCGACTACGGCGACCAAGACCACCTGCGTCAGCTGGCCGACGAAGTCGACCTGGTGACCTTCGAATTCGAGAGCGTGCCGGCCGAAACCGTCGCCTTCCTCTCGCAGTTCGTACCGGTCTACCCGAGTGCCGAGGCCCTGCGCATCGCCCGAGATCGTCTGTTCGAAAAGAGCATGTTCCGCGACCTGGGGATTCCGACCCCGGCTTTCGCCGACATCCTCTCGCAAGCGGACCTGGATGCCGCCGTCGCCAGCATCGGTCTGCCGGCCGTGCTCAAGACCCGTACCCTGGGGTATGACGGCAAGGGCCAGAAGGTCCTGCGCAAGCCCGAGGACGTGGTGGGCACCTTCGCCGAGCTGGGCAGCGTGCCCTGCCTGCTGGAAGGTTTCGTACCGTTCACCGGCGAAGTGTCGCTGGTGGCCGTGCGTGCCCGCGATGGCGAAACCCGCTTCTACCCGTTGGTGCACAACACCCACGACAGCGGCATCCTGAAATTGTCGGTGGCCAGCGACGCGCATCCGCTGCAGGCCCTGGCCGAAGACTACGTCGGCCGCGTGCTGCAGAAGCTGGACTATGTCGGTGTCATGGCGTTCGAGTTCTTCGAGGTCGACGGCGGCCTGAAGGCCAACGAGATCGCCCCGCGCGTGCACAACTCCGGGCACTGGACCATCGAAGGCAGCGAGTGCAGCCAGTTCGAGAACCACCTGCGTGCCGTCGCCGGCCTGCCGTTGGGTTCGACCGCCAAGGTGGGTGAGAGCGCCATGCTCAACTTCATCGGCGAAGTACCGCCAGTGGACAAGGTCTTGGCCATCGACGATTGCCACCTGCACCACTACGGCAAGGCGTTCAAGGTCGGACGCAAAGTCGGCCATGCCACCCTGCGCTGCGCCGACATGGCCACCCTCAAGGCCAAGATTGCCGAAGTAGAGGCCTTGATCGCCGGCTGATCGAACTTCTGCCCGGCAATGCCGCTCTGAGATGGCAACATGCCAAAGCGCTGACTAGGCTTTGGCATGTTTCATGTTCATCACAGAGGGATTGCCATGGGCATCATTGGAACCATCTTCATTGGCTTGATCGTCGGCCTGCTGGCGCGTTTCCTGAAACCGGGTGACGACAGCATGGGCTGGATCATGACCATCCTCCTCGGCATCGCCGGCTCCCTGGCTGCCACCTATGGCGGGCAAGCCCTTGGCATCTACCAGGCCGGGCAGGCCGCGGGCTTCTTCGGGGCCCTGGTCGGCGCGATCATCCTCCTGGTGATCTACGGCTTCATCAAGAAGAGCTGAACACACGTTAGAATGCCGGCAATTCAATCCCCGAGTTGCCGAGCATTCCCATGCGTGCGTTATTCCTCGTCCCCCTGCTGCTGGCCAGCGCCCTGGCCCATGCCGAATTGCCCGAGACCGACTGGCTTGAGCTGATGCCCAAGTCGGACCAGAAAGCCCTCGAGCAGATGCCCGAGATCGACCACGACTCCCCGGAAGCCCAGGGGACCTTCACTGCCAAGGGTGGCCTGAAGCAGAGCAAGGGCTTGCCGGCGGTGATGTACTCGACCAAGACCGTGGCGGCGATGAACGGCAAGCAGATCCGCCTGGGCGGGTATCCGGTGCCGTTGGAAAGCGATGCCAAGGGCAACAGCACGTTGTTCTTCCTCGTGCCGTACCCTGGTGCTTGCATTCACGTGCCGCCACCGCCACCGAACCAGCTGGTGCAGGTGCGTTATCCGAAAGGGTTGAAGATCGACGACATCTATACGCCGTTGTGGGTGACCGGCACGCTGAAGGTGGAGACGGTCAGCAATGACCTGGCGGATGCGGCGTATGCGCTGGAGGCGGGGCAGGTGAGGGTGGTGGAGGATGCTGATCTGTGATTGGACCAATCGCGGGGCAAGCCCGCTCCCACGTGATAGTCGTGGGAGCGGCGATGCGGCGACCCGGCTTGCCCCGCGATGGCATTAACAGAGCGCTTCGCTACCGATCGCCACGCTCAGCGCATGACTCGCCCCCGGCTTGAGCACCACCACGTCATCCATCACATTCGCCGTCTCGATGCACAGCATGCGCTGCCAGCCATCGTCGGCCATGTCCGGCAGGTCGCGGGCGCGGTCGGTCCAGGGGTTCCAGATCACCGCGGTGCGTGAGCCGCCGGCCTGCAGGGTGATCCGTCGGTTCCAGTGCGGGTCGACGATGGCCAGGCGCTCGGGGGCATTCAGGTAGATGCGGTCGGTCTCGCTCGTAAAGCCCAGGTTGCCCTGCTGCTGGCGCTGCTCCCAGTTGGCCAGGGTTTCGATATAGGCCAACCCGTCCACGCCTTCCACCTGCACCTGGCGCACTTCGCTTACCGCGAAGTAGCTGTGCAGGGCCTGGCTCAGGGTGACGTCGGTATTGCCGAGGTTGTAGCTGGTCAGGGTCAGCTTCAGCTGGTCGCCCAGTTCCACCAGCAGCTTGAGCTGGACTTCGTGGGCCCAACCCGGCAGATCGCCCTGGGCTTCGGGTAGTTCGAATTCGATGTGCAGGTTTTCGCCGTGCTCCTCGGCCCCCAGCAACTGCCAGTCGCGCCCGCGCACCAGGCCATGGGCCGGTGGCTGCTCGCCCTTGAACATGGCTTTGACCGAATCCGGGTTGCGATCGAAGATGCCGAACCACGGCCAGCACACCGGCGCGCCGGCGCGCACCGACTTGCCCTTGCGGAAAATGGCCTGGTCGCTCAGCCATAGCAGCGGCGGTTCGCCGATTCGCTGGTAGCTGAGGACCTGCGCGCCCTGCTGGGCGATCAATAGTTCGGCCTGGTCGCTGGTGATGCGCCAGCAATTGAGTTCGCCGTGAAGCTCGGTCTCGACCTTGAAGTTAGCCATTGCGCTCGTCTCATTGATTGTCTGTCAGGCCGTTGGACCCGGTGACGTGCAATGAGTTTACCGCTCGCTCGGCTCAGCGACGAGGCACCGAGCGGGTGCGACCGCTGCCATCGATGGCGACGAACACGAACACGGCTTCGGTGACCTTGCGCCATTCGCTGGACAGCGGGTCGTCGCTCCACACCTCGACCATCATCTGGATCGAGCTGCGGCCGATCTCCAGGGTCTGGGTATAGAAGGACAGCTGCGCGCCCACTGCCACCGGCACCAGGAATGCCATGCGGTCGATGGCCACCGTGGCCACCCGGCCACCTGCGACGCGACTGGCCATGGCGGTGCCGGCCAGGTCCATCTGGGCGACCAGCCAGCCGCCGAAGATATCGCCGAAACCATTGGTCTCGCGCGGCAGCGCGGTGATCTGCAAGGCCAGGTCGCCCTGCGGGATAGGATCTTCTTGTTCGAGCTCAATCATGCCGTGGGGCCTCTGACCCGTGAAGCTTCGTTGGTGGCGCAATGAAGGACGCCGTAAAAACGATTCAGCATCACGCATACTACGCTGATTTCGCTTCGCGAGGCGGCCAAAGGGAATCTCTGCGAAACAGTCTGACAACAATGACCGACGTTTTCGCACAACTTCCCAAAATGGAAGCAACCTTTTCCTACGAGCGGGCAGTATATATACCTGCACAGCCAGCGACGACCGCACATTCATGAATATCTGTATGGATTTTGTACCGCTATGAGCGCGGCTCGGCAATTTGCTATCTTCGCTGCCTATCCAATCCAGAAACCGCATGCCAAGCGGTCCGCAGACCTACAAGAGAAAGAACAGCGATGACCTCCGTGCAGAGCAGTATCGAGCAGCCGTCCCGGCCGCTGTCCCGCAGTGACTACAAGACCCTCTCGCTGTCCGCCCTGGGCGGAGCCCTGGAGTTCTACGACTTCATCATCTTCGTGTTTTTCGCCACGGTGGTCGGCAAGTTGTTCTTCCCCGCCGACATGCCCGAATGGCTGCGCCTGATGCAGACCTTCGGCATCTTCGCCGCCGGGTACCTGGCGCGCCCCCTGGGCGGCATCGTCATGGCCCACTTCGGCGACCTGCTCGGGCGCAAGAAGATGTTCACCCTGAGCATCTTCCTGATGGCCGTGCCGACCCTGGTGATGGGCCTGCTGCCCACCTATGCGCAGATCGGCCTGTGGGCGCCGATCCTGCTGCTGTTGATGCGGGTGATCCAGGGCGCGGCCATCGGCGGCGAGGTGCCGGGCGCCTGGGTGTTCGTCTCCGAGCACGTGCCAGCGCGCAACACCGGCTATGCCTGCGGCACCCTGACAGCGGGCCTGACCTCGGGCATCCTGCTTGGCTCGCTGGTGGCGACGCTGATCAACACGCTTTATACCCCCGAGGAAGTGGCGGACTACGCCTGGCGTATTCCGTTCCTCCTGGGCGGGGTGTTCGGCTTCTTCGCGGTCTACCTGCGCCGCTGGCTGCATGAGACCCCTGTGTTTGCCGAGATGCAGGCGCGAAAGGCCCTGGCCGAGGAACTGCCGCTGCGCGCGGTACTGCGCGACCACCGCGGCGCGATCATCCTGTCGATGTTGCTCACCTGGCTGCTGTCGGCCGGCATCGTGGTGATCATCCTCATGACTCCGGCATTGCTGCAAAGCCTCTATCACGTGAGCCCAACGGATTCGCTCAAGGCCAACAGCCTGGCCATCGTGCTGCTCAGCCTGGGCTGCATCGGTGCTGGCAGCCTGGCCGACCGCTTCGGCGCCGGTCGCGTGTTCATCGTCGGCAGCCTGGCGCTGCTGGCGTCGTCCTGGGCCTTCTACCACAGCCTGCCGACCCGTCCGGACCTGCTGTTCCCGCTGTACGCCCTGACTGGCCTGTGCGTGGGCATCGTCGGTGCCGTGCCGTACGTGATGGTCAAGGCGTTTCCGCCGGTGGTGCGCTTCAGCGGCCTGTCGTTCTCCTACAACCTGGCCTACGCGATCTTCGGTGGGTTGACGCCTATGGTGGTCACCGCGCTGCTCAAGTTCAGCCCGATGGCGCCAGCCTACTACGTGGCATGTCTGTGTGCCGTTGGTCTGCTGGTGGGCACCTATTTGCTGGCTCGCAAACGCTGACACCCGCTCTAAATTCCCCCTCTGCAACATCCTGTAAAGGCCATCCCGGTTCCCGGTGATGGCCTTTCATCCAATTGTCATATTCGAGTCATAGAGTGTTCATGCGGCCTGCAGATACTTGGGCCCGTTCCATCTCACAACCCACGATATTCCTGCTAGGAGCAAGGCATGAAACTGAAGCGTTTGATGGCGGCCCTGACCTTTGCCGCCGCTGGCGTCGCTGCCGCCAATGCGGTCGCCGCTGTCGATCCTGCAATCCCGACCTACACCAAGACCACCGGTGTGTCGGGCAACCTCTCCAGCGTCGGTTCCGACACCCTCGCGAACCTGATGACCCTGTGGGCCGAGGCCTACAAGAAGGAATATCCGAACGTAAACATCCAGATCCAGGCCGCCGGCTCCTCCACCGCGCCACCCGCGCTGACCGAAGGCACCGCCAACCTGGGCCCGATGAGCCGCAAGATGAAGGACGTCGAGCTGCAGGCCTTCGAGCAGAAGTACGGCTACAAGCCGACCGCCATCCCGGTCGCCGTCGACGCCCTGGCCGTGTTCGTGCACAAGGACAACCCGATCAAGGGCCTGACCATGGCCCAGGTCGACGCCATCTTCTCCTCCACCCGCCTGTGCGGTGGCAAGAGCGAGATCAAGACCTGGGGTGACGTCGGCGTGACCGGCGACCTGGCCAACAAGCCAATCCAGCTGTTCGGTCGCAACTCGGTATCGGGCACCTACGGCTACTTCAAGGAAGAAGCCCTGTGCAAAGGCGACTTCAAGCCTAACGTCAACGAACAGCCTGGCTCGGCCTCGGTCGTGCAGTCGATCAGCTCCTCGCTGAACGGCATCGGCTACTCGGGCATCGGCTACAAGACCGCCAGCGTCAAGACCGTGCCTCTGGCCAAGAAAGACGGCGGCACCTTCGTCGAAGACAACGAAGCCAATGCCCTGAACGGTACCTACCCGCTGTCCCGCTTCCTGTACGTCTATGTCAACAAGGCGCCGAACAAGCCTCTGGCCCCGCTGGAAGCCGAGTTCGTCAAGCTGGTGCTGTCGCAGGCCGGCCAGCAGGTTGTCGTCAAGGACGGCTACATCCCGCTGCCAGCCAAGGTGGTCGACAAGACCCTGGCTGACCTGGGCCTGTCCCACGCGGGTAACGTTGCAAAGAAGTAAGTAACTGAGGACGAGGCCGGTGACCACAATGCCGGCCTCCTCCACGAATTCCTTAGTCCGAAGCCAGGGCTCCTGAGCGGCGGGCTTTTTTGCGTCACTGCACTGTCATGTTTTTGTCATACGGGACCGCTAGGGTGTGCGCATGAATGATCTGGCCAACTCCACAATGACCCAAAATTCTCCTCCCGTGCGCATTGATTTCAATACGCCCGAGTTGCAACGCAAGCGCCGCATGCGCGCCCTCAAGGACCGTCTGACCCGCTGGTACGTCCTGGTGGGCGGCCTCGCCGTGCTGGCAGCGATCACGCTGATCTTCTTCTACCTGGCCTACGTGGTGCTGCCGCTGTTCCAGGGCGCCGAGTTGACCAGCAAAAAGGCCTTGGAGCCGACCTGGCTGCAGCAGGACGCCGGCAAACCCCTGATGATCGCCCTCGAGGAGCAGAACCTCGTGGGCATGCGTGTTTCCGACAAGGGCCAGGCGCTGTTCTTCGACACCAAGACTGGCAACGAATTGAAGCGCGTCGACCTGCCGCTGCCCGCGGGCGCCCAGGTCAGCTCGATCAGCAGCGACCAGCCAGGCAGTCCGCTGGTGGTGCTGGGCCTGTCCAACGGCCAGGCGCTGGTGTTCCACCACACCTACAAGATCACCTATCCGGACAACAAGAAGACCATCGACCCGGGTATCGACTACCCCTATGGTCAGGACCTGTTCACCCTGGATGACCAGGGCCGCCCACTGGAACACGTCAGCGTCAACGTCAATGGCGACACGTTGCTGCTGGCCGGCTCCACCGGCGCGCACCTGCAGGTGATCGAACTGTCGCGCACCGAGAACATGATGACCGACGAGGTCACCATCGAGCAGAACCGCATCGAGCTGCCGCAGATGACCGAGGTGGTGAAGAACATCTTCATCGACCCGCGCCAGCAGTGGTTGTACGTGGTCAACGGCCGCGCCACCGCCGACGTGTTCAGCCTGCGCGACAAGAGCCTCAATGGCCGCTACAAGCTGCTGGAAGACGGCAACGCCGAAATCACCGCGACCGCCCAGTTGGTCGGCGGCATCTCGCTGATCTTCGGTGACTCCAAGGGCGGCCTGAGCCAGTGGTTCATGGCCCGCGACCCGGATGGCGAGTCGCGCTTCAAGCTGATCCGCAGCTTCCAGCTGGGCAAGGCCCCGGTGGTGCAGATCGACGCCGAAGAGCGTCGCAAGGGCTTCATCGCCCTGGATAGCGAAGGCAAGCTGGGCGTGTTTCACAGCACCGCACACCGCACCCTGCTGGTCGAGCCAGTCGCCGAAGGCGCCGGCGTGCTGGCCCTGTCGCCGCGCGCCAACCGCATCATCATCGAGGAAGGCGGCAAGCTGCTGCCGCTGAGCCTGCGCAACCCGCACCCGGAGATCTCCTTCAGCGCGCTGTGGGGCAAGGTCTGGTACGAGAACTACGACGAGCCTAAATACGTCTGGCAGTCGACCGCCTCGAACACCGACTTCGAGCCCAAGCTGAGCCTGTCGCCGCTGACCTTCGGTACGCTCAAGGCCGCGTTCTACGCGATGATCCTGGCCGCACCGCTGGCCATCGCCGCCGCCATCTACACCGCCTACTTCATGGCCCCGGGCATGCGCCGCAAGGTCAAGCCGGTGATCGAGCTGATGGAAGCGATGCCGACGGTGATCCTCGGCTTCTTCGCCGGCCTGTTCCTCGCGCCGTACCTGGAAGGCCACCTGCCGGGCGTGTTCAGCCTGTTCGTGATCATGCCGATCGGCATCCTGCTCGCCGGCTTCGGCTGGAGCCGCCTGCCGGAGTCGATCCGCCTGCGCATCCCGGATGGCTGGGAAGCGGCGATCCTGATCCCGGTGATCCTGGTGATCGGTTGGTTCGCCCTGTACATGAGCCCGTTCCTCGAGAGCTGGTTCTTCAAGGGCGACATGCGCCTGTGGATTAGCAACGACCTGGGCATCACCTACGACCAGCGCAACGCCCTGGTGGTCGGTATCGCCATGGGCTTCGCGGTCATCCCGAACATCTATTCCATCGCCGAAGACGCCGTGTTCAGCGTGCCGCGCAGCCTGACCCTGGGTTCGCTGGCGCTGGGCGCCACGCCGTGGCAGACCCTGACCCGCGTGGTCATTCTCACTGCCAGCCCGGGCATCTTCTCGGCGCTGATGATCGGCATGGGCCGTGCGGTGGGCGAGACCATGATCGTGCTGATGGCCACCGGCAACACGCCGGTGATGGAGATGAACCTGTTCGAGGGCATGCGCACCCTGGCCGCCAACGTGGCCGTGGAAATGCCCGAATCGGAAGTCGGCGGCAGCCACTATCGTGTGCTGTTCCTCGCCGCCCTCGTGCTGCTGCTGTTCACCTTCGTGATGAACACCCTGGCCGAGCTGATTCGCCAGCGCCTGCGCAAGAAATACTCGTCGCTTTGATAGAAAGGTAGAGATCCGTGAAAAAGGATTCCCTCAAAGGCTGGTTCAAGAGCGGCGCCCCCGGCGTCTGGATCAGTGGTGGCGCGGTCGCCATGGCGGTCATCATGACCGTCGGCCTGCTGGCCGTGATCGCCGTGCGCGGCCTGGGCCACTTCTGGCCGGCCGACCTGGTCCAGGCCACCTACAAGGTGCCGGGCCAGGCCGACCACGTGGTCATCGGTGAAGTGGTGCAGAAGGAAGAAGTACCGCGTGAACGCCTCAAGGGTGCCGGCCTGCCGGTGCCCGAGCAGGGCCCGGAGTTCATGACCCGAGAGCTGATCAAGGTCGGTAACCGCGACCTCAACGGCAGTGACTTCACCTGGGTGGTTGGCGAGTGGCTGGTGGACCAGCAAAAGCCTGCCGACCTGATCGCCCTGGAACGCCGTGAGTGGGGCAACTTCTACGGTTACCTGGTCAGCGTCAAGGAAGAGGGGCGTGTGGTCGCCCAGGGCCCCGAGGCCTGGAACGAGCTGCAGGCCCGCCTCAAGCGCGCCAGCGAGCTCAACGACCAGCTGGTGAAGCTTGAGAAGAAGGATATCGGCGCCATCAACCATGGCCTCGAGCGCCTGCGCCTGCACGGTCGCAAGCTGGAACTGGACGGCAAGCTGGACGCCGCCGCCCAGGCCGACATGGACGCCGAACGTGCCGAGCTGAACAACCGTTACAAGGCCATCGAGGAGCGCCTGACCGGCCTGCACCAGGCCTTTGCCCGCGACAGCCTGGTAGCGCGCGACGGCAATGGTCGCGAGGTGGAGATCAACCTGAGCAAGGTGGTCCACGCCATCCAGCCGAACGCCATGTCCGGCCTGACCAAGATGGGGGCCTACTTCGCCAAGGTGTGGGAGTTCCTCAGCGACGACCCGCGTGAGGCCAACACCGAGGGGGGTATCTTCCCGGCCATCTTCGGCACCGTGATGATGACCCTGATCATGGCCGTGATCGTCACCCCGTTCGGCGTGCTGGCCGCGGTCTACTTGCGCGAGTATGCCAAGCAGGGCCCGGTGACCCGGTTGATCCGCATCGCGGTGAACAACCTGGCCGGCGTTCCGGCGATCGTCTATGGCGTGTTCGGCCTGGGCTTCTTCGTCTACGTGCTGGGCGGCTCGATCGACCGGCTGTTCTTCCCCGAGTCGCTGCCGGCGCCGACCCTCGGCACCCCCGGCCTGCTGTGGGCCTCGCTGACCCTGGCGCTGCTGGCGGTACCGGTGGTGATCGTGGCCACCGAGGAAGGCCTGGCGCGAATTCCGCGCACCGTGCGCGAGGGCTCGCTGGCCCTGGGCGCGACCAAGGCCGAGACCCTGTGGAAGATCGTCCTGCCGATGGCCAGTCCGGCCATGATGACCGGCATGATCCTCGCCGTGGCCCGCGCCGCCGGCGAAGTGGCCCCGCTGATGCTGGTGGGTGTGGTGAAGCTGGCGCCGTCGCTGCCGGTGGACGGCAACTACCCGTACCTGCACCTGGACCAGAAGATCATGCACCTGGGCTTCCACATCTACGACGTCGGCTTCCAGAGCCCCAACGTCGAGGCCGCGCGGCCACTGGTGTACGCCACCGCGCTGTTGCTGGTGCTGGTGATCGCCACCCTCAACCTCTCGGCGGTGTGGATCCGTAACCACCTGCGCGAGAAGTACAAGGCCCTCGACCACTGATCCTGATTGCAAGCGTGCCGCCCGAACAGCGGGCGGCCCTTTGAAACGAATTGATAGCGTATGGAGTTGACCATGCAGCATGAATCCCACGCCCACGGCATCGACATGTCGGCCCTGGGCCGCGACAAGCAGAGCCTGCGCCTGGCCGAAGAGACCGTGGCCATCGAAGTTCCCGGGCTTTCCCTGTTCTACGGCGACAAGCAAGCGCTGTTCGACGTCAGCATGAACATCCCCAAGCAGCGCGTGACAGCCTTCATCGGGCCGTCCGGCTGCGGCAAGTCCACCCTGCTGCGGACGTTCAACCGCATGAACGACCTGGTCGACGGCTGCCGCGTGGAAGGCGCCATCAACCTGTACGGCAGCAACATCTACCGCAAGGGCGAGGACGTGGCCGAGCTGCGCCGTCGCGTGGGCATGGTGTTCCAGAAGCCCAACCCGTTCCCCAAGACCATTTACGAGAACGTGGTCTATGGCTTGCGCATCCAGGGCATCAACAAGAAGCGTGTGCTCGACGAAGCCGTCGAGTGGGCGCTGAAGGGCGCGGCGCTGTGGGATGAGGTCAAGGATCGCCTGCACGACTCGGCCCTGGGCCTGTCCGGTGGTCAGCAGCAGCGTCTGGTGATTGCCCGCACCATCGCCGTGGAGCCTGAAGTGCTGCTGCTCGACGAACCGTGCTCGGCGCTGGACCCGATCTCGACCCTGAAGGTCGAGGAGCTGATCTACGAACTGAAATCCAAGTACACCATCGTCATCGTGACCCACAACATGCAGCAGGCAGCCCGCGTTTCGGACTACACCGCGTTCATGTACATGGGCAAACTGGTCGAATTCGGTGACACCGACACCCTGTTCACCAACCCGGCGAAGAAGCAGACCGAAGACTACATCACCGGTCGCTATGGCTAGGGGGTGACCCGTGGGGGCAGGCTCCCACAATGGATTCTTCTTGCCAGGGAACGATACGAACGACTAGAAGCTTGCAGCTGCTTCGCGGAGCGAAACGATGATCAACAAAGAAAGCCTTACCCACCACATCTCCCAGCAGTTCAACGCCGAACTCGAGGAGGTGCGCAGCCACCTGCTGGCCATGGGCGGGCTGGTCGAGAAACAGGTGAACGACGCCGTCACCGCGCTGATCGAGGCCGACTCGGGCCTGGCCCAGCAGGTGCGCGAGGTCGATGAGCAGATCAACCAGATGGAGCGCAACATCGACGAGGAGTGCGTGCGCATCCTCGCCCGTCGCCAGCCGGCGGCCTCCGACCTGCGCCTGATCATCAGCATCTCCAAGTCGGTGATCGACCTGGAGCGCATCGGCGACGAGTCGACCAAGATCGCCCGCCGCGCCATCCAGCTGTGCGAGGAAGGCGAGTCGCCGCGCGGCTACGTCGAAGTGCGCCACATCGGCGACCAGGTGCGCAACATGGTTCGCGACGCGCTGGACGCCTTCGCCCGTTTCGATGCCGACCTGGCGCTGTCGGTGGCGCAGTACGACAAGACCATCGACCGTGAATACAAGACCGCGCTGCGCGAGCTGGTCACCTACATGATGGAGGACCCGCGCTCGATCTCCCGCGTGCTCAGCGTGATCTGGGCCCTGCGTTCGCTGGAGCGCATTGGCGATCACGCGCGCAATATCTCGGAGCTGGTGATCTACCTGGTGCGCGGCACCGACGTGCGCCACATGGGCCTCAAGCGCATGAAGGCCGAGGTGCAGGGCGAAGCGTTCGATGAGGGCGAAATCGCTAATGTTCCGGCTGAACCGGACGATAAATAGGATTGCTCCCGAGCATGAACGCCCGGCAACCGCCGGGCGTTTTCGTTTGCGGTCGAGCACCAGCAGGCACCCGCGAACCGTGTGAGAAGTCCCGGCGTGACCAGTGGTTTGGCAAATGGCCATCAGTCGGCGGTATGCTAGCCGGGATTCAAGAGGAATATCGATGAGTAAAGTGAATGTGCTGGTCGTGGACGATGCCCCGTTCATCCGCGATCTGGTGAGGAAGTGCCTGCGCAATGCCTTCCCCGGCATGGTGATCGAGGACGCGGTCAACGGCCGCAAGGCCATGGCCATGCTGAGCAAGGAACGTTTCGACCTGGTCCTGTGCGACTGGGAGATGCCGGAGATGTCCGGCCTCGAACTGCTGACCTGGTGCCGCCAGCAGGAAGAGATGAAGACCATGCAGTTCATCATGGTGACCAGCCGTGGTGACAAGGAAAACGTGATCCAGGCCATCCAGGCCGGTGTGTCCGACTTCGTCGGCAAGCCGTTCACCAACGAGCAGTTGCTGACCAAGGTGAAGAAGTCGCTGACCAAGATCGGCAAGCTCGACAGCCTGATGTCCAGCGCGCCGGCGCGAGTCAACTCGGCGTTCGCCAACGACTCGCTCAGCGCCCTGACCGGCGGTCGTCCGGAAGCGGCCAAGGTCGCGGCACCGGCGCCTGCCGCCGCGCTCGCCAAGCCGCTGATCAACGCACCGACGCCCAAGGCTGCCGCCCCCTCGGCGCAGAGCGGTCGTGGCCAGGGCCAACTGCGCCTGGCCAGCGGCCCCCAGCCGTGCGTAATCAAGGCCCTCAGCCTCAAGGAAGCCCTGCTGGTGGTGCGTCGCAGCGCCAACCTGCCACAGGTGCTCGAAGGCGCAGTGCTGGACCTGGAGCAAGGCGAGAACGCCGAAACGGCGCGGCTGAACGGCTACCTGCACGCCATTGCGGCGCTGGAGCCCAAACCCGAGAGCGACTGGCTGCAACTGACCTTCAAGTTCGTCGACCAGGATGCGCAGAAGCTCGACTACCTGTCGCGGCTGATTGCTCGCGGGACGGCGCAGAAGCACTTCACGCCTGGGGCCTGATCGCCGCTTGAGCCGCGCGTGGGAGCGGGCTTGCCCGCTCCCACGTCACACCGCCAGCATCCCGACCAACTGTCATATCCCTCTCAAATTCGGCTGCTAGGCTTCGACAGAACACAACTGTCAAAAAGCCACTACCATGCCGCCCGCCCGCCTGCTGCTGTTCTGTGCCTTGCTCATGGCCTCGGCGTCGAGCCTGGCCATGACCGTCTACAAGACCACCGACACCTTCGGCGTGGTCTCCTATTCCGATCGCCCGAGCCCCGGGGCCAAGGCCTTCGTGTTTCGTGAGCCCATGGTCGAGCGCCTGGATGGCCAGGTTCGCCTGAAAACCGAGCCCTTTGCCGGTGGCGTGCGCTTTGTCGCTCGCAATGAACTGTTCGTACCCATGGAGGTGGAACTGCGTGTGGAGCGCCTGGCCAATGCCCAGGGCGGTAATGCCCCGCGTATCGTCCGGCGCCTGGTGCCACCGCGCTCGACCCAGGTGCTCAGTGTGGTCCAGGCCCGCCAGGGGGGCAGCCTCAGGTACGACACCCAGTTTCGCTATGCCATGGGCGACCCGGGGCAGCGCCCGCAGGGCTATCGCTATCCCTTTCCCTGGAAGGGCGGACCGTTTCGCCTGAGCCAGGGCCCCAATGGCCGGTTCAGCCATTTCGGGCCCAAGGGCCGCTACGCCATGGACATCGCCATGCCCGAGGGCACACCGATTATCGCGGCGCGGGGTGGGGTGGTGGTGAAGATCGAGAACAACCAGAGCGGGCGGGGCAACAACCCGGCGGGCAATTTCGTCAGGATCCTGCACCCTGACGGCACCATGGGCGTGTACCTGCACCTGATGCGTGGTTCGGTGGTGGTGGGCGAGGGGCAGCGGGTGGCCCAGGGACAGGCGCTTGCAAAATCGGGCAACACCGGCAACAGCAGCGGGCCGCACCTGCATTTCGTGGTGCAGCGCAATGTGGGATTGGCGCTGGAGTCGATACCGTACCAGTTCGACCGACCGATTAACGGGTTGCCGGATTTCACTGCCGGCAACCCTTGAGGCTTTTGGGGCCGCAAAGCGGCCCCAAAGGATCAATCGAGCTTGAGCACCTTGGCCAGCACGATCTTCGGTCCTTTCATCTTCTTGATGATGATGCGCAGGCCTTCGACCTCCAGTACTTCCTCTTCCTCGGGCACGCGCTTGAGGGTCTCGTAGACCAGGCCAGCCAGGGTTTCCGCTTCGATATGGTCCAGGTCGACACCCAGCAGGCGCTCGACCTTGAACAGCGGCGTATCACCGCGTACCAGCAGCTTGCCGGGTTGGTAGGCGAGGATGCCGCGCTCGGTCTTGCGGTGTTCGTCCTGGATATCGCCGACCAGTACTTCCAGCACGTCTTCCATGGTCAGGTAGCCGATCACCTTGCCATCGGCTTCCTCCACCAGCACGAAGTGCGCGCCGCCCTTGCGGAACTGCTCCAGCAACTGGGACAGCGGCATGTGCCGCGACACGCGCTCCAGCGGGCGGGCGAGGTCTTCAAGGTCGATGGTCTCGGGCAGGTGGTCCAGCTCGGCCAGCTCCAGCAGCAGGTCCTTGATGTGCAGCAGGCCGGTGAATTCCTCGCGCTCGGCGTCATACAACGGGTAGCGGCTGAACTTGTGGCGGCGCAGCAGGGCGAGGATTTCCTTCAGCGGCGCATGGGCGTCGATGCTGACCATGTCCTCGCGGGAGTTGGCCCAGTCGACCACCTCCAGCTCGCCCATCTCCACGGCCGAGGCTAGCACGCGCATGCCCTGGTCGCTCGGATCCTGGCCGCGGCTGGAGTGCAGGATCAGCTTGAGCTCCTCGCGGCTGTAGTGGTGCTCGTGGTGCGGCCCGGGCTCGCCTTGGCCTGCGATGCGCAGGATGGTGTTGGCACTGGCGTTGAGCAGGTAGATGGCCGGGTACATCGCCCAGTAGAACAGGTACAGCGGCACGGCCGTCCACAGCGACAGCAGCTCGGGCTTGCGGATCGCCCAGGACTTGGGTGCCAGCTCGCCGACGACGATGTGCAGGTAGGAGATCACGAAGAAGGCGACGAAGAACGAGATCGCCTTGACCAGCTCCGGGCTGTCCACGCCCACGGCAGCCAGCAGCGGCTCGAGCAGGTGGGCGAAGGCCGGCTCGCCGACCCAGCCCAGGCCCAGGGAGGCGAGGGTGATGCCCAGCTGGCAGGCCGACAGGTAGGCGTCGAGCTGGTTGTGCACCTTGCGCAGGATGCTGCCACGCCAGCCGTGCAGCTCGGCGATGGCTTCGACCCGGGTGGAGCGCAGCTTGACCATGGCGAACTCGGCGGCAACGAAGAAGCCGTTGAGCAGCACCAGGAACAAGGCGAAGAGAATCATGCCGAAATCGGCGAACAACGAGGTGAGGCTGATACCAGGGGAAGGGTCCATGATGGAGTTTTTACGGGGTCCGTCTTTGCAATGGAGAGAAAAAAAGTGCCAGCGATGGCTGGCACGGGGGATCCAATGTAGCGGCTGGAGCCGTAAAAGCAAAGGGCTGCAAAGCAGCCCCGGTACTGTCAGGCTTTGTTTGCGACCAATTGCGCCGGCGCAAAGTGGCAGGTAAAGGTGCTGCCATGCCCCGGCACGCTGCTGATTTCCAGCCGCCCGCGATGGCGCATCAGCACATGCTTGACGATTGCCAGCCCCAACCCGGTGCCGCCGGTGTTCGACGCTCGGCTGGAGTCGACCCGGTAGAAGCGTTCGGTCAGGCGTGGCAGATGCTTGGCCTCGATCCCCACCCCCGAGTCCTGCACGCTCAGGTGCGCGCCCTGTTCGTCGGCCCACCAGCGGATGCGGATATTGCCTTCGTCCTGGGTGTACTTGACCGCGTTGAACACCAGGTTGGAGAACGCGCTGCGCAGCTCCGACTCACTGCCCTTTAGACGAATGCCGTGCGTCGCCTCCAGGCTGATGCGCTGGTTACGCGGGCCCGACAGGGCCTGGGCGTCGTTCTTGATGGCGCCGAGCAGGGTGTCGACCAGCACTGGCTGGTTGTCGGAGGGGTAGTCGGTGGCCTCGAGCTTGGCCAGCAGCAGCAGGTCGTTGAGCAGGGTCTGCATGCGCGAGCCTTGCGCGCTCATCTGCTGCAGGGCGCGGTTCCAGCGCGGGTTCACGTCCTCGACATTGTCCAGCAGCGTCTCCAGGTAACCGGTGATCACCGTCAGCGGCGTGCGCAGCTCGTGGGAAACGTTGGCGACGAAGTCCTTGCGCATCTGTTCCAGCTGGTGGATACGGGTCACGTCGCGCACCAGCATCAGGTGTTCGTTGTTGCCGTAGCGGGTCAGGTGCAGTTGTACGCGCAGCCGGTCGTTGATTGGCGACGGAATCTCCAGTGGCTCGGCGTAGTTGTCCGACTCGAAGTACTCCTTGAAGCGCGGGTGGCGGACCAGGTTGGTCACCGGCTGGCCGCCGTCCTGCGGCGTCTTGAAGCCCAGCAGGGTCTCGGCGGCGCGGTTCCACCACTCCAGGTTGCCTTCGCTGTCGAGCATGATCACCGCGTCGCGCAGGGCGGCGGTGGATTCCTGGACCCGGTCGATCACCGCCTGCAGGCGGCCGCGCACGCGCTGGTCGCGGCGCTGCAGGTGGTAGATGCTGTCGAACACCTCGCCCCACAGGCCATAGCCGTCGGGTGGCGCCTCGTCGGGCTGGTGGTTGCGCAGCCAGTCGTGCAGGCGCAGCAGCTGCTTCAGCGTCCAGCCCAGGTACAGGGCCAGGCCGATGGCCAGGCTCCAGCCGTAGTAGCCGCTGACCAGCCCGCCGATCAGGCAGACGGTGATCAGCAGGAGCATGTGGCGAATCAGGGTCGCGTGCCAGTTCTGGTTCAATTGACAGTCCTTGTACAGCGGGCGCCGGGGCTTCGATCAGCTCTTGGTCGAGAAGCGATAGCCGGTGCCGCGGACGGTTTGTACCAGATTTTCATAGGCTTCACCCAGCGCCTTGCGCAGGCGACGGATATGCACGTCGACGGTGCGCTCCTCGACGTAGACGTTGCCGCCCCAGACCTGGTCGAGCAGCTGGCCACGGGTGTAGGCGCGCTCCTGGTGGGTCATGAAGAACTGCAGCAGGCGGTACTCGGTAGGACCCATCTCGGCCGGCTTGCCGTCGATGGTCACGCGGTGACTGATCGGGTCGAGCAGCAGGCCACCGACTTCGATTGGCGCCTCGCTGTCGCTCGGGCCGGTGCGGCGCAGCACGGCCTTCAGGCGTGCCACCAGCTCGCGGGGTGAGAACGGCTTGGTGATGTAGTCATCGGCGCCGACCTCCAGGCCCTGGATCTTGTTGTCCTCCTCACCCTTGGCGGTGAGCATGATGATCGGGATGTCGCCGGTCAGCTCGTCGCGCTTGAGGCGGCGGGCCAGCTCGATGCCCGAGGTGCCCGGCAGCATCCAGTCGAGCAGGATCAGGTCCGGCTTGCGGTCGACGATGATGGCGTGGGCCTGTTGCGAGTTCTCGGCCTCGAGGCAGTCATAGCCGGCCATTTCCAATGCAACGGCGATCATCTCGCGGATAGGCGCTTCGTCGTCAACGATCAGAATGTTTCTGCCAACCATGCTCAATTACCTCTCCCAGGAACGGTGTCTTGGCCCGCATTAGATAACGGAATTATTGCAGCTGTGTGACAGGACATTGGCCGTTCTGGCGACATTGCGTGACTGGACTAGGCTTCAGGGGGCCGCGAAGGCGGTGTGGACATTCAATCCAACCCCGAAACAATGGTGATTCCAATGACACGACATACGCTGAGCTGGATGGCCCTTTGCGCTGCGCTGGCAGTGCCGGGGGTGGCGTCGGCTCATCATCAGGCTGATGAGAAGGATGGCAGGTTGGTTGATAAGAAGGGGATGACTCTTTACACGTTCGACAAGGATACGACAGGCAAGTCTGTTTGTAATGGTGATTGCGCGACCAACTGGCCGCCTTTGAAGGCTGAGACCGAAGCCAAGGCTGAAGGGGATTGGACAGTAGTGACGCGTGATGATGGAAGCAGCCAATGGGCCTACAAAGGCAAGCCGTTGTACACCTTCATCAAGGACAAGAAGGCCGGGGAGACCACCGGCGATGGCATGAAGGACGTCTGGCACGTCGCCAAGCCCTGAGATCGCTGCGACCCTTTCGCTGGAAAGCCGGCTCCCACAAGGGCACACGCAGTACTGTGGAAGCCGGCTTGCCGGCGAGATGGCTGCAAAGGTTTTCAGCGTAACGCGTAATCCAGTACCACCCCGCCAAAGATCAGCATCCCCGCCCAATGGTTGTGCAGAAACGCCTTGAAGCAAGACTCCCGATCCAGCTTGCGCGTCGACCAGAACTCCCAGGCAAAGCATACCGCCGCCGCCAACAGCCCCAGGTGGAACCAGCCACCCAGCTCGAAACGGTTGCCCGCCAGCAGCAGGCAGCCCAGCGACAGCAACTGCAAGGTCAGGATGATCACCCGGTCGGCCTCGCCGAACAGGATGGCGGTGGATTTCACGCCGATCTTCAGGTCGTCGTCGCGGTCGACCATGGCGTAGTAGGTGTCGTAGCCCACGGTCCACAGCAGGTTGGCGATGTACAGCAGCCAGGCGCTGGCCGGCAGCTCGCCGCCTGCGGCGGTGAAGGCCATCGGGATACCCCAGGAATACGCGGCGCCCAGCACCACCTGCGGATAGTAGGTATAGCGCTTCATGAACGGGTAGCAGAACGCCAGGGCGACCGCGCCGAACGACAGCCACACCGTGGTGGCGTTGGTGCACAGCACCAGCAGGAAGCTCACCCCCACCAGCAGGGCGAACAGCACCAGCGCTTCGCGGGGTTTCACCCGGCCGCTGGCCAGTGGCCGGTCGGCGGTGCGCTTGACGTGGCCGTCCACCTTGCGGTCGGCGAAATCGTTGATGCAGCAACCGGCGGCGCGCATCAGTACCACGCCGAGGCCGAAGATCAGCACGTTGGCCAGGGTCGGCGAGCCGTTGCCGGCGATCCATACCGCCGACAGCGTCGGCCACAGCAGCAGGTAGATGCCGATCGGGCGGTCCATGCGGCTCAGCTGGATGAAGTCCCAGGCTCGTGGGTGCACGCGGTTGAGCGATTTGAGCAGTTGCAGGTACATCAGCGGTTCTCCTCCTTGGCCGCATGCCACAGGGCGGGCAGGAACACCTCGGCCACCAGCAGGTCGAGGCCGTCGCGCTCGAAGCGCGAGCGGCGTCCCCACAACCCGGCGCTGGCGACCTCCACGGGCAGCCAGCCCTGTGGATAACTGCACACTTCGATCGGATGGCGGACGAACGCCTGGTCGCAGAACAGCAGTTCGCCCAGCGAGCGGCTGCCCAGGGTCTCCAGGTCCAACCCACCGCGTTCCAGCGCCGTGCGGCTGGCCACGCTACGGGCAAACACCCACGGCTGGCCATGGCCGCGCAGGTAGACCTCGCGGACCCAGCCCTGCGCGCCGAGGGCAAGGCCCAAGGCGGCGCATTCGTCGTCGCGCAGGGGCTGCCAGCCCTCGAACAGGGGGGTGACGCTGAAGTGGTCGTGGGAGAGACGGGTCAGGCGACGGGTCAGGGAGCCTTCGTCGAACAGCCAGCCCAGGGTCGGCTGGTCGAGGGAGGTCGCCAGCTGCGGATACGCCAGCCACGCGACAGCGGCTGCTTGCGGGGTTTCGTACGGCACGTCGGTATGCTTGATACAGGCCAGAGAGGCGGCGAGCTTAGCATGTTTGCCATCGTGGCTTGCATACTGCCAGCAGGGCCAGTACAAAAGCCGACCAGAGATTGCACGGTGGTCTCCTCGCGGGCTTGCCCCGCGCCTATGCCATCAATTGCAACGCACCCTGTAGCCTGACGAGGAACAGCAGTAAATGAAGAAGTGGCAATGTATTGTCTGTGGCCTGATCTACGACGAGGCCCAAGGCTGGCCGGACGACGGCATCGCCCCAGGCACGCGCTGGGAGGATGTACCGGAAGACTGGCTGTGCCCTGATTGCGGCGTGGGCAAGAGTGATTTCGAAATGATCGCCATCGGCTGATCACAACCCTGGCTTGAAGAAGGAATACACGACATGACGTCCCCCGTGGTGATCATCGGTACCGGCCTTGCCGGCTACAACCTGGCGCGAGAGTTTCGCAAGCTCGACGGCGACACGCCGCTGTTGCTGATCACCGCCGACGACGGTCGCTCCTACTCCAAGCCCATGCTGTCCACCGGCTTCGCCAAGCAGAAGGACGCCGACGGCCTGTGCATGGCCGAACCGGGTGCCATGGCCGAGCAGCTCAAGGCCGAGATTCGTACCCACACCCGCATCAGCGGCATCGACCCAGGCCACAAGCGCCTGTGGATTGGCGAGGAGGCGGTGGAATACCGCGACCTGGTGCTGGCCTGGGGCGCGCAGACCGTGCAGGTGCCGGTCGAAGGCGATGCGGGCGAGCTGATCTTCCCGATCAACGACTTGGAGGACTACGCACGCTTTCGCGCCGCCGCCGCGGGCAAGCAGCGGGTGCTGATCCTCGGGGCCGGCCTGATCGGTTGCGAATTCGCCAACGACCTCAGCCTCGGCGGCCTGCAGTGCCAGGTCGTCGCCCCCTGTGAGCAGGTGATGCCGACCCTGCTGCACCCGGCTGCCGCCGCAGCCGTGCAGGCGGGGCTGGAAGGGCTGGGCGTGCGCTTCCATCTCGGTCCGGTGCTGACCCGTCTGCAACGCGCAGGCGAGGCGCTCGATGCGCACCTGTCCGATGGCAGCGTGATTCCCTGTGACCTGGTGGTATCGGCCATCGGCCTGCGCCCGCGCACCGACCTGGCGGCAGCGGCGGGGTTGCAGGTCAACCGTGGGGTGGTGGTGGACCGCCAGCTGCGCACCTCCCACGCCAACATCTTCGCCCTGGGCGACTGCGCCGAGGTCGATGGCATCAACCTGCTGTACGTCATGCCGCTGATGACCTGCGCCCGTGCCCTGGCCCAGACCCTGGCCGGCAACCCGACCGCGGTGGCCTACGGCCCGATGCCGGTCACGGTGAAGACCCCGGCCTGTCCCCTGGTGGTATCCCCGGTGCCGCCCGGCCACGATGGCAGCTGGGTGGTCGAGGGCAGCGGCGCGGATCTGAAAGTGCTCTGCCACGGCGCCGATGGCCAGCTGCTGGGCTATGCCCTGACCGGCGGCGCGGTCATGGAGAAACTGGCGCTGAATCGCCAGTTGCCGCCCTTGATGGCGTAAATAGCGGACGTTCTGTCGGAATTATCCTGTTCTTGCCGCGACAATGGCCGCCCAGATACTGGCGCGGCCCCTGTCGGCGTGCCATCCTCACTGGCGTCTGCCGCAGCCTAGAGCCTGCGGTGCCTTGAACGCTGCTCCCTTCGGCAGCACGGCATAACAACAAGAAATCCCGTCAAAGAGGCTTCACTATGCGTAAACCAGAACTCGCCGCCGTCATCGCCGAAAAGGCCGATCTGACCAAGGAAAAGGCCAACACTGTCCTGAACGCGATTCTCGACAGCATAACTACCGAGCTTGGCAAGAAGGATAAGGATAAAAACGGTAAGGAAACGAGCCCAACCGTCACCCTGGTCGGTTTCGGAACTTTCGAAAAACGCCACCGTGGCGCCCGCACCGGCAAGAACCCGCAAACCGGCGAGCCGGTCAAGATCAAGGCTAGCAACACTGTCGCCTTCAAACCTGGCAAGGGCTTGCGCGACAGCGTCAACGAACCGGTCAAGGCTACCAAGAAAAAGTGACCGGACAGCTTCACCCTACGGGCGCCTGGAGGCGCCCGTTGCGTTTCTGGTAAGCAAATGCGGCGAACTTGCATAAACAGGGCGATAAACGGATAAACTGCGCGACTCAGTCACTTTTCATTCGAGGCGTGTTGATGAAGTTTCGCTTTCTTCTCTGGGCCATGGGGTTGCTGATGGCCAAGGCCAGCCGCAACAACCCGGCGTTCCAGCAGCAGCTGCAGGACAAGGACCTGGTCTTCCAGATGCAGACGCTCGACGGCAAGGTCGCCCGGCACTTCATCGTCAAGGACCTGCGCATCAGCAGCAAGGGCGGCCTGCACCCGCAGCCGGCCTTCGCCATCGCCTTCAAGGACGCTGCCTATGGCTTTGCCACACTGCAAGCCGGTAACAAGCAGCTGGCGTTCATGCAGGGGATCCAGGAGAAGAACATCCAGATCAAGGGCAATCCGGCGCTGGTGATCTGGTTCCAGGGCTTGATGAAGTACCTGAAGCCGAAGAAGAAGGCCTGAGCCCCAGGCGCAGGCGATACCCGCAGGGAGCTGTCCCCTTGTGGGAGCGGCCTTGCGTCGCGAAAGGGGGCACGCAGCAGCCCCCAGCAATTTCGATGGTGGCTCGGATCTGGGGACGCTGCGCGCCCCTTTCGCGACGCAAGGCCGCTCCTACAGGGTGATCTTAATGCGAATGCGGCGCGTGGAACTGCGACGCCAGCTCGCGCAGCAGGGCCTCGGCCTCCAGCACCTTGTTCACCACCTCTTCGGCCTTTTCCCGGGTCAGCCCCAGGCGCTCGAGCAGGGCATCCGGGATCTCGTCCTTGGGCCCCGAGCCGATCCCCCGGGCGCGCAGCAGCCGCGTCGCCAGGCACACCAGGTTGGGAAACGCCGCATAATCGCCGTCGTATGCCGGATCGTGCTGGAAACGCAGGGCCGTGGACAGCTCATCGGGCATGTCCCACAGCTTCATCAGCCAGGCCCCGATCTGTTCCCGGCTGATTCCCAGCAGGTGCTGTTCCACATAGCTGTGGCACAAGTGCGGGTTGACTTCCAGGTGACGGCAGATCAGCGAGAAATGCGGCGGGAAGACGTGGGCCAGCAGCAGGTAGCCGAAGTTGTGCAGCAGGCCGGCCAGGTAGGTCAGGCCCGCTTCCGGGCGCTCGGCACGTGGCATGGCGCGCGTCAGGCCCTCGATCACCGCGGCGGTGTAGATCGACTGTTGCCAGTATGGCGTGGCCTGCTGCGGGTGGTCCTTGGGCAGGCTCAGGGTCTTGCCCAACGCCAGGCCCAAGGCCAGGTTGATCACCAGGTCGAAGCCCAGCACGCGGACGATGGCGTCTTCCACCGAGCGAATCTTGCCGGGTGAGGCGTAGTACGGGGAGGCAGCCCAGCTGACCACTTGCGCAGCCAGGGCCGGGTCGGTTTCCACCACGCCGGTGATGTCGTCGATGCTGGCATTGGGATCGACGCGCAGCTTGATGATCTTTTGCGCGGTGTCGGCCAGCGGTGGAATCTCGATGGTCTGTTCCAGGCGTTGCTGGATGCGACGGGCGGTGAATGCCTGGACCGCGCGGATGACTTCCTTGGGAGGGCCGTCCAACTGGTCGAAACTGAGGCGAATATCGCTGATCTGCTGGCCGAACGTGCTGGCGCTGGCCTTGAGCAGCATCTTCTTGAAGGCGGTTCTGCCGATTTCCAGGAGCAGGCCGGTTTCGCCGGACTGGATCAGCAGCGTCTCGTTGTCGAGCAGGCTCTTTTCGTACTGGCACGGCGAGCTGGTCAGGGCGGGGATCGCCGGCAGCGCCTTGAGGTGATGCTTGTCGAGCATCTGCTTCAGGCGCTCCAGCGGCACGGCCTTGAGCTTGCGGCCGGTCAGTTCCTCGAGGCGCTTGAGGTCCAGCAACTGGCTTTGCGGGAACAGCAACATCAAGGCACCGATCTCGTCATCGAGCAGCACGGCCTGCACCCGCGAGGCGGCCGGCAGCCCCGGGTGCTCGGGCACCTCGCGGAAGCTGACGCCGAGCTTGTCGAGCAACAGCCGGATGACAGACGGTGCGTGTAGGGTTGCGGTATCCAGGGCAACTTCAGTCATGGCCTGTATCCAATCATTCTTTAAACGCGAAGTATAACCAGCCTGGCCGCCAAGCTGGATCCATTATGGGACGGGCGTCACACCTGGCCATATTGTTGACCGTGGCGCAGCCAGCGGTCGAGCAACGGGCTGACGTGGTCGGGCCAGCGTGCCAGCAGGGCCTGGGCGGCGTCGCGCACGGCCGGCAGCAGGTCGGCGTCGCGCATCAGGTCAGCGACCTTGAACTGCAGCAGGCCGGTCTGGCGGGTCCCGAGCATCTCGCCGGGACCACGCAACTCCAGGTCCTTCTCTGCTATGACGAATCCGTCGTTGGTTTCCCGCATGATGCCCAGGCGCTCACGGCCGATCTGCGACAGCGGTGGATGGTAGAGCAGCACGCAGTGGCTCACCGCGCTGCCCCGACCGACGCGGCCGCGCAACTGGTGCAGCTGGGCCAGGCCCAGGCGCTCGGGGTTCTCGATGATCATAAGGCTGGCATTGGGCACGTCGACGCCGACCTCGATCACCGTGGTGGCCACCAGCAGTTGCAGGTCGCCGGCCTTGAACTCGGCCATCACCGCGGCCTTTTCCGCAGGCTTCATGCGCCCGTGGATCAGGCCCACGCGCAGCTCGCCCAGGGCGCTGCCCAGCTCCTCGAAGGTGCTCTCGGCAGCCTGGCAGGTCAGTTCCTCGGATTCTTCGATCAGGGTGCACACCCAATAGGCCTGGCGGCCTTCGGCGCAGGCTGCGCGGACCCGCTCGACCACCTCGAAGCGACGGCTGTCGGCGACCAGCACGGTGTTCACCGGGGTGCGCCCGGGCGGCAGCTCGTCGAGGATCGAGGTGTCCAGGTCGGCATAGGCGCTCATCGCCAGGGTGCGCGGGATTGGTGTGGCGGTCATGATCAGCTGGTGCGGGCACAGCTGGCCCATGACGCCCTTCTTGCGCAGGGCCAGGCGCTGCTGCACGCCGAAACGGTGCTGTTCGTCGATGATCGCCAGGGCCAGGTGCTTGAACTGCACCTCGTCCTGGAACAGTGCGTGGGTGCCGACCACCATGGGCGCACCATTGGCGATCTGCTCCAGGGCGCTGGCGCGCGCCTTGCCCTTGAGCTTGCCGGCCAGCCATGCCACCTCGATGCCCATCGGTTCGAGCCAGCGCTTGAAGGTGATGTAGTGCTGTTCGGCGAGGATCTCGGTGGGCGCCATCAGGGCGACCTGGTAACCCGCTTCCAGAGCCTGCAGGGCGGCCAGCGCGGCGACCACGGTCTTGCCGGCGCCCACGTCGCCCTGCACCAGGCGCATCATTGGCTCGTGCTGGCTGAGATCGTAGGCAATTTCGTTGCCGACCCGCTGCTGGGCGCCGGTCGGGCTGAAGCCGAGGTTGGCCAGGTACTGTGCCGGCAGGCGCGTAGCCTTGGGCAGTACCGGCGCGCGCAGGGCACGCTGGCTTTCGCGCAGGCGCTGTTGCGACAGCTGGTGGGTCAGCAGCTCCTCGAAGGCCAGGCGGTGCTGGGCCCAGTGATGGCCCTCGGCGAGTTCGTCGAGATCGGCGTCGGCCGGCGGGTTGTGCAGGTAGCGGATGGCGTCACTCAGCGGCGCCAGCTGATAGTCGCGGGCCAACTCGTCGGGCAGCCAGTCGGGCAGGCTGCGCGGGCCGAGCAGGCCGAGGCTCTGCTGGCAGAGCAGGCGCAGGCGCTGCTGGGTCAGGCCTTCGGTGGTCGGGTAGATCGGTGTCAGCGTCTGTTCGACCGGCGGCGGGGCTTCGTCGCCGTTCAGCGCCCGGTATTCCGGGTGGTAGATCTCCAGCCCCGAGGCGCCGGGGCGGGCTTCACCATAGCAGCGCAGGTGGGTGCCACGCTTGAGGCCCTCCTTCTGCGCATTGCTGAAATGGTAGAAGCGCAGGCTCAGCGTGCCGCTGCCGTCGCCCAGGCGCACCACCAGGCTGCGGCGCTTGCCCATGGTCACGTCGGCCCCGCTGACCACGCCCTCGATCACCGCGTCCTGGCCCGGACGCAGTTGGCCGATGGGCACCACGCGGGTGCGGTCCTGGTAGCGCAGCGGCAGGTGGAACAGCAGGTCCTGCAGGTTCTCCAGGCCGACCTTGGCGAGTTTCTCCGCCATGGCATCGCCTACGCCCTTGAGCGTGGTGACCGGGACGTTCGACAGCTCGGTCATGGGCTCAGACCGTTTGTTCCACCGGCGGCTTGGCCACCGAGCAGAGGCGGATCGAGTCGGCGAGGATCTCGATGGCCTTCGGCCGCGGGAAGCTGGCGCGCCAAGCGATGGCCACGGTGCGGAACGGTGCGGGCGCGGTCAGCGGGCGGACTTCGATGACGCCCGGCGCGTAATGATGGCTGTGCACCGCCGACAGCGGCAGGATCGACACGCCCAGGCCCGATGCGACCATGTGGCGGATGGTTTCCAGCGAGCTGGACTCGACCGTGGTGTGCTTGGAGCCCTCGCCGCCCTTGTTCAGCGTCGGGCAGGCCTCGAGCACCTGGTCGCGGAAGCAGTGGCCCTCGCCCAGCAGCAGCAAGCTCTTGTCGTTGAGCATGGCGGTGTCGATGGTGTCCTTGGCGGTCCAGGGGTGGTCGGCCGGCATCAAGGCGCAGAACGGCTCGTCATACAGCGGCAAGGTCAGCACATCGGCCTCGTTGAACGGCAGGGCGATGATCACCGCGTCCAGTTCGCCGTTGCGCAGCTTTTCGCGCAGCACGTGGGTGAAGTTTTCTTCGATGTACAGCGGCATCTGCGGCGCCACGCGGTGCAGCTGCGGGATCAGGTGCGGGAACAGATAGGGGCCGACGGTGTAGATGGCGCCGACCTTGAGCGGCGCGGTCAGCTGGTTCTTGCCGGCCTGGGCCAGCTCGCGGATGCCCTGGGCCTGCTCCAGCACCTTCTGCGCCTGGGCAACGATGCTCTCGCCGACCGGCGTGAGGCGTACGGCGCTCTTGCTGCGCTCGAAGATCAGCACGCCGAGTTCGTCCTCGAGCTTCTTCACGCCCACCGACAGGGTCGGCTGGCTGACGTGGCAACGCTCGGCCGCGTGGCCGAAGTGCTGCTCTTGCGCGAGGGTGACGATGTAGCGAAGTTCGGTGAGGGTCATAACGTGCGTCCATGAAGTTGCGGCCCCAGCATAGCGGCTGCAATCGATAGACGCACGTTATCAGACTTGCCGTTTTGTGACAGAAACAAAAACGTCAGCGTCGGTCCAGCGAATAGACGAACGGCGCAACGACTTCGATCGTGCCATTGTTCAACAACTCCGCCGGAGGCTTTGGCACCGTGCCGGCACGGCGGATCATCTCCAGCGTGGCCCGGTCCAGCGCCGCACTGCCGGAACCGCCGGCCAGCGCGTACGAGACCACCTTGCCTTCGGCGTCGACGACGAAGCGCAGGCGGTTTATGCCCTGCAGTCCGCGACGGCGAGCGTCCTCGGGGTACTTCTTGTACTTGGCCAAGTGGCGCAGCAGATCGCTCTGCCAGCTCGGCAGGGCATTGCTGTTGGACGCGATGCTCGGCTGCGGCGCCGCCGACTTCTGCGGTGGCGTGTTGCTCGGCGGCGTGTCCGCGACGTCGTCCTTGGCCGGCGGCTCGTCCTTCGGCGGCTCAAGCTTCTTCTCGGGCTTGGGCGGCTGTGGCTTGGCCTTGGGCTTGGGCGGCTTGGGGATGGCGATCTTCGGCTTTGGCGCCTCTGCCAGCTTCGGCAGCGGCGGTTCCTCGACCGGCGTCGGCGGTTTCGGGGCGGCCTTGGGTGGCGGCGGCGGCGCGGGCTCGGGCAGCGGTGCCAGCTCGACCATCATCGCTGCCGGCGGCAACTCGAGGGCCTGGGGCACCGACCAGTTGAGCGTCAGCAGCACGGCGACCGCGTGCACGCCCAGCACGATCGCCAGGCTGCCACCGTAGCGCGCCATGTTTGAGCGCGTTTTCGTCATTTCTTGGCTGCCGTCTCGAGTCCGACCAGGCCGACCTTGAGGTAGCCGGCGGCACGCATGGTGTTCATCACTTCCATCAGGTCGCCGTAATCGACGCCCTTGTCAGCCTGGAAGAAGATAGTGGTTTCCTTGTCGCCCTTGGTCTTGGCGTCGAGCATGGCGCCAAGCTGGTCGCGCTGGGCCACCTCGTCGTCGCCGAGGTAGAGCTTCTTGTCGGCCTTGACGCTGACGAACACCGGCTTCTCGGGCCTCGGCGCGGGCTTCGCGGTCGAGGCGGGCAGGTCGACCTTGATGTCGACCGTGGCCAGGGGGGCCGCGACCATGAAGATGATCAGCAGCACCAGCATCACGTCGATGAACGGGGTGACGTTGATTTCGTGGTTTTCGGCGAGGTCGTCGCCACCTTCGTTGAGATGCAGGCCCATGGCTTACCCCACTTTCACCATGTGCGGGGCGGCGCGCTCGCTGCCCTGGTGGTCCAGATCGCGGCTGACCAGCAGCAGGACCTGGGCGGAGGCGTCGGACACCTGTGCCTTGTAGCCGGCGATGGAGCGGGCGAAGACGTTGTAGATGACCACGGCCGGAATCGCGGCGACCAGGCCCAGGGCGGTGGCCAGCAGGGCTTCGGCGATACCTGGGGCGACCACGGCGAGGTTGGTGGTCTGGGTCTTGGCGATGCCGATGAAGCTGTTCATGATGCCCCACACGGTGCCGAACAGACCGACGAACGGTGCGGTGGAGCCGATGGTAGCCAGCACGCCGGTGCCGCTGCTCATGGTTCGACCGCTGGCGGCCACCAGGCGCTCCAGGCGGAAGCTGACGCGTTCCTTGATGCCTTCCTTCTCGCGGGCATTGGCCGACAGGCGCATTTCTTCGAGGGCGTCATGCACCAGGATGTGGGCCAGGGTGCCTTCCTTGTTCGACACCTCGCTGGCCTCTTTCAGGCTCACCGAACGCTTCAGGGCGGCGATCTCGCCACGCAGGCGGCGCTTGGCGCCCATCAGCTCGAAGCCCTTGGCGATCCAGATGGTCCAGGTGATGATCGAGGCGATGGCCAGGCCGATCATCACGGCTTTCACCACCACGTCGGCGTTCTTGTACATGCCCCATGGGGACAGGTCGTGGGCCATGCCCAGCGAGGTGTCTTCGACCATCGCCTGCACGTTCTCGTCGGCCGGTGCCTGGCCTTCCACCGGCGCAGTCGCGTCGGCTGGTGCGGCAACCGGGGCCTGGCCGTCGGCGGCAGGCGTGGCCGGGGCGGCGGCAGTGGCAGCGGCGGGTGCCGGGGTGGCGGCGACAGGCTCTTCGGCCATGGCTGCCGGGGCCAGTACCAGGCTGAACATCAGCGCGGCAATGGCGCGCCAGGCGCGCGATGGGGTTGGCGAAGCGGAAGGTTGAGTACGTGTCATGCTGGCCGGACCTGATGAAGAGAAATGGGTTGAGTTCTTCAAGGCCTCGAAACAGGCCGAGAACAGACAGGGTCGCCATTATTGCAAGTAATTCTTGTTAACAAAAGTAATACTGTTGCTTTTTTTGACCTTGGTATAGCCGTTTATCGCGCGAACCCGATAGCCTGTGCCTTTCGCATTAGGAGGTTTGGTATGTCAGACGTTTCAGCTTTGATCGTGGGTTGCGGTGATGTAGGCAGCCGCCTTGCCCGCCAACTGCTTGCTCAAGGCTGGCAGGTCAGCGGCTTGCGCCGTTCGGTCGATCAGTTGCCCGAAGGGGTTCGGCCGATCGCCGCCGATCTGGCCGAGCCGCAGATACCGAGCGCCTGGCCTGAGCAGGGGCCTGATTACCTGGTGTATTGCGTGGCGGCCAGCCAGCACGATGCAGCCGGCTACCAGGCGGCCTATGTCGAAGGTCTGCGCCATGTGCTGGGATGGCTGGCGGCGAAAGGGCAGCGGCCGCGACGTTTGGTGTTCGTGTCCAGTAGCAGCGTGTATGCGCAGCAGGATGGTGAATGGATTGCCGAAGCGGCAGCCACGCAGCCCGAGGGCTATTCCGGCAAGGTGATGCTCGAGGCCGAGCGGCTGGCGCTGGGCAGCGGCATTCCCGCGACGATCGTGCGCCTGACCGGTATCTATGGACCGGGGCGCGAATGGTTGCTGAGCCAGGTGCGCCAAGGTTATCGCGTGGCCGAGGAGCCGCCGTTGTACGGCAACCGCATCCATGCCGAGGATGCCGCCTGCCTGATCGCGCACCTGTTGCAGGCCGATGCCCGCGGCGTTGCGCTGGACGATTGTTATATCGGTGTCGATGACGACCCGGCGCCGCTGGCCGAGGTGGTCGCCTGGCTACGTGAGTACCTGGGCGTTACCCAGTGGTCGGATGAGCAGCGGGTGCGGCGCACTGGCAGCAAGCGCTGCAGCAATGCGCGGGCGCGGGCGTTGGGATGGGTGCCGATGTATCCGAGTTACAAAGAGGGGTATGCCGCCATTCTGCAAGGGCGTGGTTGAGACTACCGGCCCTATCGCGGGGCAAGCCCGCTCCCACGCATATCGTGGGAGCGGGCTTGCCCCGCGATGTTGGCTAATCCTTTTCCAGCACCCACTGCCGCGCACCGGCGGCCAGTTGCGGCATTTCATCCGGCTGGGCGCGGTTCACCGCCTGGAAGATCTCCAAGGTGTCGCCGTCGCGCTTGAAGATCCATGGCGCGCCACGCTGGTTGCGCTCCAGCCACAGGCTGTCGTTGCCATCGCCCATGGTCGCGCAGTCGCCCGCCAGGCACAGGGCGAAGCGGTCAGGGCCAGGCAGGCCGGTAACGTTGCCGGTGTCGCTGAAACGCACCACTGCGCCCTTGCCCTGGCCTTCGACGATCTTCCAGTCGCCGCCCAGGTATTGCTGGTACAGCGCCTTCTCGAAGCTGCCACCCAGCGGCGTGTTCTGTGGGCCTTCGCTGCGCACGAAGGTTTGCTGGTGACCGGACGGGTCGATCGCCAGCAACTCGTCGCCGTCGAGCTTGAGCTGTTCGACCAGGCCACCTTCGAAGCTGACCTGCCAGTCTTTCTCGTTGGCGCTCAGGCGCCCGTCGGCAGCCTCGAAGCCATTGCTGAAGCTGGCCTGCTGGTTCTTGACGTCGATCTTCCACTCGAACACCGGGCCCTGGGCGTCGAGAGCCTGGCGCAGGCTGGTGCCTTTGCGGGCGGCGTCGATGGCGGCCTGGTTGATCCAGGTGCCGTTGAAGTCTTCGGGTTTGTGGCTGGCGCAGCCGCCCAGGAGCAGGGCTGCCAGCGCGATAGGCAATGCGTGGCGCATGGGGGAAACCTTGGGGCAGGAGAGGGTGGTGACGGGCTTGATGCCCGTCACCGGGAGCATCACTCGAGGACCAGGATGGCGTCCATCTCGACCTGGGCACCCTTCGGCAGCGCGGCGACGCCGATGGCGGCGCGGGCCGGGTAAGGCTGTTCGAAGTAACGGCCCATGATTTCGTTGACCTTGGCGAAGTGGCTCAGGTCGGTGAGGAAGATGTTCAGCTTGACGATGTCCTTGAACGAACCGCCAGCGGCTTCGGCCACCGACTTCAGGTTCTCGAACACCTGGACGGTCTGGGCTTCGAAGCCTTCGACCAGTTCCATGGTCTTCGGATCGAGCGGGATCTGGCCCGACATGTACACGGTGTTGCCAGCCTTGATCGCTTGCGAGTAGGTGCCGATGGCGGCAGGGGCCTTGTCGCTGGTGATGACGGTCTTGCTCATGATGACTCCTTGCGGTTGGCGGACTACGCACGCATCCGGGTGATGCGGACCACGCCGGTCAAGGTGCGCAGCTTCTTGATCACGCGGGCCAGGTGCACACGGTCGTGCACGCTGACCACCAGTTGGACCACGCTGATACGGCCGTCGCGTTCGTCCATGCTGATTTTCTCGATGTTGCCGTCGGCGGCGTTGACGCTGCTGGCCAGCAGCGCGATCAGGCCGCGCTGGTGTTCCAGCTCGACGCGCAGCTCGACGTTGAACTCGCCGGTGATGTCCTTGGCCCAGGAGAGCTGCAGGCACTTCTCCGGGTTGTGGCGGACTTCACTGATGTTGCGGCAGTCTTCCAGGTGCACGACCATGCCTTTGCCGGCCGACAGGTGGCCGACGATAGGGTCGCCCGGGATCGGGGTGCAGCACTTGGCGTAGCTGAGCACCAGGCCCTCGGTACCGCGGATCGCCAGCGGGCCTTCCGGTGCCGGCAGTTGCTCGCCTTCGGCGGACAGCAGGCGGCGGGCGACCACGTAGGCCATGCGGTTGCCCAGGCCGATGTCCTCGAGCAGGTCCTCGAGCAGTTCCAGGCGGTACTCGGCGAGGATCGACTGGATGCGCTCCTGGGGGATCTTCTCCAGGCTGCTGTCGAAGCCGGTCAGCACCTTGTTCAGCAGGCGCTCGCCGAGGCTGATGGACTCGGAGCGGCGCTGTTGCTTGAGGGCATGACGAATGTGCGTGCGGGCCTTGCCGGTGACCACGAAGTTGAGCCAGGCCGGGTTCGGCCGGGCGCCCGGAGCGCTGACGATCTCGACGGTGGAGCCGCTCTGCAGCGGCTCGGACAGCGGCGCCAGGCGGCGGTTGATGCGGCAGGCGATGCAGCTGTTGCCGACGTCGGTGTGCACCGCGTAGGCGAAGTCGACGGCGGTGGAGCCCTTGGGCAGCTCCATGATCCGGCCTTTGGGGGTGAAGACGTAGACCTCGTCCGGGAACAGGTCGATCTTCACGCTCTCGATGAACTCCAGCGAGTTGCCGGCGCGCTGCTGCAGCTCGAGGATGCCCTTGACCCACTGGCGGGCGCGGGCGTGGCTGCCCTTGGGCTGCTCTTCCTCGTTGGACTTGTACAGCCAGTGCGCGGCAATGCCGTTGTTGGCCATCTCTTCCATTTCGCGAGTGCGGATCTGGATCTCGATGGGCACGCCGTGCATGCCGAACAGCGTGGTGTGCAACGACTGGTAGCCGTTGGCCTTGGGGATCGCGATGTAGTCCTTGAACCGGCCCGGCAGTGGCTTGTACAGGTTGTGTACGGCGCCGAGCACGCGGTAGCAGGTGTCGACCTTGTCGACGATGATGCGGAAGGCGTACACGTCCATGATCTCGGTGAAGGCGCGACGCTTGCCGCGCATCTTCTTGTAGATGCCATAGAGGTGTTTCTGCCGGCCGCTGACCTCGCCCTGGATGCCATCGGCGGCCAGGCAGTTGGCCAGCGAGGTCTCGATCTTGGCGACGATTTCCTTGCGGTTGCCCCGCGCGCTCTTGACCGCCCGGTGGATCAGCGACGAACGCATCGGGTGCATGGCCTTGAAACCGAGGTCCTCGAACTCGACGCGCACGGTGTGCATCCCCAGGCGGTTGGCGATGGGGGCGTAGATCTCGAGGGTTTCCTTGGCGATGCGTCGGCGTTTTTCGCCGGACAGCACTTCCAGGGTGCGCATGTTGTGCAGGCGGTCGGCCAGCTTGACCAGGATCACGCGGATGTCGCGTGCCATGGCCATGGCCATCTTCTGGAAGTTCTCAGCCTGCGCCTCGGCCTTGGTCTCGAAGTTCATCTGGGTCAGCTTGCTGACCCCGTCGACCAGCTCGGCGACGGTCTCGCCGAATTGCTGGCTCAAGGCTTCCTTGGCGATGCCGGTATCTTCGATCACGTCGTGCAGCATGGCCGCCATCAGGCTCTGATGGTCCATGTGCATGTCGGCGAGAATGCTGGCTACCGCCAGCGGATGGGTCACGTAGGGCTCGCCGCTGCGGCGGCGCTGGCCATCGTGGGCCTGCTCGGCGTAGAAGTAGGCCCGGCGAACCAGGTTGACCTGTTCGGGGCCCAGGTAAGTCGACAGCCGTTCGGCGAGGGCTTCTATACCCGGCATGGTTTCACCTCTTGCTGAAGAAGAGGGCCTTGCGCCGCACGGTGTCGACTGGGCATCAATCAGACGGCCTCGTTGTTCTCGTCCTCGAACGCGGCGAATACCGGATCCTCGGTGACGATCTCTTCGGCGGCGATGAACTCTGGCGTGACGATGCCTTCGGCGATTTCACGCAGGGCGACGACGGTCGGCTTGTCGTTTTCCCACGCAACGCGTGGCTCTTTGCCGCCGGTAGCCAGCTGGCGGGCGCGCTTGGTCGAGAGCATGACCAGCTCAAAGCGGTTATCCACGTGTTCCAGGCAGTCTTCAACAGTTACGCGGGCCATGGTCTTCCTCAGTAGCAAATGCGGTAGGCGTGCGCCCAGAATGGGCAGGCGGACTCGATAGTTTAAAAAATCACCAGCCAATAGGGAAGGGCTGTTTTGTCGGGTGTGCCTGTGGCGCCTCTATCGCGGGGCAAGCCCGCTCCCACCAATGTGTTCCCGAAACGGGCAACGTGGGAGCGGGCTTGCCCCGCGATAGGGCGGATCCAGACGACTGGGGCCAACCGCCGATGCCCGACAATAGCCTGCCGTCCATCGCCGACACAACCGCCCCTGACGCGTTAACGCAACATTGCGTCGCGCAGGCGCGGGGTCAGCTCCTCGAACAGCGTCTGCACCGAGCGCAGGGCACGGCAATCGGGGCGGGTCAGCAGCCACAGCTGGGTGTCGCAGCCGGGCAGCGGGCCGCTCAGCGCCTCGACGCCGGGCAAGTCGTGGACCATGTAGTCAGGCAGTGCCGCCACGCCCAGGCCGGTGGTCACCAGTTGGGCGATGGTCGACATGCCGCTGCACTGGTAGCGCGGAATCAGTCCCGGGTGATGCTGGTTGCGCCAGACCACCGTGGCGTGGTCCTGCATGGAGTCGTCGGGGGCGATCCATGGCACGCTGGCGGCCGATTCCTGCAGGCGCTCGCGCAGCACCGGCAGGCCGCAGACCACGTAGGAGGTCGAGCCCAGGCAGCGGCCCACGAGGTGTTCCGGCGGCGTGTTGGTCAGGCGCAGGGCGATGTCGGCATCGCGGCGGCTGAGGTTGGCAAAGGTGTTGGAGGTGCCCATTTCCAGCGATAGCGCCGGGTAGTTGGGCATGAACTCGGCCAGCGCCGGCAGCAGCAGGCTGTGCAGCACCGCCTCGGTGCAGGTCAGGCGCACGGTGCCGCTGACCACCTGCTCGCCGCTGGTCAGGGCGATGCGCGCCGCGTCCAGCGCCTGTTCGGCGCGCTCGGCCTGCTCGGCCAGGGCCTGGGCGGTGTCGGTGGGCAGGTAGCCCTTGCGGCTCTTGACGAACAGCGCAGTGCCCAGTGCCGATTCCAGCCGGCGGATCGAACGGAAGACCGTGGAAACGTCGACCTTGAGCAGTTCGGCGGCCTTGGCCAGGGACCGGCCGCGCTCCAGCGCCAGGACCAGGGCGAGGTCCGCATGGTTGATCTGATATTGCATCGATGCACGCTCTGCTTGCCGAAATGCCAATGTCTGTTGCGTTGGGGCCATTTTATAGTGAAACGGCCCCCGGGAATCAATGCAGCCGGTCGGCAACCAGCCCCCCACGATGGGCCAGTGAAAAGAACAACAGCAGCACCATCGTCGCCTTTCGAGGCGTCATCCGCAGTTCCCCACATCGCCGCTGCGAATCAAAGGATGTACAGCCATGACGTCGGTCTCCCCGTGCGCCAGTTCTTCCCGCGAGATGAATGAGTTCCTGGATGCCCATCCGGATACCCAGTACGTCGACCTGCTGATCTCCGACATGAACGGGGTGGTGCGCGGCAAGCGCATCGAACGCGCCAGCCTGCACAAGGTGTACGAGAAAGGCATCAACCTGCCGGCCTCGCTCTTCGCCCTGGACATCAACGGCTCGACCGTCGAAAGCACCGGCCTTGGCCTGGACATCGGCGACGCCGACCGTATCTGTTTCCCGATTCCGGGCACGCTCTGCGACGAGCCTTGGCAGAAGCGTCCGACCGCGCAGTTGCTGATGACCATGCATGAGCTGGATGGCGCGCCGTTCTTCGCCGATCCGCGCGAGGTCCTGCGCCAGGTGGTGAGCCGGTTCGACGACCTGGGCCTGGATATCTGCGCCGCGTTCGAGCTGGAGTTCTACCTGATCGACCAGGACAACCTCAACGGCCGTCCGCAGCCGCCGCGCTCGCCGATTTCGGGCAAGCGCCCGCAGTCGACCCAGGTGTACCTGATCGACGACCTCGACGAATATGCCGACTGCCTGCAGGACATGCTCGAAGCCGCCAAGGAGCAGGGCCTGCCCGCCGACGCCATCGTCAAGGAAAGCGCCCCGGCGCAGTTCGAGGTCAACCTGCACCACGTCGCCGACCCGCTGAAGGCCTGCGACTATGCGATCCTGCTCAAGCGCCTGATCAAGAACGTCGCCTACGACCATGAGATGGACTCCACCTTCATGGCCAAGCCCTATCCGGGCCAGGCAGGCAACGGTCTGCACGTGCACATCTCGCTGCTGGACAAGAAGACCGGCAAGAACATCTTTACCAATGACGACCCGCTGCAGAGCGAGACCCTGCGCCACGCCATCGGCGGCGTGCTGGAGACCATGCCGGCATCGATGGCGTTCCTGTGCCCGAACATCAACTCCTACCGCCGCTTCGGCGCCCAGTTCTACGTGCCCAATGCGCCGAGCTGGGGCCTGGACAACCGCACCGTCGCGGTCCGCGTGCCGACCGACAGCAGTGAGAACGTGCGCATCGAGCACCGCGTGGCCGGTGCCGACGCCAACCCGTACCTGATGCTCGCGGCGATCCTCGCCGGCATCCACCATGGCCTGACCAACAAGGTCGAGCCGGACGCGCCGATCGAAGGCAACTCGTACGAACAGCTGGAACAGAGCCTGCCGAACAACCTGCGCGACGCCCTGCGCGCGCTGGATGACAGCGAAGTCCTTAACCAATACATCAGCCCGGACTACATCGACATCTTCGTGGCCTGCAAGGAGAGCGAGCTGGCCGAGTTCGAAGTGTCGATCTCCGACCTCGAGTACAACTGGTACCTGCACACGGTGTAAGCCCATGAGCGCATTTGCGGTCCCCTTGATCGGTGTCAGCGCCTGCCGCCAGCAGGTGGGAAAGAACTCGTCGCACACGGTGGGCGACAAGTATGTCGAGGCCGCGGGCTTTGCCGGGCTGCCGCTGATCCTGCCGGCGCGTGATGGCGGCAGCGACACCCGGGCGCTGCTGGCCCGGCTCGATGGCATTCTTTTTACCGGTTCGCCTTCAAATGTCGAGCCGCATCATTACAATGGCGCCCCCAGCGCGGAAGGTACCCGGCACGATCTTGCACGTGATCGCCTGACCTTGCCGCTGCTGCAGGCGGCCATTGCCGCCGGTGTGCCGGTGTTGTGCATCTGCCGTGGCTTCCAGGAACTGAACGTGGCCCTTGGCGGCAGCCTGCACCAGCGCGTGCAGGAACTGCCCGGCTACCTGGACCACCGCGAACCTGAGGACGCGCCCCTGGAGGTGCAATACGGCCCTCGTCATCCCGTCGCGGTCACCGCGGGCGGGTTGTTCGAGCGCCTGGGCCTGGCGGCGCAGTTCGAGGTCAACTCGCTGCACAGCCAGGGTATCGACCGCCTGGCCCCGGGCCTGCGCGTCGAGGCACGGGCCCCGGATGGCCTGGTCGAAGCGGTGTCGATGCCTGATGCGCCGGGCTTTGTAGTCGGCGTGCAGTGGCACCCTGAATGGCGTTTCGCCGAAAACCCGGTTTCGCTGCGCCTGTTCGAGGCGTTCCGCGAGGCTTGCATTGCCCATGCTGCTCGGGAGGGTGTGCGTCAGGAAACACGCTGACGTTAGCCGAAGGTCCAGGATGACCGTGCCCCACCACGAGCTTTCAATGAGTGAAAGCGGGCCCACTACGGCGGGCCTGTGAGAACAATTCCAATAGTTACGGCACAGACTCATGAATGAATACACAGAAGCCGGACGCCCACCCGACGTGGCGTCCGACTCGGGCAACACCCAGCGCAGCAAGGGCCTGGCCAAGGGCCGTCTCGGTCTGCTGGCCAGCGTCGTGCTGGGCATTTCCACCATCGCGCCGGTCTACACCCTGACCGGCGCGCTTGGCCCGACCGTGCGCGAAGTCGGCGCCCACCTGCCGGCGGTGTTCATCGTCGGCTTCCTGCCGATGCTGCTGGTGGCCCTGGGCTACCGCGAGCTGAACTCCGCCGAGCCCGACAGCGGCACCTCCTTCACCTGGTCGGCCCGGGCCTTCGGTCCGATGATCGGCTGGATCGGCGGCTGGGGGCTGGTGGTCGCCACCACCATCGTGCTGTCCAACCTCGCGGGCGTGGCGGTGGACTTCTTCTACCTGTTCCTGGCCCAGATCACCGGCAACCAGGAGCTGGCGGCGCTGGCGGACAACCTGCTGGTCAACGTCACCACCTGTTGCGTGTTCATCGCCCTGGCGGTGTGGATCTGCTGTCGCGGCATGGCCACCACCATGACCGTGCAGTACGGCCTGGTGGCCTTGCAGTTGCTGGTGTTGATCGGCTTCGCGTTCGCCGCCTTCGGCGAAACCACGGCGCCACCACCGCTGGCATTCGATCTTGCCTGGTTCAACCCGTTCGGCGTCGAGTCGTTCTCGGCATTCGCGGCCGGCCTATCGTTGTCGATCTTCATCTTCTGGGGTTGGGATGTGTGTCTGACCGTCAGCGAGGAGTCGATCGGTAGCGAAGAGGTGCCGGGCAAGGCCGCTACCTGGACGGTGTTGCTGATCCTTGGCCTGTATCTGCTCACCGCCATCGCCACCCTGCAGTTCGCCGGGATCAGCGAGGATGGATTGGGCCTGGGCAACCCACGCATCCAGGAGAACGTGTTCGCCCACCTGGCCGGCCCGGTCATGGGACCGCTGGCAATCCTGATGTCGATCGCGGTGCTGGCCAGCACCGCCGCCTCGCTGCAGTCGACCTTCGTCTCGCCGGCGCGCACCCTGCTCGCCATGGGTTACTACGGCGCCGTGCCGCAGCGCTTCGCCACGGTCTGCCCGCGCTCGCAGACACCGCGCTACGCGACCATCTGTGCCGGCATTGCCGCTGCGCTGTTCTACGTGACCATGCGTACCTTGAGCGAGAACGTGCTGGCAGACACCATCACCGCCCTGGGCATGATGATCTGCTTCTATTACTCGCTGACTGCGTTCGCTTGCGTGTGGTACTTCCGCCGCAGCCTGTTCGACAGCGTGCGCCACTTCCTCATGCGCGGCGTCTGCCCGCTGGTGGGTGGGGTGATCCTGTCGGTGATCTTCGTGCGCACGGCGATCGACAGCGCTTCGCCGGACTTCGGCAGCGGCTCGCATGTGGGCGGGCTGGGGCTGGTGTTCGTGATCGCGGCGATCATCTCGGCACTGGGGATCGTGCTGATGATGCTGTCGCGGCTGCGGGCGCCGGCGTATTTCCTGGGGGCGACCCTGCGTCAGCAGGCGACCATTCAGTTGCAGGACTGACGCATGGGGGCGCTCTGCGCCCCTATCGCGACACAAGGCCGCTCCCACAGGTACAGCGCAGCTTCAGACTCTGCACCGTACCTGTAGGAGCGGCCTTGCCGGGGCGCCGGACCGGTCGGATAGGGCCTCGCAGAGGCCCCGGCGGTCTTCAGCCGATCAGCTGCTTGAGCAACTCACCATGCCGCGCCTGCTGTTTTTTCAGCAACAGGCGATTCGAGGCGAACACCGCCTTCAATTCCTCCAGCGCCACGCCGAAGTCGTCATTGATGATGACGTACTCATACTCGTCGTAGTGCACCATCTCGCTGACCGCTTCCTTCATGCGTCCGGCAATGATCTCCTCGCTGTCCTGGCCACGACCATCCAGCCGTTGGCGCAAGGCCTCCTGGCTAGGCGGCAGGATGAAGATCGAACGCGCCTCGGGCATCAGCTTGCGTACCTGCTGGGCGCCTTGCCAGTCGATCTCCAGGATCAGGTCGTAGCCCTGGTCGAGGGTTTCCTGCAGCGCGCTGCGCGACGTGCCGTAGAAGTTGCCGAACACTTCGGCGTGCTCGAGGAAGTCGCCCTGGGCGATCAATGCCTTGAACTGCTCGTGGACGACGAAGTGGTAGTTCACCCCGTGCTCCTCGCCCGGACGCATGGCGCGGGTGGTGTGGGAGACCGAGACGCGCACGTTGGCGTCGTCCTTGACCAGGGCCGTGACAAGGCTGGTCTTGCCGGCGCCGGACGGGGCCGAAACGATGTAGAGGGTGCCGCTGCTGTGATTCATGGTAGGGGTGGCCTTACTCGATATTCTGTACTTGTTCACGCATCTGTTCGATCAGCACCTTCAGGTTGACCGCCGCTTGCGTGCTGCGCGGGTCGAAGGCCTTGGAGCCAAGGGTGTTGGCTTCGCGGTTGAGCTCCTGCATCAGGAAGTCCAGGCGCCGGCCGGCGGCGCCGCCGGACTTGAGCACCCGGCGCACCTCGGTGACGTGGGTGCTGAGGCGGTCAAGCTCTTCGGCGACATCGCTCTTCTGCGCCAGCAGGACCATTTCCTGCTCCAGGCGCTGCGGGTCGAGCTCGGCCTTCATGTCGCCGAAACGATCGAGGACCTTCTGCCGTTGCGCGGCCAGCATCTGCGGCACGAGGGTGCGCAAGGTAGCGACTTCGCCGGCCATGCTGTCCAGGCGCTCGTTGATCAGCCTGGCGAGCTCGGCGCCTTCACGCTGACGGCCCGCCTTGAGTTCGGCCAGCGCCTCGTCGAACAGGGCAACGGCTTCGGCATTGAGCGCCTGCGGATCGCTGGCGTCGGCCACCAGCACACCTGGCCAGGCCAGCACTTCCAGCGGGTTGAGCGGGGCCGGCTGCTTGATCAGGCCGGCGACGGTCTCGGCGGCGGCGACCAGCTGCGCGGCGCGCTCGCGGTCGACCTGCAACGGCTTGCCGGCGTTGTCCTCGCTCAGGCGCAGGGTGCACTCGACCTTGCCGCGGGACAGGCCCTGGCGCAGGCCCTCGCGTACCGCGCCTTCAAGGTCGCGCAGCGCTTCGGGCAGGCGCAGGTGGGGTTCGAGATAGCGGTGGTTGACCGAACGCAGCTCCCAGACCAGGGTGCCTTGGCTGCCAGCGCGCTCGACACGAGCAAAAGCGGTCATGCTATGCACCATGGGGAGTACCTCGCGTATTCAGGTGAACGGGGAGCCTGTCGGCTGCAAGGCGCAGGATTGTAGCGCAGTGCGGCCCGGGCGCCCAATCCACCCATGCTACCGACCCTCCTCGGGCTTGTCGGAAAAGGTGACAGGCTGCGCGGGTACGACGACAGGCGTGCCTTCGGCGGGCGGCGGGCTCTATAATGCTCGGCAGATTCAAAGTCCCGGTACAGGTATCCCAGATGAAACGTCCAAGTGGTCGCGCCGCCGATCAGCTCCGCTCGATCCGCATTACCCGCAACTACACCAAGCACGCCGAGGGATCGGTACTGGTCGAGTTCGGTGACACCAAGGTCATCTGCACGGTCAGCGTCGAGAATGGTGTTCCCCGCTTCCTCAAAGGTCAGGGCCAAGGCTGGCTCACCGCCGAATACGGCATGCTGCCGCGTTCGACCGGCGAACGTAACCAGCGTGAGGCCAGCCGCGGCAAGCAAGGTGGCCGCACCCTCGAAATCCAGCGCCTGATCGGCCGCTCCCTGCGCGCCGCGCTGGACATGAGCAAGCTCGGCGACATCACCCTGTACGTCGACTGCGACGTGATCCAGGCTGACGGCGGTACCCGTACCGCCTCGATCACCGGCGCCATGGTCGCCCTGTGCGACGCCCTGGCGGTGATCAAGAAGCGTGGCGGCCTCAAGGGCGGCAACCCGCTCAAGCACATGATCGCCGCGGTGTCGGTGGGCATGTACCAGGGCGAGGCCGTGCTCGACCTCGACTATCTCGAGGACTCCGCCGCCGAGACCGACCTGAACGTGGTCATGACCAGCGCCGGTGGCTTCATCGAAGTGCAGGGCACCGCCGAAGGCGCGCCGTTCCAGCCAGAAGACTTCAACGCCATGCTGGCGCTGGCGCAGAAGGGCATGACCGAGATCTTCGAACTGCAGCAGGCCGCGCTGGCCGACTGACGACACGCCAGGAAGGTGCGCAACATGAGCGATGTGGACTTGCCGATCACCCCGCCCAGCGCCGATGTCCGGCAGTGGGCGATGCTCTGCCACCTGTCCGCGCTGCTGGGTCTGGTGATGCCCCTTGGGCATCTGCTTGGCCCGCTGGTGCTGTGGCACCTCAAGCGTGAGCAGGATCCGTTCATCGATGCCCAGGGCAAGGAGGCGCTGAACTTTCAGATCAGCGTGACCCTCGCCGGGTTCGTCTGCTTGCTGTTGATGTTCGTGTTCATCGGTATCGTGCTGTTCGCCGCGCTGATGGTGGCGGTGCTGATCCTGATCATCCTGGCGGCAGTCAGGGCCAACGAAGGGAAGCCGTATCGCTATCCCTGGATCTGGCGACCGATCAGATAGGTACAAAAAAGCCGACCCCATGGGTCGGCTTTTTTGTGTGCGCCATCCTCAGATGGTCAGCGTCCAGTCGTAGTCCACGATCAGCGGCGCATGCTGGGAGAAGCGCGGCTGGCGTGGCAGGCGGGCGTTGCGCACGAAGCGGCGCAGGCCTGGGGTGAGGATCTGGTAGTCGAACCGGTAACCCAGGTTGAGCATCTCGGCCTGCTCGTTGTCCGGCCACCAGCTGTACTGGTCGCCTTCACGGCTGACTTCGCGCAGGGCGTCGACATAGCCCATGTCGCCGACGATGGCGTCCATCCAGGCGCGTTCCGGCGGCAGGAAACCGACCGACTGCTGGCTGTCGCGCCAGTTCTTGATGTCGAGCTTCTGCTGCGCCACGTAGAACGAGCCGCAGTAGATGTATTCGCGACGCTTGCGACGCTGCTTGTCCAGGTACTTGGCGAAGTCGTCCATCAACTTGAACTTCTGGTTCAGGTCTTCGTCGCCGTGCATGCCCGAAGGCAGCAGCAGGCTGGCAATACTGACTTTGTCGAAATCTGCTTGCAGATAACGCCCGTAGCGATCGGCTGTCTCGAAGCCCAGGCCGGTGATGACTGCCTTGGGCTGCATGCGCGAGTACAGTGCCACGCCACCTTGGGTGGGCACCTCCGCGTCGCAGGCGTAAAGGAAATAGCCATCGAGCTGGAAAGCTGGGTCGTCGAGTTCAAAGGCCGAGGCGCGGGTATCCTGAAGGCAGATGACGTCGGCATTCTGGGCTTGCAACCAGCTGAGCAATCCACGCTCGGCCGCAGCCTGAATGCCATTTACGTTCACACTGATGATCCGCATAAATGGCCCCAAAAATCTCGTGCGTGTATGATACCCGAGCTCAACACATTTAGCTAAATCCGTGGTGTCCGGGACCTTTCATGCAGCCGTATCAGCGCGACTTCATCCGTTTTGCCATCGATCGCGGCGTTCTGCGCTTCGGTGAGTTCACCCTGAAATCGGGGCGTACCAGCCCGTACTTCTTCAATGCCGGCCTGTTCAATACAGGTTCCGCGCTGGCCCAGCTGGGGCGTTGCTACGCGGCGGCCATCGTCGACAGCAAGATCCCCTTCGACGTGCTGTTCGGCCCGGCCTACAAGGGCATTCCCCTGGCGGCGGCCACTGCCGTGGCCCTGGCCGAACAACATCAGCTCGACGTGCCGTGGTGCTTCAACCGCAAAGAGGCCAAGGATCACGGCGAGGGCGGCAGCCTGGTCGGCGCCCCGCTGGCCGGTGACGTGCTGATCATCGACGATGTGATCACCGCCGGCACCGCGATCCGCGAGGTCATGCAGATCATCAACGCCCAGCAGGCCAAGGCCGCCGGCGTGCTGATCGCGCTGAACCGTGAAGAGCGCGGCAATGGCGAGCTGTCGGCGATCCAGGAAGTCGAACGCGACTTCGGCATCCCGGTCGTGAGCATCGTCTCGCTGACCCAGGTGCTGGAGTTCCTGGCTGACGACCCGCAGCTCAAGCAGCACCTGCCGGCGGTCGAGGCCTACCGCGCCCAGTACGGCATCTGACCGGCTCGCGGCTCATGAAAATGGCGACCTTAGGGTCGCCTTTTTCATGCCTGTTATTCAGCGGCGGTTCGGGTAACTGGCCTGCACGGCATCAAGGAGATTTCCGAGCGGCGAAAGAAAGGCGGCCCTTGGGCCGCCTGTACCTCGTGTCAGTCTGTGCCGTACTTCGGCGAACGTGGCCCGTAGAGGATGCCGCCATTCGGATAGGGCGTCAGCAGGCGCGCGCTGGTCATCCCGGCGATCGGGTAGCCGGCGTCATCCTGCACGCTGCTGATGATCTGGTTGATGGCCGCCGCCACCAGCATGCCGATCAGGCCTCCCTGGTTCTGCTTGCCTTCCTCGCTGGAGGCCGTGGCGCTGCCGGTCCACAAGGTGGCACCGGTCTTCAGGTCGACCAGTTTGGCGCTTGCGGTGACGATGGTCGCGCTGCTCAGCACCATGTAGCGGGTGCCGTAGTCGCTGACGGTCACGTACAGGCCGGCGTCGGCGCCGAAGATCTCGTTCAGCTTGGCCGTGGGCAGCTGGTGGATATCGGCCGGCGTGGTCAGGCCGTTCTGGCGGAAGGTTTCATCCACCAGTGCCACCGGCATCACGTAGTAGCCGGCCTCGGCCAGCGGATAGGTGACCTGGGACAGCATGCTGTAGGTGGCCTTGACGTCGGGCGACTCGTTCAGCGGCGGCAGGATCAGGATCGACTTCGGTCGGCTCTGCTTGTAGGCCGAATAGTCGATGCTCTTGCGTTCGGCGCAGCCGGCGAACAGGGCCAGCACGCAGGCGCCGACGATCAGTTGGGTCAGGCGCTTGATCATTGCTTGGCTCCCTTGCTGGCGTTGCTCATCAGGAAGTCCATGTAGGCCGCCGACTCGGGGAACAGCGCTTTTTCGGTACGGAACTGCTGGATCATCTGGTCATCCTTGCCCAGGCTGGAGTACAGCAGGCCCAGCTGCGCGTGGTAGCCCGGCGGCACGGCGCCGTTCTTGGCCTTGATCTTCTCCAGGTCGCGCTCCAGGGCAGTGACCTGCTCTTCCTTGGCGTCACCCTTGAGGTAGCCGTACACCTGGGGCTGGTAGCTTTCCCACTGGTACAGGGTCTTGGGCGAATTGCAGCCGGCCAGCAGGACGCTGCCCAGCAGCAGCCCGGCGACAGTGCGCCAGGCCGGGTAGGTGATGCTCATCGAACGGTCTTCCTTGTCGTGTTGTGCTTGTTATTGCGCTTGTGGTTTCCACTGGCCGCTTTCGACTGCGCCCACCAGCTTGTTGACGGCTTCGCGCATGGCCAGGTCGAGCACTTTGCCGTTGAGGGTCGAGTCGTAGCTGGCGGTGCCGCCGAAGCCGATGACTTCCCGGTTGGACAGGGCGTATTCACCGGCACCCTGACTCGAATAGACCACTTCGGAGGTGCTGATGTTGACGATATTCAGGGCGACCTTGGCATAGGCGATCTGGGTCTTGCCGCGGCCGAGGATGCCGAACAGCTGGTGATCGCCGACTTCCTTGCGGCCGAACTCGGTGACGTCACCGGTCACCACGAAGTCGGCGCCCTTCAGGCGCTGGGCCTGGCCCTTGATGGCCGCTTCCTGCTGGATCTCGCCCATGTTGTCGCGGTCCAGCACGTTGAAACGGTTGGTCTGCTGCAGGTGGGTGATCAGGATGGTCTTGGCCTGGCCGCCGAGGCGGTCGACGCCGTCGGAGAAGATGCCGCGCATATAGCTGGAGCGGTTGTCGAACTTGCCCACGGCGATCGGCGTGCGCACGCCACTGTAGGGGCGGTTGACGCTTTCGACCTGTTGCACGGCAACAGCGGTGGAGGTTTCGGTGGCACAGCCGGCGATGGACCCGACAGCCAGGGCGGCTGCCAGCACGAGTCCTTGTGATGCGTATTTCACGCGTGATCTCCAGGTAAATAGAAACTATTCGCAACGAACATACTGTCACGTTGTTTCGGCAGTCTACCGGGAATCTTTATGGTCAAACACAAAGATTGATGGCTATAAGCCATCTATTTGCGTGGGCGGGGGTGAAGCATCGCGGGGCAGGCCTGCTCCCTCCTGGGAGCGGGCCTGCCCCGCGATAGGATTACAGCGGGATCAGCGTGGCTTGCGGTTGGTGATCAGGGTGCCCACGCCGCTGTCGGTGAAGATCTCCAGCAGCACCGCATTCGGCACGCGGCCGTCGATGATGTGCGAGCTGTTGACGCCGCCCTGGACTGCGTCCAGCGCGCATTTGATCTTCGGCAGCATGCCGCCGTAGATGGTGCCGTCGGCAATCAGCTCGTTGACCTGCTCGGTGGTCAGCCCGGTGAGGACCTCGCCCTGCTTGTCCATCAGGCCGGCGATGTTGGTCAGCAGCATCAGCTTCTCGGCCTTCAGTGCCTCGGCCACCTTGCCCGCCACCAGGTCGGCGTTGATGTTATAGGACTCGCCGTTGGCGCCCACGCCGATTGGTGCGATCACCGGAATGAAGTCGCCCTTGACCAGCATGTTCAGCAGGTCGGTGTTGACGCTCACGACCTCGCCGACATGGCCGATGTCGATGATTTCCGGGGTGGTCATTTCCGGCGTCTGGCGGGTGACGGTCAGCTTCTTGGCGCGGATCAGCTCCGCGTCCTTGCCGGTCAGGCCGATGGCGCTGCCACCGTGGCGGTTGATCAGGTTGACGATGTCCTTGTTCACCTGGCCGCCCAGGACCATCTCCACCACATCCATGGTCGCCGCGTCGGTGACGCGCATGCCATCGATGAAGTGGCTGTCGATCGACAGGCGCTTGAGCAGGTCGCCGATCTGCGGCCCGCCGCCGTGCACCACCACCGGGTTGATGCCCACGGCCTTCATCAGCACGATGTCACGGGCGAAGCCGGTCTTGAGCTCCTCGCTTTCCATCGCGTTGCCGCCGTACTTGATCACCAGGGTCTTGCCGACGAAGCGGCGGATGTAAGGCAGTGCTTCGGACAAAACCTCGGCTACATGGGAAGCGGCATCGCGATCGAGGGTCATGCAGGGCTCCAGGTAAGGAACGTAAAGTCGTCAGAACGGCAGTTGCAGGCCGGGTTGGACCCGCAGCAACTGCGTGCGGAATACAGCCTTGATTCGGTCGAGCTCTGCCGCGCTGTCGGCCTCGAAGCGCAGCACCAGCACCGGCGTGGTGTTGGAGGCGCGGACCAGGCCCCAGCCGTGGGGATAGTCGACCCGCACACCGTCGATGGTGGTCAGGTTGGCTTCGCCCCAGTCGGCGTCGCGTTGCAGTGCATCAATGATGCTGAATTTACCCTCGTCGGTCACATCAATGTTGATTTCCGGCGTGGAAATATCATTGGGGAACGCGGCGAACAGGCTTTCGGCGTCCTGCCCGGCCTTGCTGAGGATCTCCAGCAGGCGCGCGGCGCTGTAGATGCCGTCGTCGAAACCGTACCAGCGTTCCTTGATGAAGATGTGTCCGCTCATCTCGCCGGCCAGCAGCGAGCCGGTCTGTTTCATTTTCTTCTTGATCAGCGAGTGGCCGGTCTTCCACATCAGCGCACGGCCACCGTGCTGCTCGATCAGCGGGGTCAGGCGGCGGGTGCATTTGACGTCGAAGATGATCTCGGCGCCCGGGTTGCGCGACAGCACGTCCTGGGCGAACAGCATCAGCAGGCGGTCGGGGTAGACGATGCTGCCGGTGTTGGTCACCACGCCGACGCGGTCGCCGTCACCGTCGAAGGCCAGGCCGATGTCGGCACCGGTTTCCTTGACCTTGGCGATCAGGTCTTCCAGGTTCTCGGGCTTGCCCGGGTCAGGGTGGTGGTTGGGGAAGTTGCCGTCGACCTCGCAGAACAGCGGGATGACCTCGCAGCCCAGGGCCTCGATCAGTAGCGGGGCGACCACGCCGGCGGCGCCGTTGCCGCAGTCGACCACCACTTTCAGGCGCTTGGCCAGCTTCACGTCGGCGGTGATCTGCTGGAAGTAGCGGTCGAGGATCTCGACCTTTTCCACACGGCCTTCGCCGCGGGTCAGGTCGTTGGTCTTCAGGCGCGTCAGCAAGGCCTGGATCTGTTCGTTGGCCAGGGTGTCGCCGGCGATGACGATCTTGAAACCGTTGTAGTCCGACGGGTTGTGACTGCCGGTGAGCATCACCCCCGACTTGCCGGCCAGCACGTTGGCGGCGAAGTACAGCGCCGGGGTCGGCACCAGGCCGACATCGCTGACCTGGCAACCGGCGTCAGCCAGGCCCTTGATCAGTTGCTCGACCAGCATCGGGCCGGACAGGCGGCCATCACGGCCGACCGAAATCTGTGGTTCGCCCTGGGCGAGGGTCTGGGCGCCAATGGCGCGACCGATCCAGTAGGCGGTCTCGGCATGCAAGGTCTTGCCGACCACGCCCCGGATGTCATAGGCGCGGAAGATGCTGTCGGGCAGTGCGGGGACCAGCTGGGCCATGTCGTTCATCTCTGGGGACTCCATAAGTCAAAGGCTTCTGGGCAAGCGCAAACTGAACGCTTGGACGGCGGTTTCGCCAGAGAGTTCGCCATCCATGGCCCGAGCGGTCTGCTGTCGGCTCAGCGGGTGCCGGAGTGGCCGAAGCCGCCGGTACCGCGCTGGGTCTCGTCGAACTGCTCGACGATGTCGAAGTGCGCCTGCACCACCGGCACCAGGATCAGCTGGGCGATGCGTTCGCCGACGGTGATGGTGAACGGCGTGTTGCCGCGGTTCCAGCAGGAGACCATCAGCTCGCCCTGGTAGTCCGAGTCGATCAGGCCGACCAGGTTGCCCAGCACGATGCCGTGCTTATGGCCCAGGCCCGAGCGTGGCAGGATCATGGCCGCCAGGCCCGGGTCGCCGATGTACACCGACAGGCCGGTGGGGATCAGCAGGGTCTGGCCCGGCTCGAGGACGGTGTCCTCCTTGAGCAGGGCGCGCAGGTCCAGGCCGGCGGAGCCAGGGGTGGCGTACTGCGGCAGGGGAAATTCGGTGCCCAGGCGTGGGTCGAGGATCTTGGCTTGAAGAGCGTGCATGTAACTTATTGAACCTGGTTGAGCCGTTCGGCGATGAAGGCAACCAGCTGGCGGGCGATCTTGCCCTTGCTGGTCTGCGCGAAGAGGGTCTGGTGCTGCTGGCGGTCGATCACGGTCAGGGCGTTCTCCTCGCTGTTGAAGCCGATGCTGGGGTTGGCCACATCATTGGCGACGATCAGGTCGAGGTTCTTGTCCTTGAGCTTGCGCGTGGCGTAGTCGAGCAGGTGCTCGGTCTCGGCGGCGAAGCCCACGCTGAACGGGCGATCAGGCCGTCCGGCAATGGTCGCAAGGATATCGGGATTGCGCACCATCTGCAGCAGCATGCCGTCGCCTGTGGTGGGATCCTTCTTGAGCTTCTGTGGGGCGACGACTTCCGGACGGTAGTCCGCGACCGCAGCCGAGGCGATGAACAGGTCGCAGGGCATGGCCGCCTCGCAGGCCGCGAGCATGTCCCGCGCGCTGACCACGTCGATGCGGGTGACCCGGTCGGGCGTCGGCAGGTGCACGGGGCCGGTGACGAGGGTCACCCGGGCCCCGGCTTCGGCGGCGGCCTCGGCCAGGGCGAAGCCCATCTTTCCTGAACTATGGTTGGTGATGTAGCGCACCGGGTCGATGTTCTCTTGCGTCGGCCCGGCGGTGATCAGCACGTGCTTGCCGGTCAGGGCCTGGCGCTTGAAGCTCTCGGCGGCGCACCAGGCCAGGTCCGTGGCCTCGAGCATGCGGCCCAGGCCGACATCGCCACAGGCCTGGCTGCCAGAGGCCGGGCCGAACACCTGGATGCCGCGACTTTTGAGCAGCTCGAGGTTGGCCTGGGTGGCCGGGTCGCGCCACATGGCCTGGTTCATCGCCGGGGCGACGGCCACGGTGGCGTCGGTGGCCAGCACCAGGGTGGTCAGCAGGTCGTCGGCCATGCCCTGGGCCAGGCGCGCCATCAGGTCGGCGGTGGCCGGGGCGATCAGCACCAGGTCGGCCCACTTGGCCAGCTCGATATGGCCCATGGCCGCTTCGGCGGCGGGGTCGAGCAGGTCCATGTGCACCGGGTGGCCGGACAGTGCTTGCAGCGTGAGCGGGGTGATGAACTCGGCGCCACCACGGGTCATGACCACGCGCACCTGCGCGCCGTGTTCCAGGAGTCGGCGAATCAGCTCGGCGCTCTTGTAGGCGGCGATGCCGCCACCCACGCCGAGAACGATGCGCTTGCGATACAACCGCTGCATAGGCCTTGCCTTATTCCAGTGAAAGCGGGTGGCGACGATAGCTGCCTGCGGCAGATCGTCGCATTTTCGAAGCGAACTAGATTAACACAGCGCCCAAATGGGCCGTAGTGGCAGGCGAGGAGGGGAAATGAACATCAGGGAGTGGCCGGCTGAGGAGCGGCCGAGGGAAAAGCTGTTGCAGCGCGGGGCGTCGATCCTTTCGGACGCGGAATTGCTGGCCGTGCTGCTGGGGTCGGGGGTTGCCGGGCGCAATGTGCTCGATCTCGCTCGTGGCCTGCTGGCGAAGTTTGGCGGGCTTCGGCAGTTCCTCGAGGCGGACCGGACCAAGGTGCTGCGCGAGCCAGGCCTGGGGCCGGTACGGTATGCGCAGTTGCAGGCATTGCTGGAGATCGGCAGGCGCTATCTGGACGAACACATCGAGCGTGCCTCGGTCCTGGAGAGCCCGGCCTCGGTGAGGCGTTATCTGAAGTCCATGCTGCGGCACGAGACCAGCGAGGTGTTCGGCTGCCTGTTCCTGGATACCAAACACCGACCGTTGGCGTTCGAGATTCTCTTCCGCGGCACCATCGACCGCGCGAGCATCTATCCCCGCGAGGTCGTGCGCCGGTCATTGCTGCACAACGCGGCGGCACTGATCCTTTGCCATAACCATCCGTCGGGCAATTGCGAGCCGAGCCAGGATGACGTGCATCTGACGCTGATGCTCAAACGCTCGCTGGCGCTGATCGATGTGCGGGTGATGGACCATGTCATCGTCGGCGATGGCGAGCCGTTGTCGATGCTCGAGCATGGGTGGTTGGCAGGTTAGTCATCGCGGGGCAAGTCGCATCGGCGCACCGCGATGCGGCCTCAACGGCTGACGGAGACCTTGCTGAAATCCTGCCGCCCGAACGGGCTCACCTGATAACCCTCGACCCCTTTTTGCAGCAGCGCCGCCGCCGTCGGATGCGCCAGCGGCAGCCACAGCGCTTGCTGCTGGATCAACGTCTGCGCCTGTTGGTACAGGCGGCTGCGCACGCTCTGGTCGTTGGTGGTGCGCCCGGCATTGATCAACTGGTCCAGGCGGCTGTCGCAGAAGCGCGCGAAGTTGGTCCCGGACTTGACCGCCGCGCAGGCAAACTGCGGGCTGAGGAAGTTGTCCGGGTCGCCGTTGTCGCCGGCCCAGCCCATGAACAACAGGTCGTGCTCGCCGGCCTTGGCACGTCGGATCAGCTCGCCCCATTCGATGGTGCGGATCTCGGCCTTGATGCCGACCTTGGCCAGGTCCGCCTGGAGCATCTGCGCGCCGAGGCTGGGGTTGGGGTTGAGCAGGCTGCCCGCCGGGCGGGTCCAGATCGTGGTTTCGAAGCCCTTGGCCAGGCCGGCCTTGGCCAGCAGCGCCTTGGCCTTCTTCTGGTCCAGGGCATAGCCGGGCAGGTCCTTGGCGTAGCTCCAGGTGTTCGGCGGATAGGGGCCGTTGGCGGCGGTGGCGGTGTCTTCGAACACCGCCTTCAGGTAGGCGGCCTTGTCGAAGGCCAGGTTGATCGCCTGGCGTACCTCGGGTTTGTCCAGCGGCGGGTGCTGGCTGTTGATGGCGACGAAAGCGGTCATGAACGCCGGTGTGGTCGCCACCTTCAGGTTGCCGTCCTTGCCGGCTTCGGCGATGTCCAGCGGCTTGGGCGACAGGGCCACCTGGCACTCGCCGCGCTTGAGCTTCTGCAGGCGCACGTTGGCGTCCGGGGTGATGGCGTAGATCAGCGGGTCGACGGACGGCTTGCCGGCGAAGTAGTCGGGGTTGGCCCGGTAGCGCACCACCGCGTCCTTCTGGAAACGCTGGAAGACGAACGGGCCGGTACCCACCGGCTGGCTGTTGAGCTTGTCCGGGGTGCCGGCCTTGAGCAGCTTGTCGGCGTACTCGGCGGAGTAGATCGAGGCGAAGCCCATGCTCAGGGTGGCCAGGAAGGTGGCGTCGGCGTGGGTCAGGGTGAAGCGCACGGTGTGCGGGTCGGGTGCGTCGATCGCCTTGATCAGGCTGCCCAGCTGCAGCGACTGGGCGTGCGGGTAGCCGCCCGGGGCGGTCTTGTGCCAGGCGTGGGCCGGGTAGAGCATGCGCTGGAAGCTGAACAGCACGTCGTCGGCGTCCAGCTCGCGGCTCGGCTTGAAGTACGCCGTGGTGTGGAACCGCACGCCCTGGCGCAGCTTGAAGTCGTAGATCAGGCCATCTGCCGACACCGTCCAGCTTTCGGCCAGGCTAGGCACCACCTTGCCGAGGCCAGCATCGAACTCGACCAGGCGGTTCATCAGCACATCGGCCGAAGCATTGGTGGTGGTCAGCGAGTTGTACTGCACCACGTCGAAGCCCTCCGGGCTGGCTTCGGTGCACACCGACAGCGGTGCGGCCTGGGCCAGGCCGGCGGCGCACAGGGTGGTGAACAGGAGGGATAGGGCGGCGGCACGCATGGTGACTCCTTGGCTGGTCGGTGGCCCATCTGCCGGTGCAGTCTGGAAAATTCAGGAAATGTCCTACCCTAGTGCGGACATGGGCAAATGACCACACCCTTTCGCATTAATTCGGCGACGGGCGGTCGACAGCTTCCCGCCCCAGTCGTTATGCTGCCCGGGCGCGCTCGGCCCGACCGGAATACTCATCTTCTGTTGTTGTGGCAGAGTCTTTCTGGTATAAAGCAGCGCTCTTTTCTAGGGGCTCGGCCTGTCGCGTCAGCGAATACGGTCGATAAGACCTCCAGAATCACGGCGCCTGGCGCCAAAGACTGAGAGATTAAGCGGCCAACCCATGCCGGGTTGGGCATGTGGTTTTAGAGGGCTGAGTCATGTCGAGAGTCTGTCAAGTTACTGGTAAGGGTCCAGTAACCGGGAACAACATTTCCCACGCAAACAACAAAACCCGTCGTCGTTTCCTGCCGAACCTGCAGCACCACCGTTTCTGGGTTGAGTCCGAGAAGCGTTTCGTGCGTCTGCGCGTATCCGCCAAAGGCATGCGCGTCATTGACAAGCGTGGTATCGACGTAGTGCTGGCCGAGCTGCGCGCTCGCGGCGAAAAGTTCTAAGGAGAACGTCATGCGTGAATTGATCCGTCTGGTTTCGAGTGCCGGCACCGGCCACTTCTACACCACCGACAAGAACAAGCGCACCACCCCGGACAAGATCGAGATCAAGAAATACGATCCGGTCGTCCGCAAGCACGTGGTGTACAAGGAAGCCAAGATCAAGTAATTGATCGGCGACCTGAAAAAACCCGCTACCGAAAGGTGGCGGGTTTTTTTATGCCTGCGAATCGGCAATCGTGGGGCAAGTCGACTCCCACAAGGTCACTTCTGCTCGAATAGCACATAGATCTTGCGGCAGGGCTCCAGCACTTCCCAGGTGCCTTTGAAGCCGGCCGGAATGACGAACCGATCACCGGCCCGCAGGGTCTTGGCGTTGCCTTCCTGGTCGCGCAGCACCGACACGCCCTGGACGATCTCGCAGTACTCGTGTTCGGTATAGCTCACCGTCCACTGGCCCACCTCGCCCTCCCAGACGCCGGCGGCGAACTGGCCGCAAGGGCTGGAATAGTGGTTGTAGACAGCCTGGTCAGGCTCGCCCTTGAGGATTTTTTCCGCCGCTGGGCGGTAGCGCTCGGCCTCGGTGAGAACCTGGGCGAAGTCGACGATACTGGCGATGCTCATGGTTGTTACCCTGTTGTTGTTTAATAAAATGCACATCAGTAGGCTTTTAGGCCATACGTGTCAAATATATTGATAGTTTGCCCGCCCTGGTTTAGGGTGTCGGATGCCGGTGTGCGTTCATCGCCTGGCCAGCATTTCTGACAGCGCCCGTGAGTCCTCAGTGCGGCGTTGCACCTTAACAAGAGAGGAGTTTCCTATGACCACCCTGACTCGTGCGGACTGGGAACAGCGTGCCCAGCAACTGAAGATCGAAGGCCGCGCCTTCATCAACGGCGAATACACCGATGCCGCATCCGGTGAAACCTTCGACTGCCTGAGCCCGGTGGACGGACGCTTCCTGGCCAAGGTCGCCAGCTGCGACCTGGCCGACGCCAACCGCGCCGTCGAAAACGCCCGCGCCGTGTTCGAATCCGGCGTCTGGTCGCGCCTGGCCCCGGCCAAGCGCAAGGCCAAGCTGATCCGCTTCGCCGACCTGCTGCGCAAGCACGTCGAGGAACTGGCCCTGCTCGAAACCCTCGACATGGGCAAGCCGATCAGTGACTCCTCCTCCATCGACATTCCGGGCGCGGCCCAGGCCATCCACTGGACTGCCGAAGCCATCGACAAAGTCTACGACGAAGTCGCCCCGACCCCGCACGACCAACTGGGCTTGGTGACCCGTGAGCCAGTGGGCGTGGTCGGTGCCATCGTACCGTGGAACTTCCCGCTGCTGATGGCCTGCTGGAAGCTGGGCCCGGCCCTGGCCACCGGTAACTCCATCGTCCTGAAACCGTCGGAAAAGTCGCCGCTGACCGCAATTCGCATCGCCCAGCTGGCCATCGAGGCCGGTATCCCGGCGGGCGTGCTGAACGTGCTGCCAGGCTACGGCCACACCGTGGGCAAGGCCCTGGCCCTGCACATGGACGTCGACACCCTGGTGTTCACCGGCTCCACCAAGATCGCCAAGCAGTTGATGGTCTACGCGGGCGAGTCGAACATGAAGCGCGTCTGGCTGGAAGCCGGCGGCAAGAGCCCGAACATCGTCTTCGCCGACGCCCCTGACCTGCAGGCTGCCGCCGAGGCCGCCGCCAGCGCCATCGCCTTCAACCAGGGCGAAGTCTGCACCGCAGGTTCGCGCCTGCTGGTCGAGCGTTCGATCAAGGACAAGTTCCTGCCCATGGTGGTCGAGGCCCTCAAGGCCTGGAAGCCGGGCAACCCGCTGGACCCGGCGACCACCGTCGGCGCGCTGGTCGATACCCAGCAGATGAACACCGTGCTGTCTTACATCGATGCCGGTCACCAGGATGGCGCCAAGCTGCTGGCCGGTGGCAAGCGCATCCTCGAAGAGACCGGTGGCACCTATGTCGAGCCGACCATCTTCGACGGCGTGACCAACGCCATGAAGATCGCCAAGGAAGAGATCTTCGGACCGGTGCTGTCGGTGATCACCTTCGACACCGCCGAGGAAGCCATCGCCATCGCCAACGACACGCCGTATGGCCTGGCCGCCGGCATCTGGACCGCGGACATCTCCAAGGCCCACAAGACCGCCCGCGCCGTGCGCGCCGGCAGCGTCTGGGTCAATCAGTACGACGGCGGCGACATGACCGCGCCGTTCGGCGGCTTCAAGCAGTCGGGCAACGGCCGTGACAAGTCGCTGCACGCGTTGGAGAAGTACACCGAGTTGAAGGCGACCTGGATCAAGCTGTAATCCAGTAACGTCTCATCGCGGGAGCGGACTTGCCCCGCGATGAGCCGCAGACAGCCGGGCCGGTTCACGCCGTCCCGGCTTTGTCGTCTCTGTCATATACGATTTGCGCCCAAAGGAGGCTGTGATGCGTTGGGGAACCTACTTTGCCGTCCTGGCGTCGGTGCTCAGTGTCGGGCTTGCCCTCGGCGTGAGCATGCCGCTGGTGTCCTTGCGCCTGGAGGGCTGGGGCTACGGCGGGTTCGCCATCGGTGTGATGGCGGCGATGCCGGCGCTGGGCGTGCTGGTGGGGGCCGCGGTGGCCAGCCGCCTGGCCGGTTGGGTCGGTGTGCCTGCAGCGATGCGCCTGTGCTTGTGGGGCGGCGCGGCCTCCATTGCCCTGGTCGCGCTGCTGCCCAGCTACCCCTTGTGGCTACTGCTGCGCCTGATGATCGGCATGTCGCTGACCGTGGTGTTCATCCTCGGTGAAAGCTGGATCAACCAACTGGTGGTCGAGCAATGGCGCGGACGGCTGGTGGCGCTGTATGGCAGCAGCTATGCCCTGAGCCAGCTGGCCGGGCCGCTGGTGCTGGGCTTTCTCGGCTCGGACGACGACTTCGGTTTCTGGGCGGCGACCGGCCTGCTGCTGGTTGCGCCTTTGATTTTGCTGGGCCGGGGAGGGGCGCCGACCACCGAGGCGTGCAGCGTGACCTTCAGTGACCTGTTCGGCTTCTGCCGACGCTTGCCGGTGATCGCCTGGGCCATCGCGCTGTTCGCGGCGTTCGAGGCGATGATCCTGACGTTGCTGCCGGTGTACTGCCTGCAGCAAGGGTTCACCACGGAGGTGGCGTTGTTCATGGTCAGCACCGTGGTGGTGGGCGACGCAGTGCTGCAATTGCCGATTGGCGCCCTGGCCGATCGCATGTCGCGGCGCGCGCTGTTCAGTGGCTGCGCGCTGACCTTGCTGGTTTCCAGCCTGGCGATCCCCTTGCTGTTGCACACGCCGGTGATCTGGCCGCTGTGGGTGTTGTTCGGTGCCAGTGCGGGTGGCTTGTTCACCCTGTCGCTGGTGCTCATCGGCGAGCGCTACCGGGATGACGAACTGGTGCGGGCCAACGCCCATGTGGCGCAGCTGTGGGGCATTGGTTGCCTGCTTGGGCCGTTGCTGGCCGGGGCGGGGAGCCAGTGGATCAGCGGACACGCGCTGCCGTTGCTGATGGCGGTGGGGGCGGCGGGGTTGGTGGTGCTGACCCGGCGGCGGGATGCCTTCGAGCCGGCGTCGGCCTGACCGATAGCAATCGCGGGGCGAGCCCACTCCCACGACCGGCGTGGGAGCGGGCTTGCCCCGCGATGCGTTCTACAACATCTTCTCCAGTCCGACCGCCTTGCTGATCCAGGCATTGAAGCGTCGCCATATCCCCCCGGGCTCGGTCACCAGCATATGCCCCTGGCCATTGTCCTCGGTCGCCCAGGCCAGTTTCCCGTCCACCAGCTTCACCTCGTAGCTCAACGCGGGCGCCATGCCCTGCACGGCCAGGTCGCGGGTGTATTCGGCCAGCTCCGGGCTGTCCACCAGCACCCCGACTTCGGTGTTCCACAGCACCGAGCGCGGGTCGAAGTTGAACGAACCGATGAAGGTCTTGCGGCGGTCGAACACCATGGCCTTGCTGTGCAGGCTCGAATCGGAGCTGCCATGCAAGCCCAGGCGCGGCCGTGGGGCGCCGGGCTGGCGGCGCAGCTCGTACAGTTGCACGCCATGTTCGAGCAGGGCGCGACGGTAGGGCGCGTAGCCACCGTGCACGGCCGGTACGTCGGTGGCTTCAAGGGAGTTGGTCAGCAGCTTGACCGAGGTGCCGGCGTCGGCGCGGCTGGTCAGGTACAGCAGCCCCGGTTCGCCGGGCACGAAATAGGCCGAGACCAGGATCAGTTCCTTGTGCACGCCGTTCAGCTCCGGGGCCAGCTGCCGGCTCATCAGCAATCGGGGATCTGGTTCGTTGTCCGCAAGCACCTTGCTCGGTGCATCCCACAAGGCCTGGCTGTGGGCCCAGATCAGTTCGTTGCGCCACACGTCCAGGCGCGGCTGCGACTGATAGGCCATCAGGCGGTCGTACAGTGCCTTGCGCTTGACCCGTGCCTCGGCCAGCGATACCTCCAGGCGCTGGCGGCTGGCGAACAGGTCGTCGGCATCGGGTTGGCGCCAGAGGAAATCGCCGATGGGGCGGCTCAGGGCGCTGTTCCAGTACTGGTCGAAGCTGTGGCCGAGCTGCTCGGCCACCGGGCCCACGCCCAGCAGGTCGATGTCGGTGAAGTTGAGGTTGGGCTCGGCGTCGAAGTACTCGTCGCCCAGGTTACGACCGCCGACGATGGCCATGCTGTTGTCCACCAGGAACAGCTTGTTGTGCATGCGCCGGTGCTGGCGCGACAGGTTGAACAGCCGCCCCACGGCGCGGGTGACGCCGGTGCTGCGCCCCAGGTGCAAGGGGTTGAACACGCGGATGTGGATGTTCGGGTGGGCGGCTAGGGTGCCCATCAGGCTGTCAAGACCGTCGCTGGTGGTGTCGTCCAGCAGTATGCGCACGCGCACGCCGCGGTCGGCGGCGCGCAGCAGTTCGTGGACCAGGGCGCGGGTGCTGAGGCCGTCGTGGACGATGTAGTACTGCAGGTCGATGCTTGTCCGGGCGTTGCGGACCAGTTCGGCACGGGCGCGGAACGCTTCGTTGCTGTTGGGCAGCAGGCGAAAGCCCGAGCGTCCTTCATAGGGCGCGGCCTGGCGCTGTACCGAGCGGCCAAACGCCGAATCGCCGGCCGGCAGGGCCTGGCTGACTTCACGGGGCGTACCGACGCTGGCACAGCCCGTCAGGCCGAGCAGCAGCACCAACAGCAGAGGCAAGGCTCGCTGGAGTCTCAAGGGTGGATCGTCCTGTGCAGCAAGGGCTTATGGGGTTGGACAACGGCAGGCGGCGCAACGTTACCCGTCGCCGTGCTCGGCCTCCAGTAGACGAAGGGCGGTTTCACCGACCTTGCGCACGGCGGCTTCGATCTGCGCCGTGGGCCGGGCGGCGAAGTTCATGCGCAGGCAGTTCCGGTACTTGCCCGAGGCCGAGAAGATGCTGCCCACGGCGATCTGCACGCCCTGCTCCAGTAAAGCGCGGTTCAGGCGCAGCGTATCGAAACTGTCCGGCAATTCAACCCACAGCATGAAGCCACCTTGCGGGCGGCTGGCGCGGGTGCCCGGGGGAAAGTAGCGGGTCACCCAGTCGCACATCTGGTCGCGGCCGCGCTGGTACTGGCTGCGCATGCGTCGCAGGTGTGGCTGGTAGTGGCCTTCGGCGATGAAGTCGGCAATCGCCAGCTGCGGTTGGCAGGCGGTGCTGCCGGTGCTGATGTACTTCATGTGCAGCACCCGCTCCAGGTAGCGCCCGGGGGCTACCCAGCCGACCCGCAGGCCCGGGGCCAGGGTCTTGGAGAACGAACTGCAGAGCAGCACGCGGCCATCGTCGTCGAACGACTTGATGGTGCGCGGGCGTGGGTAGGTGTACGCCAGGTCGCCATACACATCGTCTTCGAGGATCGCCACATCATAGCGCTGGGCGAGGGTCAGCAGGGCCTTTTTGCGCGCCTCGGGCATGATGTAGCCCATCGGGTTGTTGCAGCTGGGGGTGATCTGGATGAGCTTGATCGGCCACTGTTCCAGGGCCAGCTCCAGGGCCTCCAGGCTGATGCCGGTGATTGGGTCGGTGGGGATCTCCAGGGCTTTCATGCCCAGGCCCTTCAGCGTCTGCATGGCGCCGTGGAAGCTGGGCGAATCGACCGCGACGATGTCGCCGGGCTGGCACACCGCGCGAATGCTGCACGACAGCGCTTCGTGGCAGCCGGTGGTCACCACCAGGTCGGCCGGGCCCAGGCGGCAGCCGGAGTCGAGCATCAGGCGGGCGATCTGCTCGCGCAGCTGGGCGTTGCCGTGGATGTTGTCGTAGTACAGGCCGGGCATGTCCATGCGTCGGCTGATTTGCGCCAGGCTACGCAGCAGTGGCTTGAGCGTGGGACTGTCGACGTCGGGCATGCCGCGACCGAGCTGGATCACGTCCGGGCGCGGGGTGGCGCGGACCAGCTCCAACACCTGTTCCCACTGGGAGATATCCACAGGCCGCTGGGCGGGGCGGCTGATGTCGGGCAGGGCGGGGAGCTGGCGATCCTCGGCGACGAAATAGCCGGACTTGGGCCGAGGCGATACCAGGCCGTTGTCCTCCAGCAGGCGGTAGGCCTGCTGTACGGTGCTCAGGCTGACCCCGTGCTCGACGCTCAGGGCGCGCACCGAGGGCAGGCGCTGGCCGGGGCGGTAGAGGCCTTGCTCGATACGCGAGCCGAGCAGTTCGGCGAGGTTGAGGTAGAGCGTCACGGCATACTCCTACGCGTTTGCGGGTCGATGACCGATACAGATTGTTGGAAAATACTTCATTCAACTGACTTCTCGCCAATTCTGTATGGGAATAATAAGCCTCTTTTGAGTCTGTATTGTCGAGGACACGAGGGTGCATGCTTTCTCCACGGTATCAACTGATGGGAGAACGCAGTGATGGGTGGCTTGAGCGATGTGCGCTTGCAACTGTTGCCTGGTGAACTCGAGGCCGGGCAGCGGCCCAAGGTCTTCAATGCGCCGGCGGGCCTGAGTCGTTGGGGCCTGATGCTGCATCGCTGGCGGACCCGCAGGGCGCTGCTGCAGCTGGATGATCGGCAGTTGCGCGATATCGGGCTGACCTGGGAACAGGCGCGACGGGAAGGGCGTAAACCTTTCTGGAAAGACTGAGCCGCTCCCACGACTGGTTCAGGCCGGTATCAGACCAGCTCCTTGAGCCGGTACCAGAGCATCCCCAGCGCCAGCAGCGGCGAGCGCAGCAGCTGGCCGCCGGGGAACGTGGCGTGCGGCACCTTGGCGAACAGATCGAAACGACCACCCTGCTGGCCGCTGATGGCCTCGCCGAGCAGGCGTCCGGCCAGGTGGGTGGCGTTGACCCCATGGCCGGAATAGGCCTGGGCGTAGTAGACGTTGGGCTGGCTGGCCAGACGGCCGATCTGTGGCAGGCGGTTGGCGCCGATGCCGATCATGCCGCCCCACTGGTAGTCGATGCGCACATCGGCCAACTGTGGGAACACCTTGAGCATCTTCGGTCGCATGTAGGCGGCGATGTCCTGCGGGTCGCGTCCGGAGTAGTGGCAGGCGCCGCCGAACAGCAGGCGCTGGTCGGCGGACAGGCGGTAGTAGTCCAGTGCCACGCGCTGGTCGCACACCGCCATGTTCTGCGGCAGCAACTGGCGGGCGCGTTCTTCACCCAAGGGTTCGGTGGCGATGATGTAGCTGCCGGCGGGTAGCACCTTGCCGCCCAGCTCGCGGTTGAGGTCGTTGTGGTAGGCGTTGCAGCACAGCACCAGGGTCTTGGCGCGCACCCGGCCCTGGGCGGTGTGTACCTTCACCTCGGGGCCATAGTCGATGCGTGTGACTTCAGACTGCTCGTACAGACCGACGCCCAGGCGGCTGGCCACTGCGGCTTCGCCGAGTGCCAGGTTGAGCGGGTGCAGGTGGCCCGAACCCATGTCGACCAGGCCGCCGACATAGCGGCCCGAACCCACCACCGAGTGCATGTCGCCGGGCTGTACCAGTCGCAGTTCGTGGCGATAGCCCAGGTTGCGCAGCTGCTCGGCGTCTTCGGCGAAGCCCTCCAGTTCGGCGGGCTTGTTGGCAAGGTCGCAGTAGCCCCAGGTCAAATCGCAGTCGATGCCATGGCGCTCTACGCGGTCGCGGACGATCTCCACGGCCTCCAGGCCCATGAGCTTCATGCTGCGAACCCCTTCTTCACCGATCACCGGGAGAAACTGCTCCAGGCCGTGGCCGACGCCGCGGATGAGCTGGCCGCCGTTGCGGCCGCTTGCGCCCCAGCCGAGCTTGCGTGCCTCCAGGAGGATCACCGACAAGCCGCGCTCGGCCAGTTCGATGGCGGTGTTCAGGCCTGAATAGCCACCGCCGACGATGCACACGTCGGCGCTGTGTTCGCCTTGCAGGAACGGATGGTCAGGGTGGGGCGCGCTGCTGGCGGCGTAGTAGGAGGCGGCGTGCTGCGCGCTGTGGACCATGGGGCGATTCCTGGGTTGAGACGAAAGGGGGAGGATAGGCAACTGCCCAATCGCGGGGCAAGTCGCATCGGCGCACCGCCGCTCCCACGCTTACGTACTGGCGTGAGAGCGGGCTTGCCCCGCGATTGGGCTTATAATTCAACCTCATTCATCGCACTGTCCTTGGTCATGTCCTGCAACCGCCACAAGATCCACTTCCTGCGCGAACTCATTCCCTCGTTCGAGTGCGAGCCCGGCTGTCACGATTGCTGCGGTCCGGTCACCACGTCCGCCGAGGAGATGGCCCGCCTGCCGCGCAAGACCCAGGCCGAGCAGGACGCCGCCCTGGAGCGGCTGGACTGCGTGCACCTGGGCCCGAACGGCTGTACGGTCTATGCAGAGCGCCCGATGATCTGCCGCCTGTTCGGCACCACCCCGCGCCTGGCCTGCCCCCGTGGCCGAGGACCGGCGCAACCCATCGAGCCTGCAGCCGAGCAACTGGTCCACCAGTTCATCGCCACGACCCGTCAGGTGCTGGTCTGAGACCTCAGTCCGGGATCGGCAGGCACAGGCTCTCTTTCACCTCTTCCATCACGATGTAGCTCTTCGACTCGCGCACATGGGGCAGCTTGAGCAGGATGTCGCCGAGCAGCTTGCGGTACGAGGCCATCTCCGAGATCCGCGCCTTCACCAGGTAGTCGAAGTCGCCCGACACCAGGTGGCACTCCAGCACGTGCGGCAGCTTGAGCACGGCGCGGCGGAATTCCTCGAAGGTGTCGCCGGACTTGTAGTCCAGGCTGATCTCGACGAACACCAGCAGGCTGCCCTTCAGGTGCTGCGGATTGAGCCGGGCGTTGTAGCCCATGATGATCCCCTCGCGCTCCAGGCGCCGCACGCGTTCGGTGCAGGGGGTGGTGGACAGCCCGACCTTTTCGCCCAGTTCGGTGAAGGAGATACGCCCGTCATTCTGCAGGATCCGCAGGATGTTGCGGTCGATCTTGTCCAGTTCACGTTTGCTCTGGTGCTGGGTTCTCATAGGGGATGCCCCTCCGTGAAAGGCGATTTTGCCGAGAATTCTCGCCAAATATAGCTGCTTATATAGTGAATAGCACTGGTCGGAGATTCATATACTGCGCGCATCCATGCCATTTCAACAAAAGACTGCGGCGAGCCGCGTGCGAGGGATACAACAATGCGAGTTCTGGTACTTGGTAGCGGTGTGATCGGTACCGCCAGTGCCTACTATCTGGCCCGGCAAGGTTTCGAGGTCACGGTGGTCGATCGCCAGCCGGCGGTGGCCATGGAAACCAGCTTCGCCAACGCAGGCCAGATCTCGCCCGGCTATGCCTCGCCCTGGGCCGCCCCGGGCGTGCCGCTCAAGGCCATCAAGTGGCTGCTGGAGCGCCACGCGCCCCTGGCCATCAAGCTGACCGGCGACGTCGACCAGTACCTGTGGATGGCGCAGATGCTGCGCAACTGCACCGCCAGCCGCTACGCGGTGAACAAGGAGCGCATGGTGCGCCTGTCCGAGTACAGCCGCGACTGCCTCGACGAGCTGCGCGCTGAAACCGGCATCGCCTACGAAAACCGCAGCCTGGGCACCACCCAGCTGTTCCGCACCCAGGCCCAGGTGGACGCCGCGGCCAAGGATATCGCCGTGCTTGAGCAGTCCGGCGTTCCCTACGAACTGCTCGACCGCGACGGCATCGCCCGTGTCGAGCCGGCCCTGGCCGGGGTGAAGGACATCCTCGCCGGTGCCCTGCGCCTGCCCAACGACCAGACCGGCGACTGCCAGCTGTTCACCACCAAGCTCGCCGAGATGGCCATCAAGCTGGGCGTCGAGTTCCGTTTTGGCCAGGATATCCAACGCCTGGACTTCGCCGGTGACCGCATCAACGGCGTATGGATCGACGGCAAGCTGGAAACCGCCGACCGCTACGTGCTGGCCCTGGGCAGCTATTCGCCGCAACTGCTCAAGCCGTTGGGCATCAAGGCCCCGGTCTATCCGCTCAAGGGCTACTCGCTGACCGTGCCGATCACCAATGGCGACATGGCGCCGACTTCGACCATCCTGGACGAGACCTACAAGGTCGCCATCACCCGTTTCGACAACCGCATCCGCGTTGGCGGCATGGCCGAGATTGCCGGTTTTGACCTGTCGCTGAACCCGCGTCGACGCGAAACGCTGGAGATGATCGTCAACGACCTTTATCCTCGCGGCGGCGACCTGAGCCAGGCGAGCTTCTGGACCGGCCTGCGCCCGGCCACCCCGGACGGTACCCCGATCGTCGGGGCGACCAAGTTCCGTAACCTGTTCCTCAACACCGGTCACGGCACCCTGGGCTGGACCATGGCCTGCGGTTCCGGTCGCCTGCTGGCAGACCTGATCGCGCGCAAGAAGCCGCAGATCAGTGCCGAAGGCCTGGACATCTCGCGTTATGGCAACAGCCGCGAGATCGCCAAGCACGGGCAGCCGGCGCCTGCGCATCAGTAAGCATTGATACTGCTGGCCTTATCGCGGGGCAAGCCTGCTCCCACGAACACCGTAGAGGCTGGTGGGAGCGGGCTTGTCCCGCGATAAGGCCGAAAACCGATTGACCCGTTCCCTCACCCCGGCGCGGTGGGTACCTACCCCCATCTGCCGTGTCGGGGCTTTATCGATAACCAGAACTGCCAGAAGGCTGCCGCCATGCGTCCCGCCCGTGCCCTGATCGACCTCCAAGCCCTCCGTCACAACTACCGCCTGGCCCGTGAGCTGACCGGCGCCAAGGCCCTGGCCGTGGTCAAGGCCGACGCCTACGGTCATGGCGCAGTGCGTTGCGCCCTGGCGCTCGAGCCCGAGGCCGACGGTTTTGCCGTGGCCTGCATCGAGGAAGCCCTGGAGCTGCGCGCGGCGGGTATCAAGGCACCGCTGCTGCTGCTCGAAGGTTTTTTCGAGGCCAGCGAGCTGGCGCTGATCGCCGAGCACGACCTGTGGTGCGTGGTGCATTCGCTGTGGCAGCTGGAAGCGATCGAGCAGACTTCGGTGCGCAAGCCGCTGACCATCTGGCTGAAGATGGACACCGGCATGCACCGCGTCGGCGTGCACCCCAAGGATTATCACGACGCCTACCAGCGCCTGCTGGCCAGCGGCAAGGTGTCGCGTATCGTGCTGATGAGCCACTTCGCCCGCGCCGACGAACTCGATGCCGCCGCCACCGAGCAGCAGGTCGCCGTGTTCGAGGCCGCGCGCCAGGGCCTGGCCGCCGAGTGCAGCCTGCGCAACTCCCCGGCGGTGCTGGGCTGGCCGCGCATCAAGAGCGACTGGGTGCGCCCGGGCATCATGCTCTATGGCGCCACGCCGTTCGAGGTGGCGCAGGCCGAAGCGGCCCGCCTGCAACCGGTGATGACCCTGCAATCGCGGATCATCAGCGTGCGCGAGCTGCCGGCCGGCGAGCCGGTGGGCTACGGCGCCAAATTCGTCAGCCCGCGCCCGACCCGCGTCGGTGTGGTCGCCATGGGCTATGCCGACGGCTACCCACGCCAGGCGCCCACAGGCACGCCGGTGGTGGTGGCCGGCAAGCGCACCCAGCTGATCGGCCGGGTATCGATGGACATGCTCTGCGTCGACCTCACCGAGGTGCCCGAGGCCACTGTCGGCAGCCCGGTGGAGCTGTGGGGCAAGCAAGTCCTGGCCAGCGACGTGGCGCTGCAGGCCGGGACCATTCCGTACCAGATCTTCTGCAATCTCAAGCGTGTGCCACTGGACTATATCGGCGAATAAGGCGCTGAAGCGGACAGGCTGCGGGGCTGTGTGTTGTAAATACTGAACGGCATTGCCATCATATCGTTCACACTACCCCCATCTCGACCGATTCAGGAGGCTCCAGCTTTGGACGTCGGTGAACGACTGCAAGCCATCCGCAAGCTCAAGGGCCTGTCCCAGCGCGAACTCGCCAAGCGCGCGGGGGTGACCAACAGCACCATCTCGATGATCGAGAAGAACAGCGTGAGCCCGTCGATCAGCTCCCTGCGCAAGGTGCTCAGCGGCATCCCCATGTCCATGGTCGAGTTCTTCTCGGTGGAGCTGGCGCCTGAGAGCCCGACCCAGATCGTCTACAAGGCCCACGAGCTGATCGACATCTCCGATGGCGCGGTGACCATGAAGCTGGTTGGCAAGTCGCATCCCAACCGGGCCATCGCCTTCCTCACCGAGGTCTACCCGCCGGGTGCCGACACCGGCGCGGAAATGCTCACCCACGACGGCGAAGAGACCGGCATCCTGCTCGAAGGCCGCCTGGAACTGGTGGTCGGCACTGAAATATTCATTCTCGAGGCCGGCGACAGCTACTACTTCGAAAGCACCCGTCCGCACCGCTTTCGCAACCCGTTCGAGGAGCCGGCGCGGCTGATCAGTGCGGCGACCCCGTCGAACTTTTGATCCAGCGCAGTGCATTGATTCGCCAATACCCTTTCCCTCAGTGTGGTCGTTTCACGCCTTCCGGGTTCCCGCTATACTTTTCAACGCTCGCAATTCCGTGGCCGCGGGCGTGATTAGCCACCATGAGGGTGTTCGCGTGAACCAAATCAAGAAGATGCTGGCCGTACCAGCAGCTGTATTCGCCCTTTGGGCAATGAGCGCAACCGCTGCAACCAACGACGACATCGCCAAGCGCCTCGAGCCGGTCGGCCAGGTGTGCGTCCAGGGCCAGGAATGCAAGGGCATGGAAGTGGCCGCCACTGCCGGCGGCGGCGGTGCCAAGACGCCCGACGAGATCATTGCCAAGCACTGCAACGCCTGCCATGGCACTGGCCTGCTGAACGCGCCGAAAATTGGCGACACGGCGGCCTGGAAAGAACGCGCCGACCACCAGGGCGGCCTCGATGGCATCCTGGCCAAGGCCATCACCGGCATCAACGCCATGCCACCGAAAGGGACTTGCGCCGATTGCTCGGATGAAGACCTGAAAGGTGCGATCAAGAAGATGTCGGGGCTGTGAACCTGACCTGATTCGAGTAAAGCCCGCCATTGATGGCGGGCTTTTGTTTTTTCGGACTCTGATGGCCCTATTGCGGTGCCGGAACAGGCAACCAACCCGCTGCGACTTGTGTCCAACCCCTGAACCCACGGATGACTCAGGAGGCCCAGATGTATCGCTGCTCCATCGACCAGGCTGTCGAACAAGCCCTGGCCCGCCTGCCCAGCCATATCCACATGGGCCTGCCGCTCGGCCTGGGCAAACCCAACGCCTTCGTCAACGCGTTGTATGCGCGAGTTCGCGATCTCCCCGAGCGCCGGCTGACGATCTACACCGCCCTGTCCCTTGGTCGTCCCGCGCTGGGCGATGGTTTGCAGCGTCGTTTCCTCGAGCCCTTCGTCGAGCGTGTGTTCGCCGACTATGAAGAACTCACCTACCTGGCCGACCTGCGTGCCGACCGACTCCCGGCAAACATACGCGTCGAGCAGTTCTTCATGCAGCCCGGCAGCCTGTTGCACAGCGACGCGGCGCAGCAGGATTACGTCAGCAGCAACTACAGCCACGCGGCCCGCGACATCAATGCCAAGGGCCTGAACCTGGTCGCGCAACTGGTGGCGGCCACGCCTGAAAGGCCCGACCACCTGAGTCTGGCATGCAATCCCGACATCACCCTCGACCTGCTGCCGATGATCACCCGGCGTCGCGCCGCTGGCGAGACCATTCTGGTGCTGGGTCAAGTCCACGACGAACTGCCCTACATGGCCGGGGACGCGGAGCTGGAACTGACGCAGTTCGACCTGCTGATCGACCAGCCCGAGCGACGCCGGCTGTTCTCCACCCCGAACATGCCGGTGAACACCCAGGACCATTGCATCGGCCTGCATGCCAGCGCCCTGGTACGCGACGGCGGCACCCTGCAGATCGGCATTGGTGCCATGGGCGATGCGATCACCGCGGCGCTACTGGCGCGCCAGGGCGACAACGAGGGCTATCGTGCGCTGCTCGATGAGCTGGATATCGGACCATGGCAGGCGCTGATCGAGCGGGAAGGGGGGCTGGATACCTTCGCCCAGGGGCTGTACGGCTGCAGCGAGATGTTCGTCAATGGCCTGCTGGCACTGGCCGACGCCGGGGTGGTGCGCCGTCCTGCCGACGAGCAGGGGGTGCTGATCCATGGCGGGTTCTTCCTCGGGCCACGGGCGTTCTACCAGCGCCTGCGCGAGATGCCGTTGGAACAGCGCGCACGTTTCGCCATGAGCGCCATCAGCTTCATCAACGAGCTATACGGCCAGGAGGCGAGCAAGCGTCGCCAGCGTCGGGATGCGCGCTTCGTCAACACGGTGTTCGGCATGACCCTGCTGGGCGCGGGGGTCGCCGACCAGCTCGAGGATGGCCGGGTGCTCAGCGGCGTGGGTGGGCAGTACAACTTCGTCGCCCAGGGACATGCGCTGGAGGGTGGTCGCTCGATCCTGTTGCTGCGCAGCTGGCGCGAGGCCGGTGGCGAAGTAACCTCGAACCTTTACTGGACGTACGGTCATTGCACCATCCCCCGGCACCTGCGGGACATCGTGATCACCGAGTACGGCATCGCTGACCTGCGCGGGCAGACCGACAGCGAAGTGATTGCGCGGTTGCTGGCGATCAGTGATTCACGTTTTCAGGGCGAGCTGATGGAGCAGGCCAAGGCGGCGGGCAAGCTGGCCAAGGACTTCGAGCTGGATGCGCGGTTCATTGATAACACGCCTGATCGGCTCGAGGCTATTCGGGCGCGGCATGCACGACTATTCCCGGAGTATCCGCTGGGGACTGACTTCACGGCAGAGGAGCGGGATCTGTTACGGGCGCTGAACTGGTTGAAGAGCAAGTTCAAGCTGAGCGAGGTCTTGGAGTTGGGCAAGGCGGCGTTGGATGCGCCGGGGCCCGAGGGGTATGGGGCACAGTTGGTGCGCATGCGGCTGGATGACCCGCAGGGTTTGAAGGAGGAGTTGTATCAGCGGTTGCTGCTGGCGGCGCTTCAGGCGACGCGGCAATGACGGGCATTCCTGGCCCCTGTAGGAGCGGCCTTGTGTCGCGAAAGGGCCGCAAAGCGGCCCCGGCGAACTGTGCATGAACGCTGAAATCCTGGGGGCCGCTACGCGCCCCTTTCGCGACACAAGGCCGCTCCTGCAGGGTATGCGCAAGGCTTTACTCGATGAAGGTCACCACGCCACCTTCCAGCGACTTCACCCGGGCCAGCGATTCGACGCGATAGCCTTGGCTGTCCAGTTCGGCACGGCCGCCCTGGAACGACTTCTCGATGACGATGCCCAGGCCTGCCACGGTGGCGCCGGCCTGCTTGATGATCGAGATCAGTGCCTGGGACGCCTTGCCGTTGGCCAGGAAGTCGTCGATCACCAGCACGCGGTCGCTGCTGTTGAGATGGCGCGGCGAGATGGCCACGGTGTTCTCGGTCTGCTTGGTGAAGGAGTACACCGAGGCAGTCAGCAGGTTCTCGGTCAGGGTCAGCGACTGGTGCTTGCGGGCGAAGATCACCGGTACGCCGAGCTTCAGGCCGGTCATCACCGCCGGGGCGATGCCGGAGGCTTCGATGGTGACGATCTTGGTCACGCCCGAATCGGCGAACAGGCGGGCGAACTCGTCACCGATCAGCTGCATCAGCGCAGGGTCGATCTGGTGGTTGAGAAACGCATCGACTTTGAGTACCTGGTCGGAAAGCACGATGCCTTCTTCGCGAATCTTCTGCTGCAGTGCTTCCACTGTGTGTCTCCGATGTAACAAAGGTGGCCGCACGAAGCGGCAAAGTTAAAGAGTAATGGTTGATCAGCGTTTGAGCATCGCCCGGATATCGGCCAGGGCGTTGTTGCCGCGCGCGGCTTTCACTTCCACGGGGGCATCGTCCAGGCCTTCCCAGGCCAGGTCGTCCGGCGGCAGTTCGTCGAGGAACCGGCTCGGGGTACAGTCGATGATTTCGCCGTACTGCTTGCGCTTGGCGGCGAAGGTGAAGGCCAGGGTCTGGCGCGCGCGGGTGATGCCCACGTAGGCCAGGCGGCGTTCCTCTTCGATGGTGTCGGCCTCGATGCTCGAGCGGTGGGGGAGGATCTCCTCCTCCATGCCCATGATGAACACGTAGGGGAACTCCAGGCCCTTGGAGGCGTGCAGGGTCATCATCTGCACGCCCTCGGCGTTCTCTTCCTCTTCCTGCTGGCGCTCGAGCATGTCGCGCAGCACCAGCTTGCCGATGGCGTCCTCGATGGTCATGTCACCCTCTTCGTCTTTCTCGAGGGTGTTCTTCAGCGCTTCGACGAGGAACCAGACGTTGCTGATGCGGAACTCCGCGGCCTTGTCGCTGGCGGTCTGCTGGCGGATCCAGTTCTCGTAATCGATGTCGCGGATCATCTCGTGCAGCGCGGCGATCGGGTCTTCCAGGGCGACTTTGTGGCGCACCCCGTCAAGCCAGTGCTTGAAGCGCTGCAGGCGCTCGGTGTAGCGGGCATCCAGGTGCTCGCCCAGGCCCAGCTCCTCGCTGGCGGCGTACATCGAGATGCCGCGTTCGGTGGCGTAGTTGCCGAGCTTTTCCAGGGTGGTCGAGCCGATCTCGCGGCGCGGCACGTTGATCACCCGCAGGTAGGCGTTGTCGTCGTCCGGGTTCACCAGCAGGCGCAGGTAGGCCATCAGGTCCTTGACCTCCTGGCGGCCGAAGAAGCTGTTGCCGCCGGACAGGCGGTACGGCACCTGATGGTGCTGCAGCTTCAGTTCGATCAGCTTGGCCTGGTAGTTGCCCCGGTAGAGGATGGCGAAGTCGCTGTACGGGCGGTTGGTGCGCAGGTGCAGGGTGAGGATTTCCATGGCCACGCGTTCGGCCTCGGCTTCCTCGTTCTTGCAGCGGATCACGCGGATCTCGTCACCGACGCCCATCTCGCTCCACAGCTCTTTCTCGAAAGCGTGGGGGTTGTTGGCGATCAGCACGTTGGCGCAGCGCAGGATGCGGCTGGTGGAGCGGTAGTTCTGCTCGAGCATGACGATCTTCAGGGAGGGATAGTCCTCCTTGAGCAGCATCAGGTTCTCGGGGCGGGCGCCACGCCAGGCGTAGATCGACTGGTCATCGTCGCCGACCACGGTGAACTGGTTGCGCATGCCGATCAGCATCTTGACCAGCAGGTACTGGCTGGCGTTGGTGTCCTGGTACTCGTCCACCAGCAGGTAGCGCACGCGGTTCTGCCAGCGTTCGAGCACGTCGGGGTGCTCCTGGAACAGCTTGACCGGTTGCAGGATCAGGTCGTCGAAATCCACCGCGTTGAACGCCTTGAGCGTGCGCTGGTAGTGGGTGTAGACGATGGCCGCGGTCTGCTCGCGCGGGTTGCGCGCCTTTTCCAGGGCCTCTGGCGGCAGGATCAGGTCGTTCTTCCAGGCACCGATCATGTTCTTGATCTCGTCGATGCCGTCGTCGCCGGAGTATTCCTTCTGCATGATGTCCGACAGTAGCGCCTTGATGTCGGATTCGTCGAAGATCGAGAAGCCCGGCTTGTAGCCCAGGCGCTCGTGCTCCTTGCGGATGATGTTCAGGCCCAGGTTGTGGAAGGTGCACACCGTCAGGCCCCGGCCTTCTCCCGGACGCAGCAGGGTGCCGACCCGCTCCTTCATCTCGCGCGCGGCCTTGTTGGTGAAGGTCATCGCCACGATGTACTGGGCGCGGATGCCGCAGTTCTGGATGAGGTGGGCAATCTTGCGTGTGATCACGCTGGTCTTGCCGGAGCCTGCACCGGCGAGCACCAAAAGAGGGCCGCCGACGTAGTCTCGGGCTTCCTGTTGCCGGGGATTGAGTCGGGACATGCTAGAAACCGGGGGTAACCAGAAAATAGCCGCGCATTCTAGCAGGCATGGGGCTGTTAATGCGCGACCGTCTGACGTTGTGATGCAGGGCGCGAATCGGATTTGCCGCATCTGCTACTTTCGCGCAGGATGCACGTCAGATTGCGTCGGGATGGTGGCCAGGGATGGGCAATGACTAAAAGTGAAAATCATTTCCAATTAATCGGGTAGGATTGCCCGCGCTCGCCGTTCCACCGCCCACGTCTAAGGAGCCCGCTTGTCCACGCCTGTCGAACCCCTGCGTTTGCTGCTGTTGGCTGATGAGTCGGAATGGGCCGTGCATCTGCGCGAGTGCTTGCAGCCGATGGGCGGCAGCGTCGTGCTGCTGACCGCGCCAAACTGGGCGGCGGTGGACAGCCTGTTCGCCAACGACCGCCAGGCCGTGGTGCTGGCCACGCCAGAGCTGCAGCCGGCCCCGGGGCGTTGCGAGCTGCCGACCATCCTGCTGCTGGAGCAGGAGCCGGCCAGCGCGCCGCTGGGCGTCAGCGACTGGCTGGTGCTGGCGCAGCTGACCACCGATACCCTGCGTCGCTCCCTGCGCCATGTGCGTGAGCGCGGTGTGCTGGTGGCCACCCTGCAACGGCTGGCCGAACAGGATCCGCTGACCGGCATCGCCAACCGCCAGGGCTTCCAGGCCCTGCTGACCGCGCGCCTGGCCGAGAACGAAGGCCGCGGCCTGGCCCTCGGCCACCTCGACCTGGATAACTTCCGTCACGTCAACGATGCCCTCGGCCACCAGGGGGGGGACCGCCTGATCCTGCAGGTGGTCGCCCGGCTGAAGCACCAACTGGAGGCGAGCGATCAACTGGCGCGCCTGGGCAGCGACGAGTTTGCCCTGCTGATCGACACCCGGCGCGACCCCAACCGCGCCGAGTGGATGGCCGAGCGCATTACCGAGGCGCTGACCGAGCCCTACTGGATCGACGGCGAGAGCCTGCTGCTCGGCTGCAGCCTGGGGATCGCCCATGCCCGCGCCCAGGCCGGTGCCGACCCGCTGATGTGGCACGCGCACATCGCCATGCGCCAGGCCAAGAGCAGCCAGGGCTGCACCTTCCATGTGTTCAACGAGCGCATCAACCGCAACGCCCGCAGCCTGGCCGACCTGGAAAGCGAGCTGCGCCGCGCCCTGCGCCGCGACGAGCTGGAGCTGCACTACCAGCCGCGGCTCAACCTCGCCGACGGCCGCATCGTCGGGCTCGAGGCACTGGTGCGCTGGAACCATCCCGAGCGCGGCCTGCTGGCGCCCAGCGAATTCGTGCCGCTGGCCGAACAGAGCGGGTTGATCGTGCCGTTGGGCTACTGGGTGATCTCCCGGGCGCTGAGCGACATGCAGGCCCTGCGCGAGCGCGGCCTGGCGCCGCTGCACATGGCGGTGAACCTGAGCTTCCGCCAGTTCCAGGACAGCCAGTTGCTGGCCACCCTGAGCCGGCTGATCGTCGAGCACGGCGTCGATGCCCGCTGGCTGGAGTTCGAACTGACCGAGACCGCCGTGATGCGGCGCAACGAGCTGGTGCGCCAGACCATGGACGCCCTGGGGCGCCTGGGGGTGCGCTTCTCGCTGGATGACTTCGGCACCGGCTTCTCGTCGTTCGTGCACCTGAACAGCCTGCCGATCACCCTGCTCAAGGTCGATCGCAGCTTCGTCGGCGGCATGGAGCAGCGCGAGGAGAACGCCAAGCTGGTGCACGCGATGATCAACCTGGCGCACAACCTGAATCTGGAGGTGGTGGCCGAAGGGGTGGAGAGCGAGGAGCAGCTGGCGTTGCTGCGGGCATTCGGTTGCGACCAGGTGCAGGGGTTCCTGGTAAGCCGGCCGTTGCCGGTGGAGGCGTTGATCGAGTACCTGTTGCAGGTGCCGAGCCCGGGTCTGGCGCAAACATTGTAGGTTGCGCATTGGGGCGCAAAGCGCCCCCGGCAATTTCAAGCCGTAAAGATGATCAACCGACCAACATGCGCCCGGTCTCTTCCAGGTTTTCATGCCAGCTCAAGGCTTCGCGCAGGATATGCGGGGTATGCCCGCCACGCTGGCAGGCGCGCTCGAAGTAATCGTTGAGCGCTGCGCGGTAGTCCGGGTGCACGCAATTGTCGATGATCACCCGGGCACGCTCGCGCGGTGCCAGGCCACGCAGGTCGGCCAGGCCCACCTCGGTCACCAGGATGTCCACGTCGTGCTCGGTGTGGTCGACGTGGCTGACCATCGGCACCACGCTGGAAATCGCGCCGCCCTTGGCGATCGACTTGGTGACGAAGATCGCCAGGTGTGCGTTGCGGGCGAAGTCGCCCGAGCCACCGATGCCGTTCATCATCTTCGTGCCGCAGACGTGGGTGGAGTTGACGTTGCCGTAGATGTCGAACTCCAGCGCCGTGTTGATGCCGATGATCCCCAGGCGACGCACCACTTCAGGGTGGTTGGAGATTTCCTGCGGACGCAGCACCAGCTTGTCCTTGTAGCGCTCCAGGTTACCGAACACGTCGGCGTTGCGGCGGCTCGACAGGGTGATCGAGCTGCCCGAGGCAAAGCTCAGCTTGCCGGCGTCGATCAGGTCGAACGTCGAGTCCTGCAGCACTTCGGAGTACATGGTCAGGTTGTCGAACGGTGACTCGATCAGGCCGCACATCACCGCGTTGGCGATGCTGCCGATGCCGGCCTGCAGGGGGCCGAGGTTGTTGCTCATGCGCCCGGCGTCCACCTCGCCCTTGAGGAAGGCGATCAGGTGGTCGGCAATGCCCTGGGTCTCGTGGTCAGGCGGCAGCACGGTGGACGGCGAGTCCGGCTGATCACTGATGACGATGCCGACGATCTTGGCCGGGTCGATCGGGATCGCGGTGCTGCCGATGCGGTCGTCGACCTTCACCAGCGGGATCGGCGTGCGGGTCGGGCGGTAGGTCGGGATGTAGATGTCGTGCAGGCCTTCGAGGTTGGCATGGTGCGACAGGTTGATCTCGACGATGACCTGCTTGGCGAAGATCGCGAAGCTGGCCGAGTTGCCGACGGAGGTGGTCGGCACGATATGGCCTTGCTCGGTGATTGCCACCGCTTCGATGACCGCGATGTCCGGCAGGGTGAGCTGTTTGTTGCGCAGCTGCTCGACGGTTTCCGACAGGTGCTGGTCGATGAACATCACCTTGCCGTCGTTGATGGCCTTGCGCAGGGTGCTGTCGACCTGGAACGGCATGCGCCGGGCCAGCACGCCGGCCTCGGTCAGTTGCTTGTCCAGGTCGTTGCCCAGGCTGGCGCCGGTCATCAGGCTGATCTTCAGCGGCGACTGTTTTGCACGCTCGGCCAGTGCGTGGGGCACGGCCTTGGCTTCGCCGGCGCGGGTGAAACCGCTCATGCCGACGGTCATGCCGTCCTGGATCAGGCCAGCGGCGTCAGCCGCACTCATAACCTTGCTGTGCAGGGAGGACAAGCGGATACGATCACGGTACATGGATTGTTATCTCAGGCTACTGAAGCTACTGGAAGCGCAGTCTAGAGATTTCACCCGGAACCGTCCCGCGACCATGGTCGTAGGCGAAGGCCGGAAGTAGAGCCGTTGATCTGGATCAAGCCAATGAAAAGGCCCCTGGGAATATCTCCCCAGGGGCCTTATGCACTTCTTACAGGCGCAAGGTCGGGTCAGTCCACGGCCTTGACCATGTCCTCGATGACTTTCTTGGCGTCACCGAACACCATCATGGTCTTGTCCAGGTAGAACAGTTCGTTGTCCAGGCCCGCGTAGCCGCTGGCCATGGAGCGCTTGTTGACGATGATGGTCTTGGCCTTGAAGGCCTCGAGGATCGGCATGCCGGCAATCGGCGACTTCGGATCGTTCTTCGCCGCCGGGTTGACCACGTCGTTTGCGCCCAGCACCAGTACCACGTCGGCCTGGCCGAACTCGGCGTTGATGTCTTCCATCTCGAACACCTGGTCGTACGGCACCTCGGCTTCGGCCAGCAGCACGTTCATGTGGCCTGGCATACGGCCAGCAACCGGGTGGATCGCGTATTTCACGGTCACGCCGTTGTGCACCAGCTTCTCGGTCAGTTCCTTGAGCGCGTGCTGGGCGCGCGCCACCGCCAGGCCGTAGCCGGGAACGATGATCACGCTGTCGGCGTTGCTCAGCAGGAAGGTGGCGTCGTCGGCCGAGCCGGACTTCACCGGGCGCTGCTCCTTCGAACCCTGCGCCGCGCCGATATCGGTATCGCCGCCGAAGCCGCCGAGGATGACGTTGAAGAACGAACGGTTCATCGCCTTGCACATGATGTACGAGAGGATCGCACCGCTGGAGCCCACCAGGGAGCCGGCGATGATCAGCATCGAGTTGTTCAGCGAGAAGCCGATACCCGCCGCCGCCCAGCCCGAATAGCTGTTGAGCATCGACACCACCACCGGCATGTCGGCGCCGCCGATCGGGATGATGATCAGCACGCCCATGACGAAGGCCAGGGCCAGCATCAGGGTGAAGGCGCTGTAGTGGCCGGTGAAGGTGAACAGCAGTCCCAGGGTGATGGTCGCCAGGCCCAGGATCAGGTTCAGCTTGTGCTGGCCGGCGAACTGTACCGGTGCGCCCTGGAACAGGCGGAACTTGTACTTGCCCGACAGCTTGCCGAAGGCGATCACCGAGCCCGAGAAGGTAATCGCACCGATGGCCGCGCCGAGGAACAGCTCCAGGCGGTTGCCGGTGGGGATCGGGTCGCTGATGCTGGCGACGATGCCCATCGATTGCGGCTCGAGCACCGCGGCGATGGCGATGAACACCGCGGCCAGGCCGATCATGCTGTGCATGAAGGCGACCAGTTCGGGCATCTTGGTCATCTCGACGCGCTTGGCCATGATCGAGCCGGCGCTGCCGCCGACCAGCAGGCCGACGATGACGTAACCGATGCCAGCGGTCGCCAGCTCCGCGCCAAGCTTGTAGATCAGGCCGACCGTGGTGAGGATGGCGATGCCCATGCCGATCATGCCGAACAGGTTGCCCCGGCGTGAGGTGGTCGGGTGCGAGAGGCCCTTGAGCGCCTGGATGAAGCAGACCGAGGCGACCAGGTACAGAAGCGTTACCAGATTCATGCTCATGCTTACTTCTGCCCCTCGTTCTTGGTTTTCTTCTTGAACATTTCCAGCATGCGGCGGGTGACCAGGAAGCCACCGAACACGTTGACCGCGGCCAGCGCCACGGCCAGGGTGCCCATGACCTTGCCGGCCGGGGTGACGGTCAGCGCGGCGGCCAGCATGGCGCCGACGATCACGATCGCGGAAATGGCGTTGGTGACCGCCATCAGCGGCGTGTGCAGGGCCGGGGTGACGTTCCACACCACGTGGTAGCCCACGTAGATGGCCAGCACGAAGATGATCAGGTTGTAGATGCCGTGGGAAATCAGCATGTCTTCCATTGTCGTGCTCCTCAGCCGTTCTTGCGCACGACCTGGCCGTCGCGGCACATCAGGCACGCGGCGACGATGTCGTCTTCGAGGTTGATGACCAGGTTGCCGTCCTTGTCGAACAGCAGCTTCATGAAGTCCAGCAGGTTGCGCGCGTACAGCGCCGAGGCATCGGCGCCGACCTGGGCCGGCAGGTTGGTCGGGCCTACTAGGGTCACGCCGTTGTGCGTGACGACCTGATCGGCCACGGTCAGCGGGCAGTTGCCGCCCTGGGCAGCGGCGAGGTCGATGACCACCGAGCCGGGTTTCATCTGCGCCACGGTTTCAGCGCTGAGCAGGGTCGGCGCCTTGCGCCCGGGAATCAGCGCGGTGGTGATGACGATATCGGCTTGCTTGGCGCGTTCGTGCACGGCCTGGGCCTGGCGCTGCATCCAGCTGGCCGGCATCGGTCGGGCATAGCCGCCGACGCCTTCGGCGCATTCGCGTTCTTCATCGGTCTCGTAGGGCACATCGATGAACTTGGCCCCCAGCGATTCGATCTGCTCCTTCACCGCCGGGCGCACGTCCGATGCTTCGATCACCGCCCCCAGGCGCTTGGCCGTGGCGATGGCCTGCAGGCCGGCGACGCCGGCGCCGAGGATCAGCACGCGGGCGGCTTTCACCGTGCCGGCGGCGGTCATCAGCATGGGCATGAAGCGCGGGTAGTGGTGAGCTGCCAGCAGCACGGCCTTGTAGCCGGCGATGTTGGCCTGGGACGACAGCACGTCGAGGCTCTGGGCCCGCGAGGTGCGTGGCGCGGCTTCCAGGGCGAAGGCGGTGATGCCGCGTTCGGCCATCTTGCCGATCAGTTCGTTGTTGAAGGGGTTGAGCATGCCCGCCAGCAGGCTGCCGCTGTTGATCAGCGCCAGTTCCTGGTCATTGGGCGCGACCACCTTGAGCACCAGCTGCGCGCCAAAGGCGTCAGTGGCTTCGCCCAGGGTGGCGCCCACGGCCTCATAGGCACTGTCCGGAATGCTGGCGTTGAGCCCTGCCCCCCGTTGCACGGTGACCTGATGGCCCTGGCCTACCAGTTTCTTGATGGTTTCCGGGGTCGCGGCGACCCTTGTCTCACCCGTCTGCGTCTCGAGAGGAACACCAATGTGCACGACTATGTCTCCTGCGGTGACCTTTATTGTCTTTATGGAAACCAGCGCACTTCGGGTGGTGCGGCTGGGCGGCCGTAGAGCACGACTCCGCCTGGTTCGAGGCGGGAGAGGCATTTTGCAGACGAACCCAGGGGCCTTCAACAGGTTCTGAAGCGAAACGAACTTAAAACTACAAGTCACCCTGTGACCGTATGTCGCAACGATTCCAATCCGGCCCGTCAAATACGCGCTATTCGCAGCTTAGGGGAAAAAATGAAAAAATTTCGGTCGTTTTCGTTCGCGGCGTTGTGAATGTTGCAAAATAAGCCGCAAACCCGCGCAGTCATTAGGGTTGCTACGGTTTTTCCGGCATACGGAACAGATTACGAATTTGCGACAAATCCATATATCTGTAGGTGTTTAAAATAATTGACTACGGGGTCAATTTCTTGATTCCTGACCTTACCCGGCGGCGGTGTACTGCTTTGCCTGCGCCACCAGCCAGTCGCGAAACGCCCGCAGCGAAGCGGACTCCACCTTTCGCTCGGGGATCATCAGATGGTAGGCCTTGTCGCTGGACAGGGCATGCCTGTTAGCGACCAGCAGTCGACCTTCCTGCAACTCACGCTGGATCAGGAACGGCGGGATCAGCGCGATACCCATGTCATGCATGGCGGCCTGGGCCAGCATGGAGAACAGTTCGTAGCGCGGGCCGGTCATGTCGCGTTCGACGCTCAGGCCCAGGCCGTCGAACCACTGCCGCCAGGCATAGGGGCGCGTGGTCTGCTGTAGCAGGGGCAGCTCGGCGATGCGCCGGGCGTCGAGGCTGGCTCGCCCTTCCAGCAGCGCAGGGCTGCACACCGGCACGGGGTTCTCGCCCATCAGGCGGTGGGATTGGGTGCCGGACCAGTCGGCATCGCCGAAGTAGATGGCGGCGTCGAAGGGGGTGTCGGCGAACAGGAAGGGGCGGGTGCGGTTGGTCAGGTTGACCGTGACCTCGGGGTGGTGCTGCTGGAAGTCCTTCAGGCGCGGCAGCAGCCATTGCGTGCCGAAGGTTGGCACCACTGCCAGTTCGATCACGTTGGCGCCTTGCTGGCGCATCACCGAAAGCGTGTCGCGCTCCACCGCATCCAGCTGCGCAGCCACCTGGCGGCTGTAGGAGAGCCCGGCTTCGGTCAGTTTCACGCCCCGGCGCGAGCGACGGAACAGTTCCACGTTGAGGAAAGCCTCAAGACCACCAATCTGCCGACACACGGCGCCTTGGGTCAGGGCCAGCTCCTGGGCGGCCTTGGTAAAGCTCTCGTGACGCGCGGCTGCCTCGAAGCAGACCAGGGCGGTGGTGCTGGGGATCTTGCGGCGCATGTACGTCAACCTCACTTGTCTGGCTTTGAACAGGGCATTCCGATGATTACGAAGTGAGAAAATATCACTAAACCGTGCGCAATCCTCGTTTGTCCCGGGGGCCGATCAGGCCTAGGATCAATCCAGCACAACAATTCGTTCCCATCTTTCGAGGAATCCGCACATGGCTGGCAAGGCAAGCTTCAACTGGATCGACCCGCTGCTGCTGGATCAGCAGCTCACTGAAGAAGAGCGCATGGTTCGCGACAGCGCCTATCAGTTCGCCCAGGACAAGCTGGCACCCCGTGTGCTGGAGGCGTTCCGCCACGAGCAGACAGACCCGGCGATCTTCCGCGAGATGGGTGAAGTCGGTCTGCTCGGCGCGACCATCCCTGAACAGTACGGCGGCAGCGGCCTGAACTATGTGTGCTACGGCCTGATCGCCCGCGAGGTGGAACGCATCGACTCCGGCTACCGCTCGATGATGAGCGTGCAGTCGTCGCTGGTGATGGTGCCGATCAACGAGTTCGGCACCGAGGCGCAGAAGCAGAAGTACCTGCCGAAACTGGCCAGTGGCGAGTGGATCGGCTGCTTCGGCCTGACCGAGCCCAATCATGGTTCCGACCCGGGCTCGATGATCACCCGCGCCCGCAAGGTCGACGGTGGCTATCGCCTGACCGGCAGCAAGATGTGGATCACCAACAGCCCGATCGCCGATGTATTCGTGGTCTGGGCCAAGGACGATGCCGGCGATATCCGCGGCTTCGTGCTGGAGAAAGGTTGGGACGGCCTCAGCGCCCCGGCCATCCACGGCAAGGTTGGCCTGCGCGCTTCGATCACCGGCGAGATCGTCATGGACAACGTGTTCGTGCCGGAGGAGAACATCTTCCCGGACGTGCGTGGCCTCAAGGGCCCGTTCACCTGCCTGAACTCTGCCCGCTATGGCATCTCCTGGGGCGCCCTGGGCGCCGCCGAGGCCTGCTGGCACACCGCGCGCCAGTACACCCTGGACCGCCAGCAGTTCGGTCGCCCACTGGCTGCCAACCAACTGATCCAGAAAAAGCTGGCCGACATGCAGACCGAGATCACCCTGGCCCTGCAAGGCTGCCTGCGCCTGGGGCGGATGAAGGACGAGGGCACCGCGGCGGTCGAGATCACCTCGATCATGAAGCGCAACTCCTGCGGCAAGGCCCTGGACATCGCCCGTTTGGCCCGTGACATGCTGGGCGGCAATGGCATCTCCGACGAGTTCGGCGTGGCCCGCCACCTGGTCAACCTCGAGGTGGTCAACACCTATGAAGGGACCCATGACGTGCACGCGCTGATCCTCGGGCGTGCGCAGACCGGCATCCAGGCGTTCTATTAATAGAGGACCAGGCCATGGGCGCGCTTTCCCATCTGCGGGTGCTGGATCTTTCCCGGGTGCTGGCCGGCCCCTGGTCCGGCCAGATTCTGGCCGACCTTGGCGCCGATGTGATCAAGGTCGAGCGTCCGGGAGCGGGTGACGACACCCGTTCCTGGGGGCCGCCCTTCCTGCGCGATGCCCAGGGCGAGAACACCAGCGAGGCGGCCTACTACCTGTCGGCCAACCGCAACAAGCGCTCGGTGACCATCGACTTCACCCAGCCGGAAGGCCAGCGGCTGGTGCGCGAGCTGGCGGCGAAGTCGGATATCGTCATCGAGAACTTCAAGGTTGGCGGGCTGGCGGCCTATGGGCTGGACTATCAAAGCCTGAAGGCAGTCAATCCGAAGCTCATCTACTGCTCGATCACCGGCTTCGGCCAGACCGGGCCGTATGCCAAGCGTGCCGGCTACGACTTCATGATCCAGGGGCTGGGTGGGCTGATGAGCCTGACCGGTCGCCCGGAGGGTGAGGAGGGGGCCGGGCCGATGAAGGTCGGGGTGGCGCTGACCGACATCCTCACTGGGCTGTATTCCACCGTGGCGATCCTGGCGGCCCTGGCGCACCGTGACCAGTCAGGTATCGGCCAGCACATCGACATGGCGCTGCTGGATGTACAGGTGGCCTGCCTGGCCAACCAGGCAATGAACTATCTCACTACCGGCGCCGCGCCTCGTCGGCTGGGCAATGCGCATCCGAACATCGTGCCGTACCAGGATTTTCCGACGGCCGATGGCAACTTCATTCTTACCGTGGGCAATGACGGGCAGTTCCGCAAGTTCGCGGAAGTGGCCGGGCAGGCGCACTGGGCGGATGACCCGCGCTTCGCCACCAATAAGCAGCGAGTGGCCAACCGTGCCGAGCTGATTCCGCTGATTCGCCAGGCCACGGTGTTCAAGACCACGGCCGAGTGGGTGAGCGAACTGGAGAAGGCGGGCGTACCGTGCGGGCCGATCAACGACCTGGCGCAGATGTTCCGGGACCCGCAGGTGCTGGCCCGTGGGTTGGCGGTGAATGTTCCCCATCCGTTGGCGGGCAGTGTGCCGCAGGTGGCCAGCCCGATCCGGTTGTCGGAGACGCCCGTGGAGTATCGGCAGGCGCCGCCGTTGCTGGGGGAGCATACCGAGGCGGTGCTTGGCGATGTGCTGGGGTTGGATGGGGCGGCGGTTCAGCGGCTCCGGGCTGCCGGGGTGCTGTGACACGCTACCTGCATAGGAGGAGGCAGGGAGGCCGATAGGCCTCCCTGCTTTTGTCTTGGGGCTGTTTATATAGGAGGTACCAGAGCTTCTGACGCGATCTTTTTGATTTTTATGAAATTAACGGTTGACGCCCTGCCAGATCCCCTTATAATGCGCCCCACTTCCAGCGACATCGGAACAAAAAACTCCTTGAATATCAATGAGTTGATTGTTGGAGAGGGTCGCGGAGGTGCTTCGATCATCTGATCGGCAGCGGTGAAAAAGGCAGTTGACAGCAGGTTGTAACGCTGTATGATTCGCCTCCCGCTACGAGAGATCGCAGCGAGTCAAGTGTTTGAAGTGAAACGAATTCTTCGTTAAAAACCTCAAAATAAACGCTTGACAGCAAATGAGGAAAGCGTAGAA
>NZ_JBSSDH010000011.1:0-172363 GCF_054060555.1 Pseudomonas sp. TE6283
TCCATGCCCGTCACCTCCCTCCGCAAGACCTCCGTTCGGCCTCCTGAAGTCGCGAAGTTACGGGCGGCGCCTGGACTGGCGCAGCTGTCGCTAGTGGGCTGCAGGGGTTAATCTTCTGATCGCCAAAGCCAAAGCCAAAGCCAAAGCCAAAGCCAAAGCCAAAGCCAAAGCCAAAGCCAAAGCCAAAGCCAAAGCCGGCAGGCGTCAAAGGGCGTCGTGGCGAGCCAGCGCCCACTCCACGTGCTCGCGTACCAGCTCCGAAGGATCATCCCGCCGCGCGTTGAGCGCCTCCAGCACGGGAATGGTCGATGGCGCATTCCCCAGTCCCACCGCCAGGTTACGCAAAAACCGCTCATACCCCGCCCGCCGCAAGGGCGAGCCCTCGGTGCAACCGAGAAAACGCTTTTCATCCCACAGGAACAGCTCGGCCAGCTCGATATTGTCCAGCCCCCGGCGGGGCATGAAGTCGTCTTCGGTAGAGGTCTTGGCGAAACGGTTCCAAGGACAGACGATCTGGCAATCGTCGCAACCGAACACACGATTACCAATCAATGGTCGCAGTTCCAGTGGAATGGCACCGCGCAATTCGATGGTCAGGTACGAAATGCAACGCCGCGCATCGAGTTGGTAAGGCCCGACGAACGCCTGGGTCGGGCAGATGTCCAGGCACGCCTGGCAGCGCCCGCAATGATCGCTGCCTTGCACGCCGTCGATCGGTAGCGGCAGGTCGACGAACAGCTCGGCCAGGAAGAAATAGCTGCCGGCCTTGCGGTTCAGCAGCAGGGTGTTCTTGCCGATCCAGCCCAGGCCGGCTTCCTGCGCCAGGGCCTTTTCCAGCACCGGGGCGCTGTCGACGAAGGCACGGTAGCCAAAGGGACCGATGGCCTCCTGGATGCGATCGGCGAAGTGCTGCACGCGCTTGCGCACCAGCTTGTGGTAATCGCGGCCCAGGGCGTAGCGCGAGATATAGGCCTTTTCCGGCTCCGCCAGGCGCTTGGCCATCTGCGTGTCGCCGGGCAGGTAGTCCATGCGCAGCGAAATCACCCGCAGCGTGCCGGGGATCAACTCGGCCGGGCGCGAGCGCTTGTGGCCATGGTCGCCCATGTACTCCATCTCGCCGTTGTAGCCGGCGGCCAGCCAGCGCTGCAGGTGCTGTTCGTGTTCGCCAAGATCGACGCCGGCGATGCCGACATGGGCAAAACCGAGTTCGCGGCCCCAATCCTTGATCGATTGGGCCAGTGTGGCGATGTCTGGGAGGTTGGCGGACATGGATGAACAAGCATTGCAAGCGGAGGTGCGTATAATTCTGCCAGACATCGGAGCCTTTGACCCCATGCCTCAGACCAAACACCCCCCATTGCTGCTGAGCAGCCTGACCTTGGCCGGGCTGCCACCCCGCGCCGCCGATGCCCACAAGGGCGATTTCGGCCATGTGCTGGTGATCGGCGGTGACCTCGGCACCGGCGGCGCGGTCTTGCTCAGCAGCGAGGCGGCGCTGCGTTGCGGCGCCGGCCTGGTCAGCGTGGCGACCCGTGCCGAGCACGTCGCCGCCGGGCTGGCCCGCCTGCCGGAGGTGATGTGGCAGGGCGTGAGCTCGGCCAACCAGTTGCTCGGCCCGCTCGCACGGGCCACGGTGCTGGTGGTCGGCCCCGGGCTGGGCCAGGCGGCCTGGGGCCGCAGCCTGCTGTCGGCGGTGACCCATGCGCATCTGCCGCAGGTATGGGACGCCGATGCTCTCAACCTGCTGGCCGCTGCGCCACTGGCGTTGCCCAGCGGCAGCATCCTCACCCCGCACCCGGGCGAGGCAGCGCGGCTGCTGGGCATCTCCACCGAGGCGGTGCAGGCCGACCGGCCGGGCGCCGCGCGCAAGCTGGCGCGGCGTTACGCCAGCGTCTGCGTGCTCAAGGGCGCGGGCACGCTGGTGGCCGATCCGGCGGGGCAGCTGGCGCAGTGCGGGCGAGGGCATCCGGCCATGGCCGGTGCCGGGCTGGGCGATGTGCTTACCGGCGTGTTGGCGGCGTTGTTGGCCCAGGGGCTGGACGCCTGGCAGGCCGCGTGCCTGGGGGTATGGTTGCATGCCTGCGCGGGCGAGCGCCTGGGTGTCAAAGGTAGAGGGCTGGCGGCCAGCGATCTGGTCCCGGTCATTAGAGCGTTATTGGAGGAGCATTCAGCGTGTCAGGTGTAACCCTGTTTCTGGCCGACGAGCCAGCCACCGTCGCCTTTGGCGCCAAGCTGGCCGAAGTGACCAAAGGTCATGGTGTGATCTTTCTCGAAGGCGACCTGGGCGCCGGCAAGACCACGCTGTCCCGTGGCCTGATCCGTGGCCTGGGTCATGAAGGTCCGGTGAAAAGTCCGACATTCACCGTGGTCGAACCTTACGAAATCGGCGACATCCGCGCCTTCCATTTCGACCTCTATCGCCTGGTCGATCCGGAGGAACTGGAGTTCATGGGCATTCGCGACTATTTCGAGGGCGATGCGCTGTGCCTGTTCGAATGGCCCGACAAAGGCGCGGGCGTTTTGCCAAAGCCCGACCTGACCATTACCATAAGCCCGCAAGCGGGCGGACGTTCGCTGAACCTGTCGCCGCAGGGGGCACGCGGCGAAGCCTGGTGTGCCGTTCTGGCCAAAGAATTCAAACAGTAAGTGGGGAAAGGTATGCGCATACGCGCACTGGTCGCCGTCGTTGGGCTGCTGCTGACCGCGGTGACCGTTGACGCGCTGGCCGTCACTCAAGTCAAGAGCATGCGCCTGTGGCGCGCTCCGGACAACACGCGGCTGGTCTTCGACCTGTCCGGGCCTGTGCAGCACAGCGTCTTCACCCTGACCGCACCCGATCGCCTGGTGATCGACATCAATGGCGCCACCCTGGGTGCGCCGCTGAACGTCTCCACCTCGAATACGCCGATCACCAGCGTGCGCTCGGCCCAGCGCACGCCCACCGACCTGCGGGTGGTGGTCGACCTGAAAAAGGCCGTCTCGCCCAAGAGCTTCACCCTGGCGCCAAACGCCCAGTACGGCAACCGCCTGGTGGTCGACCTGTACGATCAGGAGGCCGATGCCATCGCCGCCAGCAACCCGACCCCGCCACCGACGCCGCAGCCCCCGGCCACGACGCCAGCGGTGCCGGTCACCCCGGCGCAACCGGCGATCAAGCTGCCGCCAGCTCCGAGCGGCAAGCGTGACATCGTGGTCGCCATCGACGCCGGTCACGGCGGCGAAGACCCTGGCGCGTCCGGCTCGCGCGGCCAGCACGAGAAAGACATCGTGCTGGATATCGCCAAGGAGCTGCAGCGCCAGATCAACGCCGAGAAGGGCTACCGGGCCGAGCTGACCCGTACCGGCGACTACTTCATCCCGTTGCGCAAGCGCACCGAGATCGCCCGCAAGAAGGGCGCCGACCTGTTCGTTTCGATTCACGCCGACGCCGCGCCGTCGAAGGCCGCGTTTGGTGCTTCGGTGTTCGCCCTGTCCGACCGTGGCGCCACCTCCGAGACCGCCCGTTGGCTGGCCGACACGGAAAACCGCTCCGACCTGATCGGCGGTGCCGGCAACGTCAGCCTCGACGACAAGGACCGGATGCTGGCCGGCGTGCTGCTCGACCTGTCGATGACCGCCACCCTCAGCTCCAGCCTCAACGTTGGCCAGAAGGTGCTGGGCAACATGGGACGGGTCACGCCGCTGCACAAGCAGCGTGTGGAACAGGCCGGGTTCATGGTGCTGAAATCGCCGGACATTCCGTCGATCCTGGTCGAGACCGGGTTCATCTCCAACGCCAACGAGGCCGCCAAGCTGGCGACCCGCAGCCACCAGCAGGCGCTGGCGCGCTCGATCCACACCGGCGTGCGCCAGTTCTTCCAGCAGAACCCGCCACCGGGCACCTACATCGCCTGGCTGCGCGACAGCGGCAAGATCGCCCAGGGGCCGCGTGAGCACACCGTGCGCCCCGGCGAGACACTGGCGATGATCGCGGTGCGCTACCAGGTCAGCGTTGCCAGCCTGCGCAGCAGCAACAGCCTGAAGACCGACGAGCTGAAGGTCGGCCAGCACCTGGACATCCCCACCACCGCCTTGGCGTCCCAGCAATGAGTGGCGGCTCGCGCATCCAGCTGCTCAGCCCGCGGCTGGCCAACCAGATCGCCGCCGGCGAGGTGGTCGAGCGCCCCGCGTCGGTGGCCAAGGAACTGCTGGAGAACAGCCTCGACTCCGGTGCCCGGCGCATCGAGGTCGAGGTCGAGCAGGGTGGCGTGAAGCTGCTGCGGGTGCGCGACAACGGCAGCGGCATCGCCCCGGATGACCTGCCGCTGGCCCTGGCGCGTCACGCCACCAGCAAGATCCGCGAACTGGAGGACCTCGAAGGCGTACTCAGCCTCGGCTTTCGCGGAGAAGCCCTGGCCTCGATCAGCTCGGTGGCACGCCTGACCCTGACCTCGCGTACCGCCGACGCCAGCGAAGCCTGGCAGGTGGAAACGGAAGGGCGCGAGATGACGCCGAGGGTGCAGCCCGCCGCGCATCCGGTCGGCACCTCGGTCGAAGTGCGCGACCTGTTCTTCAATACCCCGGCCCGGCGCAAGTTCCTCAAGGCCGAGAAGACCGAGTTCGATCACCTGCAGGAAGTGATCCGGCGCCTGGCGCTGGCGCGCTTCGACGTCGGCTTCCACCTGCGCCACAACGGCAAGACCATCTTCAGCCTGCACGAAGCAGCCGACGAGATGGCCCGGGCGCGGCGCGTGGGCGCCATCTGCGGCCCGGGCTTCCTCGAGCAGGCGCTGCCGATCGACGTCGAGCGCAATGGCCTGCGCCTGTGGGGCTGGGTCGGCTTGCCGACCTTCTCGCGCAGCCAGGCCGACCTGCAGTACTTCTTCGTCAATGGCCGCGCCGTGCGCGACAAGCTGGTCGCCCACGCGGTGCGCCAGGCCTATCGCGACGTGCTGTTCAATGGCCGCCACCCGACCTTCGTGCTGTTCCTCGAGTGCGACCCGACCGGAGTGGACGTCAACGTGCACCCGACCAAGCACGAAGTGCGCTTCCGCGAAGGGCGCATGGTCCACGACTTCCTTTATGGCACCCTGCACCGCGCCCTGGCCGACGTGCGCCCGGAAGACCAGCTCGCCGCGCCTGCCGCGACCAGCGAGATGCTTCGCCCGAGTGGCCTGCAGGCCGGCGAGTTCGGTCCGCAGGGCGAGATGCGCCTGGCCTCGCCGGTGCTCGAGCAGCCCCAGGGCGAGGCGCGTCCTGCCTTCTCCTCCGGCGGTTCTGGCGCCGGTTATCAGTACCAGTACACCCCGCGCCCCGCGCAGCCGGTCAACGTCGGCGAGGCCCAGGCGGTCTACCGCGAGTTCTACGCGCCGCTGGACAACACCGCCGCCACGTCGAGCGCACTGCCGGAAAGCCAGGGCGACATCCCGCCGCTGGGCTACGCCCTGGCACAGCTCAAGGGTATCTATATCCTCGCCGAGAACGCCGTCGGCCTGGTGCTGGTGGACATGCACGCCGCCCATGAGCGGATCATGTACGAGCGCCTGAAGGTGGCGATGGCCAGCGAAGGCCTGAGCGGCCAGCCGCTGCTGGTGCCCGAGTCGCTGGCGCTGAGCCAGCGCGAGGCCGATTGCGCCGAGGAGCACGCCCAGTGGTTCCAGCGCCTGGGCTTCGAGCTGCAGCGCCTGGGGCCGGAAACCCTGGCTATTCGCCAGATCCCGGCGCTGCTCAAGCAGGCCGAGGCTAACCGTCTGGTCCAGGACGTGCTAGCTGACCTGATGGAATACGGCACCAGCGACCGGATCCAGGCGCACCTGAACGAACTGCTCGGAACCATGGCCTGCCACGGCGCGGTGCGCGCCAACCGGCGCCTGGCCATCCCGGAGATGAACGCGCTGCTGCGCGACATGGAAAACACCGAGCGCAGCGGCCAGTGCAACCATGGCCGGCCGACCTGGACCCAGATGGGCCTGGACGACCTGGACAAGCTGTTCCTGCGGGGCCGATGAGATGAGTGCGAAACCCCCGGCGATCTTCCTCATGGGACCGACTGCAGCCGGCAAGACCGACCTTGCCATCGAGCTGACCAAGGTGCTGCCCTGCGAGCTGATCAGCGTCGATTCGGCGCTGGTCTATCGCGGCATGGACATCGGCACCGCGAAGCCCTCCAAGGAGCTGCTGGCCGCCCACCCGCACCGTCTGATCGATATCCTCGATCCTGCCGAAAGCTACTCGGCCAAGCGGTTCTGCACCGATGCCCTCGAAGCCATGGCCGAGATCACCGCGCGCGGCAAGATCCCGCTGCTGGTCGGCGGCACCATGCTTTATTACAAGGCGCTGATCGAGGGCCTGGCCGACATGCCGGAAGCTGACCCAGCGGTGCGCGCAGAACTCGAGGCCCAGGCCGCCACGCTGGGCCTGGGCGAACTGCACCGGCAACTGGCTGAGGTGGATCCCGAATCGGCGGGGCGCATCCACCCGAATGACCCGCAGCGGTTGATCCGTGCGCTCGAAGTGTATCGGGTCAGCGGCCAGACCATGACCGCCCACCGCCAACGTCAATTCGCGGAAAGTAGCGCTGCAGACGCAGGCGCGGGCGGGCATTTGCCCTATACTGTCGCGAGTTTGGCGATTGCTCCTACAGATCGTCACATTTTGCATCAGCGAATTGCGTTACGATTTTCACAGATGCTGGAACAGGGCTTCGTCGACGAGGTCCGAACGCTGCGAGCCAGAAGTGACTTGCACGCGGAACTGCCGTCTATACGGGCAGTGGGCTATCGACAGGTCTGGGATCATCTCGACGGCAAGCTGACTGAGAATGAGATGCGTGAACGCGGTATCATTGCCACACGCCAGCTGGCCAAGCGGCAGTTCACCTGGTTGCGCGGTTGGGAAGGCGTGCATTGGCTGGATAGCCTGGCCTGCGACAATCTGTCCCGCACCTTGAAATACCTGGGGACCGTCTCCATATTGAGCTGAGTCCCTGCCAAATGCCGTCTATCCTTGCGGACGGGCGTCATAATTTATCGATTTTCTTGATTTTCTACTATTGATCCTTACAGGAGTGCGGCATATGTCAAAAGGGCATTCGCTACAAGACCCTTACTTGAACACCTTGAGAAAAGAAAAAGTCCCGGTTTCGATCTATCTGGTCAACGGGATCAAGCTGCAGGGCCAGATCGAATCCTTCGACCAGTTCGTTGTGCTGCTGAAGAACACTGTCAGCCAGATGGTCTACAAGCACGCCATTTCGACTGTCGTACCTGCCCGTCCGGTTCGCCTGCCAAGCCCGTCCGATGCCGATCACGGCGACAGCGAGCAAGGCAACGCTTGAAAAAAGTAGGAGCCTGCATTGTTCTTTGAGCGCCACGGTGGTGGTGAGCGAGCGCTGCTCGTTCACTTGGAAGGTCAGAACCCTGAGGCGCGCGAAGACCCGCAGGAGTTTCAGGAGCTGGCGCTGTCGGCCGGCGCCGATATCGTCTCGCTGGTAACAGTGGCGCGGCATCAGCCCACCGCCAAGTTTCTGATCGGCAGCGGCAAGGTCGACGAATTGCGCGACCTGGTCCAATCAGCCGAAGCCGACCTGGTGATTTTCAATCACACCCTTACGCCCAGCCAGGAACGCAACCTCGAGCGCGTCTTCGAGTGTCGCGTGCTGGACCGCACCGGGCTGATTCTCGACATCTTCGCCCAGCGGGCGCGCACTCATGAAGGCAAGCTGCAGGTCGAACTGGCCCAGCTCGAGCACATGAGCACGCGGCTGGTGCGCGGCTGGACCCACCTTGAGCGGCAGAAGGGCGGTATCGGCCTGCGCGGCCCGGGCGAGACCCAGCTGGAAACCGACCGCCGCCTGCTGCGGGTGCGCCTGCGTCAGATCAAGGCACGCCTGGAGAAGGTGCGCAGTCAGCGCGAGCAGGCCCGTCGCGGGCGCAAGCGCGCGGACATCCCGTCGGTGTCGCTGGTGGGCTACACCAACGCCGGCAAGTCGACCCTGTTCAACGCCCTGACGCAATCCGAGGTGTATGCCGCGGACCAGTTGTTCGCCACCCTCGACCCGACCTTGCGCCGGCTCGAACTGGCCGACCTGGGGCCGATCGTGCTGGCCGACACTGTGGGCTTCATCCGCCACCTGCCGCACAAGCTGGTCGAGGCATTTCGGGCTACGCTCGAAGAGTCGAGCAACTCCGACCTGCTGCTGCACGTGATCGACGCCCATGAGCCCGAGCGCATGGAGCAGATCGAACAGGTGCTGGCGGTGCTGGGCGAGATCGGGGCCGAGAGCTTGCCGATCCTCGAGGTCTATAACAAACTCGACCTGCTTGAAGATGTCGAGCCGCAGATCCAGCGCGATGCCGATGGCAAGCCGCAGCGGGTCTGGGTATCGGCACGTGATGGACGCGGCCTGGAGCTGGTTGGCCAGGCGATTGCCGAGTTGCTGGGGGACGATCTGTACGTCGGAACCCTGTGCCTGGAGCAACGGTTTGCCCGCCTGCGCGCGCAATTCTTTGCCCTGGGTGCCGTGCAGAGTGAAGAGCATGATGAAGAAGGGCGCAGCCTGCTGAGCGTGCGACTGCCCAGGGTCGAGTTGAATCGCCTGGTCAGCCGCGAAGGCATGGAGCCGCAAGTGTTTGTCGAGCAACACACTTTGCAATAAATGCCCGTCGAGGTCGGCGGGCAGCGGTGACAGGCATTCTGTAGCATTGGACGGCGCGCCGTGGGCGCGTCTTTGCTTTATCAGATGGAGAGCGCTATGGCTTGGAACGAGCCGGGTGGCAACTCGAACAATCAGGATCCCTGGGGCGGTCGCCGTAACGGCGGTGGCGGTGGTGGCGACAAGAAAGGTCCACCGGATCTCGACGAGGCCTTCCGCAAGCTGCAGGACAGCCTGAATGGCATGTTCGGCAGTGGCAAGAAACGCGGTGGCAGTGGCGACCGCAATATCGGCAAGGGTGGCGGCTATGGGCTGCTGGGCATTGGCCTGGCGGTGCTGGCTGCCATCTGGCTGTATAACGCCGTGTACGTGGTGGACGAGCAGGAGCAGGCCGTGGTGCTGCGCTTCGGCAAGTACTACGAAACCGTCGGTCCCGGCCTGAACATCTACTTCCCGCCGATCGATCGCAAGTACATGGAAAACGTGACCCGCGAGCGGGCCTACACCAAGCAGGGCCAGATGCTCACCGAAGACGAGAACATCGTCGAGGTGCCGCTGACCGTGCAGTACCGCATCAGCAACCTGCAGGACTTCGTGCTCAACGTCGACCAGCCGGAAGTCAGCCTGCAGCATGCCACCGACAGCGCCCTGCGCCACGTGGTGGGTTCCACCTCGATGGACCAGGTGCTGACCGAAGGCCGCGAGCAGATGGCCGTGGATATCCGCGAGCGTCTGCAGCGTTTCCTCGACACCTACCGCACCGGTATCACCGTCACCCAGGTCAACGTGCAGAGCGCGGCAGCCCCGCGTGAAGTGCAGGAAGCCTTCGACGACGTGATCCGCGCCCGGGAAGACGAGCAGCGTGCGCGCAACCAGGCCGAGTCCTACGCCAATGGCGTGGTGCCCGAGGCACGTGGCCAGGCGCAGCGCATCATCGAGGACGCCAACGGCTACCGCGATGAAGTCATTGCCCGCGCCAAGGGTGAGGCCGACCGTTTCACCAAGCTGGTGGCCGAGTACCGCAAGGCGCCGGACGTGACCCGTCAGCGTCTGTACCTGGAAACCATGCAGGAGGTGTACAGCAACTCCAGCAAGGTCATGGTGGCGACCAAGGACGGGCAGAACAACCTGCTCTACCTGCCACTGGACAAGATGGTCGAAGGCAGCCGCAACAGCACGCCAGCGCCGGTCAGCGGTGTTTCACCGTCGGTCAACGACGCCGCCGCGCGCGCCGCGCAGGACCTGCAACAACAACCGCCGCTGCGTTCCAGGGAGAGCCGCTGATGAGCAATAAATCGCTGTTCGCCCTGATTGGCGCCGTGGTGCTGGCGATCATCGCCTGGAACTGCTTCTACATCGTCTCGCAGACCGAGCGCGCGGTATTGCTGCAGTTCGGCCGCGTGGTCAAGGCTGATGTCCAGCCCGGCCTGCACGTGAAGGTGCCGTACGTGAATCAGGTGCGCAAGTTCGACGCCCGTCTGATGACCCTCGACGCCCCGACCCAGCGTTTCCTGACCCTGGAGAAGAAAGCGGTGATGGTCGATGCCTACGCCAAGTGGCGGGTCAAGGACGCCGAGCGCTTCTACACCGCCACATCGGGCATGAAGCAGATCGCCGACGAGCGCCTGTCGCGGCGTCTGGAAAGCGGTCTGCGTGACCAGTTCGGCAAACGCACCCTGCACGAAGTGGTGTCCGGTGAACGTGACGCGCTGATGGCCGACATCACCGCCTCGCTGAACCGCATGGCCAGCAAGGAGCTGGGTATCGAAGTGGTCGACGTGCGCGTCAAGGCCATCGACCTGCCGAAGGAAGTCAACCGCAGCGTGTTCGACCGCATGAGCACCGAGCGTGAGCGTGAGGCCCGCGAGCACCGAGCCAAGGGTAACGAGCTGGCCGAAGGTATTCGAGCCGACGCCGATCGCCAGCGCCGCGTGCTGCTGGCCGAGGCGTATCGTGAAGCGGAAGAGACCCGCGGTGATGGCGACGCCCAGGCGGCTGCCATCTATGCCAAGGCCTACAGCCAGGACGCCGATTTCTACGCGTTCCACCGTAGCCTGCAGGCCTACCGCGAGAGTTTCTCCAGCAAGAGCGACGTACTGGTCCTGGACCCGAAGAACGAGTTCTTCCGTTACCTGGACAAGAGCAAGCCCTGAGGCTGCTCTCATGACGGGGCACCCCGTCTGGCAGCTAAAATGCCAGGCGGGGTGCATCCTGAATGAAAAGGGGTGTATGATGCGGCAGCCGGGAAATTCCCGGCTTTTTTGCGTCTGCAAGGTTGATCGGCCCATGGCTTGTTGACGGTTTGGTCAGGACGCAAGGCAATTCGAGGGTATTGGGTACGGTGGTTGCGCTGGGATCAGTGCTGCCCGCTATTGTGCGCCAATGCCTGCTTCACTCACGGCTCGCCTGCGGGCAGGCCGCCCGGACCAGAGGGGAAATGGCGTAATGGCAACGGTAGACCGCTGGCTGCTGCCAGATGGCATCGAGGAAGTACTGCCACCTGAGGCGGCGCGCATCGAGATCGCGCGGCGTCAGGTGTTGGACCTGTTCCAGAGTTGGGGTTACGAACTGGTCGTCACGCCGCATATCGAGTACCTGGAGTCGCTGCTCACCGGCGCCGGCCAGGACCTGGACCAGCGCACCTTCAAGGTCGTCGACCCGCAGTCCGGCCGCCTGATGGGCTTCCGTGCCGACTTCACTCCGCAGGTGGCGCGCATCGACGCCCACACCCTGCGCCGTGAGGGCCCGAGCCGCCTGTGCTACGCCGGCAGCGTGCTGCATGCGCAACCGCGTGCCCTGTCCACCTCGCGCAGCCCGATCCAGCTGGGCGCCGAGCTGTACGGCGATGCCAGCCCCACCAGCGATGTCGAGGTCATCAGCCTGATGCTCGCCACGCTGCAGCTGACCGATGTGCCGGATGTGCACATGGACCTTGGCCATGTCGGTATCTACCGCGGCCTGGCCCGTGCCGCCAACCTGTCCGGCGACGTGGAGCAGCAGCTGTTCGACGCCCTGCAGCGCAAGGCGGTCGACGAAGTGCAGGCGCTCACCGCCGACCTGCCGAAGGACCTGGGCAACATGCTGCGTGCCCTGGTCGAGCTGTGCGGCGGCCGTGAAGTGCTGGCCGAAGCGCGCGTGCGCCTGGGTCGTGCCCCGGCCAGCGTGCTCGCGGCGCTGGACGACCTGCTGGCGATCGCTGATCGCCTGGCGGCGCGTTACCCGGATTTGCCGCTGTACTTCGACCTTGGCGAGCTGCGCGGCTACAACTATCACACCGGCGTGGTGTTCGCGGTGTTCGTGCCGGGCGAAGGTCAGTCGATCGCTCAGGGCGGTCGCTACGACGACATCGGCGCCGATTTCGGCCGGGCACGCCCGGCCACCGGATTCTCCACGGATTTGAAGACCCTGGTCACACTGGGGCGAGCGGAGGTCGTATTGCCTGCTGGCGGCATCTGGATGCCCGACAGCAGCGATGCGGCCCTCTGGCAGCAAGTCTGCCAGTTGCGCAACGAAGGCCAGCGTGTGGTCCAGGCCCTGCCTGGCCAGCCGTTGAGTGCTGCCTTCGAAGCGGATTGTGATCGGCAATTGATTCAGCAAGACGGGCGCTGGCAGGTTCTGCCGCTGACCCATTGAGATTCTTCGCCGGCAGTGGGCCGGCAACCAAGTTGCGTGAATGAGGACAAGTGTTATGGGTAAGAATGTCGTCGTCCTGGGCACCCAGTGGGGTGATGAGGGCAAAGGCAAGATCGTCGATCTGCTGACCGAACATGCTGCCGCCGTAGTGCGCTACCAAGGTGGCCACAACGCGGGCCACACCCTGGTGATCAACGGTGAGAAGACCGTTCTGCACCTGATTCCCTCGGGCATCCTGCGTGAAGGTGTGCAGTGCCTGATCGGCAACGGCGTGGTCGTTGCTCCCGACGCCCTGATGCGTGAAATCACCAAGCTGGAAGAGAAGGGCGTGCCAGTGCGCGAGCGCCTGCGCATCAGCCCGGCCGCCCCGCTGATCCTGTCCTACCACGTGGCCCTCGACCAGGCCCGTGAGAAGGCCCGTGGCGAAGCCAAGATCGGCACCACCGGTCGCGGCATTGGCCCGGCCTACGAAGACAAGGTGGCCCGTCGCGGCCTGCGCGTGGGCGACCTGTTCCACCGCGAGCGTTTCGCCGCCAAGCTCGGTGAGCTGCTGGACTACCACAACTTCCAGCTGGTGAACTACTACAAAGAACCGGCCATCGACTTCCAGCAGACCCTGGACGAGTGCATGGCCTACGCCGAGCAGCTCAAGCCGATGATGCTCGACGTCACCGCCGAACTGCACAACCTGCGCCGCGCCGGCAAGGACATCATGTTCGAAGGCGCCCAGGGTTCGCTGCTGGACATCGACCACGGTACCTACCCGTACGTCACCAGCTCCAACACCACTGCCGGCGGCATCTCCACCGGTTCCGGCGTTGGCCCGATGTACCTGGACTACATCCTGGGCATCACCAAGGCCTACACCACTCGCGTCGGTTCCGGTCCGTTCCCGACCGAACTGTTCGATGAGACCGGCGCCACCCTGGCCAAGCGTGGCCACGAGTTCGGCTCGACCACCGGTCGTGCCCGTCGTTGCGGCTGGTTCGACGCCGTCATCCTGCGTCGCGCCATCGACGTCAACAGCATCTCGGGCATCTGCCTGACCAAGCTGGACGTGCTGGACGGCCTGGAAACCATCAACATCTGCGTTGGCTACAAGAACGAGAACGGTGCCGTCATCGACGCGCCGTCCGATGCCGACAGCTACATCGGCCTGGAGCCGGTGTACGAAGAGATGCCGGGCTGGAGCGAGTCGACCTTGGGCGTGAAAACCCTGGAAGAGCTGCCGCAAGCCGCGCGCAACTACATCAAGCGCATCGAGGAGCTGGTCGGCGCGCCGATCGACATCATCTCGACTGGCCCGGACCGCAACGAGACCATCGTGCTGCGTCATCCGTTCGCCTGATCGGCCGCTTCGGTAGCTGATTGAACGCCGCGCTCTCGCAAGGGAGCGCGGCGTTTTCATTTGCGAGCAAGGGTGGCTTTGCACAAATGCCTTGCCCCCTTCTACTCATTGGCGTTTATACCTGCTGCCTCAGGCACAACCCTTGCTGTAAGAAGTTTCTGTAGATGCCATCAAAGTAATGGCGCCAGAAACACGAGGGTTACAACGTGTCTGCCATCCTTTCACTGTTACGAAGCCGCCTCTTGCGGCCTGTGTTTGTTGCGCTTGGTATCGCTCTTCTGGTGCAGGTGCTGGTCGCCGTTGCACTGACACGGAGCACGGTCACCGCCCTGGAGGCCGATTTGGGCGCGCGCCTGGGTAACGACAGTCAGAAGCTGGCCGCCGAACTGGAGCAGGCTGGACAGGATGTCCGCGCCGGGCTCGACAGCCTGTCGGCCAGTACCCGCCAGCGCCTCAGCGCCGGCCTCTCCGAGCGTCTGCAGGGCGAGCAGCATCAACTGCGGGCCACCCTGGAGAAGAATCTCAAGGACTCGGCCAATGACATGGCCGAGCTGCTGGCCTCGGTCGCGCCGCGGGCGATCTGGGACAACGACGTGCCGACGCTGTCGGACTTTGCCCGTCGCGCCCAGCGCAATCCCAACGTGCTGTTTGTGATCTACGACGACGCCCAGGGTCAGCACCTGACCCGCTACCTCAACCGACAGAACCCGATCAACCAGGCGTTGATGGACAAGGGGCAGGGTGAGCGGGCGCTGGACAAGGTACTGGACGCCGCGCGCAAGGATCCGTCGGTGTACTACGTCGAGGCTTCGATCAACCCCAACGGTGCCGAGATCGGCAAGGTGCTGATGGGTGTCTCCACCGTCGGCGTCGACCAGGAGCTCAAGGCCCTCGACCAGCGCTTCGCCGCCCTGATCGCCAGCGGCGAACAACTGGTCGGCGACAGCCTGGTGGCTGCCGCTGCCGACAGCGGCAAGGCCCTGCGCGCGCGGTTGGAAACGGCGCAGAACAGCGCCACGGCGATGCAGGCCAACACCGCGCAGACCGTGCGCGATGCCGCCGCCGAGCTGCGCTGGCGCATCGGCCTGGGCCTGGTGCTGGTGGGCCTGGGCGTGCTGTTGGTGGTGGCCCTGGTGCTCGGGCGTCGGGTGCTTAGCAAGCTCGGCCTGCTGATCGCCGCGCTGAACGACCTGGCCGCGGGCGAGGGCGACCTGACCAAGCGGGTCAAGCTCGATAGTCGTGACGAGATCGGCGACATGGCCTCGGCGGTCAACCGCTTCGTCGACAAGCTCCAGCCCATCGTCCGCGAAGCCGGCGAGGTGGCGCAGCGCACCGGTGTCGAGATCGACAGCATGGCCCAGCGCAACGCGGGGGCCGATGCCGCCGCCGCGCTACAGCGTGACGAAGTGGCGGCCAGCCTGCGCGACCTGTCGAGCATGGCCGACGAGGCCCAGGCCGAGAGCCACGCCATGCAGGCGGCGTTGCAGCAGGTGGTGGACATTCGCCAGGCCACCGACGAGAACAGTCGCGCCTCCACCCAGCTGGCAAGGTTGATCGAGAACCTGGCCGGCGAGGTGCAGACCGGCTCCCAGGTGATCGAGCGGCTGGCCAAGCAGAGCGAGCAGATCGAGGTGGTGCTGACGGTGATTCATGGCATCGCCGAGCAGACCAACTTGCTGGCGCTGAACGCCGCCATCGAGGCGGCGCGGGCCGGGGAAACCGGGCGCGGCTTCGCCGTGGTGGCCGACGAGGTGCGGGCGCTGGCGAGCAAGACGCAGAGCTCGACAGGTGATATCCAGTCGCATATCGCCGCCCTGCAGCAGGGGGCCAAGGAGGCGGTGGCGACCATCAGCCAGGCCGGACGCCAGGCCAGCGAGGGTCTGCTGGTGTTGCGTGATAACGAGCGTCGCCAGCAGTCGGTGCAGGCGGCGGTGGAGCAGGTGCATGCGGCGATCGGCCTGGCCACCCGCGCGGCGGAGCAGCAGGCCAATGGCGCCCAGGCCGTGCGTGGTCGGGTGGAGAACATTCATGCCCAGGCCGAGCGCTCGGCCGAGGTGGTGATGCAGACCACGGCCAGCAGCAAGGTACTGGATGACCTGGCGGCGCAGTTGCGCGCCAGCCTGGGGCAGTTCCGGGCCTGACTCGGGCGAGGGCTGAGCCCTCGCATCGCGACACAAGGCCGCTCCCACAGGTTCGGCGCTCGGTGCAGTGCCTGTGGGAGCGGCCTTGTGTCGCGATTGGGCCGCAAAGCGGCCCCAGCGGGTGTCACGCCTTGTTCAGATACATCCGTGTCGTCAGCAGGTACACCGGCAATCCCGACACCACGATCAGCAATGCCGCATAAGGCGCCGCCGCCGCGAACTCGACGTTGGCGGTGTGCGCCCACACCTCGGTGGCCAGGGTGGTCATGCCGGTCGGGCTTAGCAGCAGGGTCGCGGTCAGCTCCTTCATCGCATCCAGGAACACCAGGGCGAACGCCGCCGCCATCGCCGGGAAGATGATCGGCAGGGTGACCCGGCAGAACGCGGCGAAACTGCTCGCACCCAGGGTGCGTGCGGCCTCTTCGAGCGTCGGTGAGGCCTTGTTCAGCGCCGTGCGCACCGGCGACTGCGCCAGTGGCAGGAACAGCAGGGCATAGGCAAGGATCAGCAGCGCCGTGGTCTGGTACAGCACCGGCACATAGTGCAGGGCGAAGAACACCAGGGTCAGGGCGATCACCAGCCCGGGCAGGGCGTGCAGCAGGTATGGCAGGCGCTCGGCCCAGATCGCCAGGCGCCCCTTGTAGCGCACCACCAGGAAACTGATCGGCAGGGCCAGCAGCACGCAGAAACCGGCGCCGCCCAGGGATACCGACAGCGAAGTGGCCAGGGCCTTGCCGATGGCCGCGACCGGGAAGGCCGCCGACGAACCGACGCTCAGCCAGTAGCCAAGCATGGCCAGCGGAATGCCGCTGCCCAATACCGCCAGGGCCAGGCAGAACAGCTGCCCCAGCGGCATCCAGGCACGCAGGCGCAGCGGTTGCGCGCGGCGCGCCACGCCCTGGCCGATGCGCACATGGCGGGCCTTGCCGCGCACCCGCAGCTCCAGCCACAGCATCGCCAGGCACAGCACCAGCAGCACCGCCGAGAGCATGGCCGCGTTGGCGTTGCTGAACTCCAGCTCGAACTGCTGGTAGATCGCCGTGGTGAAGGTCTGCAGGCCGAGGATCGACAGGGCGCCGAACTCCACCAGCATATGCAAGGCGATCAGCAGCGCGCCACCGAGCATCGAGGGCCACAGCAGCGGCAGGGTGATCCTGTGGAACACGCCCCAGCGACCGCAGCCCAGGGTGCGCGCCGATTCCTCCAGGGAGGTGTCGAGGTTGCGCAGGGTGGCGGCCACCGGCAGGAACACCAGCGGGTATTTCGACAGTGCCATCACCAGAATGGCCCCGCCCAGCCCCTCGAAGTCCGAACTCAGCGACACCCAGGTGAAGCTGCTGACGAACGACGGCACGGCGAACGGCAGGCACAGCACCACGCCCCACAGGCGCCGCCCCGGCAGGTCGCTACGCTCCAGCAGCCAGGCCAGGGCCACGCCAACCAGCAGGCAAAGCACGGTGACGCCGACCATCAGCAGCAAAGTGTTGCGCAGCAGGCCCCAGACAAACGGGCGCCAGAGCAGGCGCAGGGCTTCGTGCCAGCCGGCTTCCCAGGCCTTGAGTCCGACGTACAGCAACGGCAGCAGGCTCATCGTCACCAGGAACAACACGGGCAACACCACCCAGGTGGAGGGTCGCTTGCGCTTCGGTACGAAGCGCGACAAGGCGGGCGAGGGCAGGGCGGCGGTCATCAGAGCAGGCCAACCTCACGCTCGAGTTCGATGGCTTCCTCGGCATTGCCAAGGTCCGCCGGCGAGATCTTCGGCGGGCGCAGATCCTCGAACGGTTTCAGGCCACGGTCCGAAACCATGCCCTTGTGCAGCGGGTACTCGGCGGTGGTCTGGGTGATCACCCGCTGGCCTTCTTCGCTGGCCATCCAGTTGAGCAGGGCCTGGGCTTCCTTGGGGTGCTTGCTGGCCTTGACTACTGCGGCGCCGGAAATGGTGACCAGGTTGCCGGCATCGCCATCGGCCAGGTAGTACAGCTTGGAATCCAGCTTGCCGCGCTCACGCTCGAGGGCATACCAGTAGTAGTTGTTCACCAGTACCGCGGCGACTTCGCCTTTTTCCACGGCCTTGAGGGCCACCATGTTGTTGGTGTAGGTCTTGCCAAAGGCTTTCAGGCCGGTCAGCCATTCTTCGGTGGCTTCGCGGCCATGCATCTTCAGGATGGCCACGGCCTGTTCCTGGAACGCGCCGCTGGTGGGGACGTAGCCGACGCGCCCTTCCCACTCGGGGTTGGCAAAGTCCATGACCGTGGTCGGCAGGTCTTTCTCATCGATCTTCTTCGGGTTGAACACCACGATGCGGGTGCGGGCGGTGATGCCCATCCAGGTGCCGTTGGCGCCTACGTATTCCCTGGGCATCATGTTCGCGGTGGCGTCGTCGATCTTCGCCAGCAGGCCCAGCTCGCCCAGGTTGTTCAGGGGCGGGGATTCCTCGGTGTAGATGATGTCGGCCGGCGAGCGTGCGCCTTCCTCGATGATCTGGCTGGCCAGCTGGTTGCTGCTGCCCTTGCGGATATTGATATGGATGCCGGTCTTGGCCTCGTAGGCCTTGGCGATGGCGTCGCCGATTTCCTTGTGCTGGCCGTTGTACATCGTCAACGTGACCGGTTCGTCTGCCAGGGCGGCCGGAGCGCCGATCACCAGGCTCAGAACTGCGGCGGCCAGGGTGCGCATCAGCGGTTGCGGGCGGATCGTCATGCGGGTACTTCCTCGCTTACGGCTACATATTTGGAAACAATGGTAAACGAAATCGTTTCTCAAATGGGCGCATGACGGGAAATTCATGGGTCGACCATGGGATAGGGGCTTGCCCCGCGATACAAAATCGCAGGCAAGAAAAAACCCACTAGCAAGCTAGTGGGTTTTTGTATGGTGCCCAGGAGAAGACTCGAACTTCCACGACCGTTAAGTCACTGATACCTGAAACCAGCGCGTCTACCAATTCCGCCACCTGGGCAAAGCTTTGCATCATCTGGTGAAGGCGACTATCGTTCGCTTTCACACAGTAGTAACAGATCCTTGGTCATCTGTTACTTGAAAAATTTGGTGCCCAGGAGAAGACTCGAACTTCCACGGCCGTTAAGCCACTGATACCTGAAACCAGCGCGTCTACCAATTCCGCCACCTGGGCACACATTCGAGATTACAAGATGCTTTACAGCGTCGTTCATCTCTACTACAACTTCGGGGTTGTCCGTCGTTGTGGTGCGCACTATACGGACGCCCCTGATGCCTGTAAACCCCCCGAACGAAAAAAAATTCAAAAAATTCAACTTGTTGATTCCGCAGGCCTATTGCCGCACGACGGACACGTTGCCGGGGCTGTCCAAGGCTGACATTTCCGGTTTCAATACGCCTATGCCAGAATTCCACTCTATATACCCCAAGGTGAACCCTTTCTGATGGCCGATTGGCAATCCCTCGATCCCGAGGCCGCTCGCGAAGCGGAAAAATACGACAACCCCATCCCCAGCCGTGAGCTGATCCTGCAGCGCCTCGCCGACCGTGGCGAACCGGCTGCCCGAGAGCAGCTGGCCGAAGAGTTCGGTCTTTATGAAGAAGACCAGATCGAAGCCCTGCGCCGCCGCCTGCGTGCCATGGAGCGCGATGGTCAGCTTATCTATACCCGGCGCGGCACCTATGCCCCGGTGGACAAGCTCGACCTGATCTGCGGCCGCGTATCCGGCCACCGAGATGGTTTCGGCTTCCTGATCCCCGACGACGGCAGCGAGGACCTGTTCCTCAGCCCGGCACAGATGCGCCTGGTGTTCGACGGCGACCGCGGCCTGGCCCGGGTGTCCGGCGTCGACCGCCGTGGCCGCCGCGAAGGCGTGCTGGTCGAAGTCATTTCCCGCGCCCATGAAAGCGTGGTTGGCCGCTACTTCGAAGAAGGCGGCATCGGCTACGTGACCCCGGACAACCCGAAGATCCAGCAGGAAGTGCTGGTCACCGCCGGGCGCAACGGCGGTGCCAAGATCGGTCAGTTCGTGTCGATCAAGATCACCCACTGGCCAACCCCACGCTTCCAGCCCCAGGGCGACGTGGTCGAGGTGATCGGCAACTACATGGCGCCGGGCATGGAGATCGACATCGCCCTGCGCAGCTATGACATTCCGCATGTCTGGCCGAAGGATGTGATCAAGGAGGCGCGCAAGTTCCGCTCCGAAGTCGAGGAGAAGGACAAGGAGAAGCGCGTCGACCTGCGCCATCTGCCGTTCGTCACCATCGACGGCGAGGATGCCCGCGACTTCGACGACGCCGTCTATTGCGAGCCGCTGGGCAAGCTGCGCCTGTTCTCCGGCGGCTGGCGCCTGTACGTGGCGATCGCCGACGTCTCCAGCTATGTGCGCCTGGGCTCGGCCCTGGACGTCGAGGCCCAGCAGCGCGGTAACTCGGTGTACTTCCCCGAGCGCGTGGTGCCGATGCTCCCCGAGGAGCTGTCCAACGGCCTGTGCTCGCTGAACCCGCACGTCGATCGCCTGGCCATGGTCTGCGAAATGACCATGAACAAGGCCGGCCAGATGGTCGACTACCAGTTCTACGAAGGGGTGATCCACTCCCATGCGCGCCTGACCTACAACAAGGTCAGCAGCATGCTCGAGCATGCCCGCACCCGTGAGGGCAAGGCGCTGCGCGAGGAATACAAGGAAGTCCTGCCGGACCTGAAGAACCTGTACAACCTGTACAAGGTGCTGGTCGATGCCCGTCACACCCGTGGCGCGATCGACTTCGAAACCCAGGAAACCCGGATCATTTTCGGCGAAGACCGCAAGATCGACGAAATTCGTCCGACGGTGCGCAACGATGCCCACAAGCTGATCGAGGAATGCATGCTGGCGGCCAACGTCGCCACCGCCGAGTTCCTGCAGAAGCACAACGTGCCTGCGCTGTACCGGGTGCACGACGGTCCGCCGCCGGAGCGCCTGGAAAAACTGCGCGCCTTCCTCGGCGAACTGGGCCTGACCCTGCACAAGGGCAAGGATCCATCGCCCAAGGACTACCAGCAACTGCTGGCGAGCATCGCCGGGCGTGCGGACTTCCACCTGATCCAGACCGTCATGCTGCGCTCGCTGAGCCAGGCGGTGTACAGCGTCGAGAACAACGGTCACTTCGGCCTGAACTACGAGGCCTACACCCACTTCACCTCGCCGATCCGGCGCTACCCGGACCTGCTGGTGCACCGCGCCATCCGCAGTGTGATCCGCTCCAAGATCGACACCCCGCACGTCAAGCGTGCCGGCGCCATGAGCATCCCCAAGGCGCGCATCTACCCGTACGACGAGAGCACCCTCGAGCAGATGGGCGAGCAGTGCTCGATGACCGAGCGCCGTGCCGACGAGGCCACCCGCGACGTGGTCAACTGGCTCAAGTGCGAGTACATGCGTGATCGCGTGGGCGAGACCTTCCCCGGCGTGATCACTGCGGTGACCGGTTTCGGCCTGTTCATCGAGTTGACCGACATCTACGTCGAAGGCCTGGTGCATGTCAGCGCCCTGCCGGGTGATTACTACCACTTCGATCCGGTACACCACCGTCTGTCGGGCGAGCGCAGTGGTCGCAGCTTCCGCCTGGGCGATACGGTCGAGGTCAAGGTCATGCGCGTCGATCTCGAGCAGCGCAAGATCGATTTCGAAATGTCCGAGGCCACCGTCAACGCGCCGGTCGCCCGCAAGTCCGCCGCGCCTGCCGGCAAGGCCGCGCCGGAGCCGGCAGCGGCGCCCGAGGCGAAGATCTCGCCCAAGCCGCGCAGCCGCAAGAGCGAAACCGCCGAGGCGTACTTCCCGAAAGACGCGGTGCAGCGCAACGCCGAGGTGCGCAAGAGCCGCGAGATGAAGAAGGCGCTGATGAGCGACGCCAAGCACAGCGCTCACGCCGGTGGCAAGGCGGAGAAGGGCGCCAAGGCGTCGGGCAAGACCAAGCATCGCAAGGGGCCGTCGAAGTCCGGCGCGCCACGTAAGGGCAAGAGCAAGTCATGAGTCAGCTGGAAAAGATCTACGGTGTGCATGCTGTACAGGCGCTGCTGCAGCACCACCCCAAGCGCGTCAAGCAGATCTGGCTGTCCGAGGGGCGCAGCGAGCCGCGCATCCAGGCCTTGCTGGCCCTGGCCGCGGAAAACCGCGTCCAGGTCGGCCAGGCCGAGCGTCGTGAGCTCGACGCCTGGGTCGAGGGCGTGCACCAGGGCGTGGTCGCCGAGGTGAGCCCGAGCCAGGTCTGGGGCGAACTGATGCTCGAGGAGCTGCTCGAGCGCACCGAGACGCCGCCGCTGATCCTGGTCCTGGACGGTGTCACCGACCCGCACAACCTTGGCGCCTGCCTGCGCACCGCCGATGCCGCCGGCGCAACGGCGGTGGTGGTGCCCAAGGACAAGTCGGCGACCCTGACGCCGGTGGTGCGCAAGGTGGCCTGCGGTGCCGCGGAAGTGATTCCGCTGGTGGCCGTGACCAACCTGGCCCGAACCCTGGAAAAACTCCAGCAGCGCGGTCTGTGGGTGGTCGGCACTGCCGGCGAGGCCGAGCAGGAGATTTACCAGCAGGACCTGACCGGCCCGCTGGTGATGATCATGGGCGCCGAAGGCAGGGGCATGCGCCGTCTGACCCGCGAGCACTGCGATTTCCTGGTCAAGCTGCCGATGGCGGGCAGCGTCAGCAGCCTGAACGTCTCGGTGGCGACCGGGGTGTGCCTGTTCGAGGCCGTCAGGCAGCGTCAGGCCAAGCGCTGATTCCTCGCCTAGGGTGGGCTCCCGCGAGCCCGCCCTCGCAGGATCGCTCCGGCGGGCGAATATGTTTCCGACTGTTCAAATATTCGCCAGCCTCCTTGCTTGTCCCTCCAGCCTTCTCTACAATTGCGCCCCTTGCCGAGCTGGCAGGCGCGCATGCGCCTTCTCGCCAGGGCAAGACATACAAGTGTCATTCACTCCTTGTCTGACCAGGTAGCTGGCAGACTACTAACCCGTAAGGAGCATTCATGCGTCATTACGAAATCATCTTCCTGGTTCACCCGGACCAGAGCGAGCAAGTCGGCGGCATGGTTGAGCGTTACACCAAGCTGATCGAAGAAGACGGCGGCAAGATCCACCGTCTGGAAGACTGGGGCCGTCGTCAACTGGCCTACGCAATCAACAATGTTCACAAGGCTCACTACGTGATGCTGAACGTTGAGTGCACCGGCAAGGCCCTGGCCGAGCTGGAAGACAACTTCCGCTACAACGATGCCGTGATCCGTAACCTGGTCATCCGTCGTGACGAAGCCGTTACCGGCCCGTCCGAGATGCTCAAGGCCGAAGAGAACCGCAGCGAGCGCCGTGAGCGTCGCGAACGTCCTGAGCATGCTGATGGCGCCGAAGGCGACGACAGCAATGACAGCGACAACAGCGATAACGCTGACGAGTAATCCACGGACCTTTTGAGGAGCCAATCACATGGCACGTTTCTTCCGTCGTCGTAAATTCTGCCGCTTCACTGCTGAAGACGTGAAAGAGATCGACTTCAAAGATCTCAACACCCTGAAAGCTTACGTATCCGAAACCGGCAAGATCGTTCCAAGCCGCATCACCGGTACCAAAGCTCGTTATCAGCGTCAGCTGGCTACCGCTATCAAGCGCGCCCGCTTCCTGGCCCTGCTGCCCTACACCGACAGCCACGGCCGCTGAGACCGGGTCGTCGACTAAGTAGCAAGGGATAGGCATGCGAGCGTTGGCAAGTTTCATCATGCGCGGTCGTGTGCAGGCCACCCTCGTGGTGGTCATCAGCGCGGTACTGCCGCTGCTGTTCTGGTTGAGTGCCGCCGCCGGGAGCCTGGTGTTCCTGCGGCGCGGTTTCAAGGACGCGTCATCGATCATCGCCTGGGGCCTTTTGCCAGCGATGGTCCTGGCGTACTTCGGCGAACTGAGCACCTTGCTGGTGCTGTTGGGAACGCTGGTTCTGGCCGCCTTGTTGCGGGCCGGACATTCCTGGACCCGGGTGCTGCTGTCCAGTGTCGCATTAGGCTTGCTGTACAGCCTGATCCTGGACGCGGTGATGCGCGAGACCTTCGAGGTGCTGGCCAAGGCGCTTGAAAAAGCCCTGCCGCAGATCGAGGGCCAACCGGTACTACCTGGTGAGCTGATCGGCCCTTTGCTGGTCGCTTCCAGTGCGGTAATGCTGCAGCTGTTCAGCCTGCTGGCTCTGATGCTGGCGCGCTATTGGCAGGCGGCGTTGTACAACCCCGGCGGTTTCGGTCGCGAGTTTCGCGAGCTGAGGCTGCCACTGGTGCCAATGCTGGTGCTGGTGTCGTTGATGGTGCTCGGTCCGTTTCTCGGCTCGCCGTTCATCGTCCTAGCCACCGCCTCCAGCCTGGTGCTGCTGCTCGCTGGCATCGCCCTGATTCACGGGCTGGTGGCGCAAGGGCGACTGGCCGGGTTCTGGCTGGTGGGGATGTACGTGACGCTGCCGCTGCTCATGCAGCTGATGTATCCGTTGCTCGTGGTTTTGGCCATTGTCGACAGCCTGATTGATTTTCGCGGTCGCAAGTCCCCTTCACAGGGTGACGACTCCGCGAACGGTGAAGGTTAAAAGTTAAGAGGTTTTACCAAATGGAACTGATCCTGCTGGAAAAAGTCGCCAACCTGGGCAACCTGGGCGACATCGTTAAAGTCAAGTCCGGCTACGGCCGTAACTTCCTGCTGCCGTTCGGCAAGGCCACCGTCGCCAACGCCGCCAACAAGGCCGCGTTCGAAGAGCGCCGCGCCGAGCTGGAAAAAGCCGCCGCAGAGAAGAAAGCTTCGGCTGAAAGCCGCGCTGCCCAACTGGCCGAGCTGGAAGTGACCATCACTGCCACCGCTGGCGACGAAGGCAAGCTGTTCGGTTCGATCGGCACCCACGACATCGCTGACGCCCTGACCGCCTCCGGCGTTGAAGTGGCCAAGGCTGAAGTTCGTCTGCCGAACGGCACCATCCGTCAGGTTGGCGAATACGACGTAGCCGTGCACCTGCACAGCGACGTTGAAGCCACCGTACGTGTGGTCGTCGTAGCTGCCTAAGCTGCGCTGACCGGCTGGCTCCTTGTGGGTCAGACGGTTAACATCGGGCACGGTCCTGTGTTTAGCAGGCCGTGCCCTTTGTCTTTTTCATCCCCCAGAATTCTTTCGTGGCCATGAACGAGATCACCACCCCCGAGCAGCTCGACCTGCAAACCGCCGCCCTGAAGGTGCCGCCGCATTCCATCGAGGCCGAACAGGCCGTGCTCGGTGGCCTGATGCTGGACAACAACGCCTGGGAGCGGGTACTGGACCAGGTGTCGGACGGCGATTTCTACCGGCATGACCACCGCCTGATCTTCCGTGCCATCCACAAGCTGGTGGACGCGAACCAGCCGTTCGACGTGGTGACCCTGCACGAGCAGCTGGACAAGGAAGGCGTGTCCACCCAGGTCGGCGGCCTGGCATATCTGGCCGAGCTGGCCAAGAACACCCCGTCGGTGGCCAACATCAAGGCCTACGCCGCGATCATTCGCGAGCGGGCCACGCTGCGTCAGTTGATCAGCATCAGCACCGACATCGCCGACAACGCCTTCAACCCCCAGGGGCGCAACGCCGAGGAGATCCTCGACGACGCCGAACGGCAGATCTTCCAGATCGCCGAGGCGCGGCCGAAGACCGGTGGCCCGGTGGGGGTCAACGAGCTGTTGACCATGGCCATCGACCGCATCGACACGCTGTTCAACTCCGACAGCGACATCACCGGCGTGTCCACCGGCTTCACCGACCTGGACGAGAAGACCAGCGGCCTGCAGGCAGCCGACCTGATCATCGTTGCCGGCCGTCCGTCGATGGGCAAGACCACCTTCGCCATGAACCTGGTGGAAAACGCCGTGTTACGCAGCGACAAGGTGGTGCTGGTGTTCTCCCTCGAGATGCCCGGTGAGTCGTTGATCATGCGTATGCTCTCCTCGCTCGGGCGGATCGACCAGACCAAGGTGCGTTCCGGTCAGCTGGACGACGATGACTGGCCGCGGCTGACCTCGGCGGTGAACCTGCTCAACGACCGCAAGCTGTTCATCGACGATACCGCCGGTATCAGCCCCTCGGAGATGCGGGCACGTACCCGCCGGCTGGCGCGCGAGCATGGCGAGATCGCCATGATCATGGTCGACTACCTGCAGCTGATGCAGATTCCGGGTTCGGCCGGTGACAACCGGACCAACGAGATTTCCGAGATCTCCCGCTCGCTCAAGGCGCTGGCCAAGGAATTCAACTGCCCGGTGATCGCCCTGTCGCAGCTCAACCGCTCCCTGGAGCAGCGGCCCAACAAGCGTCCGGTCAACTCCGACCTTCGTGAATCGGGTGCGATCGAGCAGGACGCCGACGTGATCATGTTCGTCTACCGTGACGAGGTGTATCACCCCGAGACCGAGCACAAGGGCGTGGCCGAGATCATCATCGGCAAGCAGCGTAACGGCCCCATCGGCTTCGTGCGCCTGGCGTTCATCGGCAAGTACACCCGCTTCGAGAACCTCGCGCCGGGCATGTACAACTTCGACGACGACGAATAAGCCGCTGGCCTGTTCGCCCGTCCATGAATCCGACCATCACCGTCGGATTTGGTCAAAATTTGTGCTATATTCCGCGCCCGCGATTTTCCTGCACATTAGAACCGGTCACTGACATGCAAGCAGCCAAACCACTCTACGACTATCCCAAGTACTGGGCCGAATGCTTCGGGCCAGCGCCTTTCCTGCCGATGAGCAGGGAGGAGATGGATCAGCTCGGCTGGGATTCCTGCGACATCATCATCGTGACCGGCGACGCCTACGTCGACCATGCGTCGTTCGGCATGGCCATCATCGGCCGTCTGCTGGAAGCCCAGGGTTTCCGCGTGGGCATCATCGCCCAGCCGAACTGGCAGTCGAAGGACGACTTCATGAAGCTCGGCGAGCCGAACCTGTTCTTCGGCGTCGCGGCGGGCAACATGGACTCGATGATCAACCGCTACACCGCGGACAAGAAGATCCGTTCCGATGACGCCTACACCCCCGGCGGCATGGCCGGCAAGCGTCCGGACCGCGCCAGCCTGGTGTACAGCCAGCGCTGCAAGGAAGCCTACAAGCACGTGCCGATCGTGCTCGGCGGCATCGAGGCCTCGCTGCGCCGCATCGCCCACTACGACTACTGGCAGGACAAGGTCCGCCATTCGATCCTGGTCGATGCCAGCGCCGACATCCTGCTGTACGGCAACGCCGAGCGGGCGATCGTCGAGGTCGCCCAGCGCCTGTCCCAGGGTGAACGCATCGAGCACATCACCGATGTGCGCGGCACCGCGTTCATTCGCCGTGACACCCCGCAGGGCTGGTTCGAGATCGACTCCACCCGCATCGACCGTCCGGGCCGGGTCGACAAGATCATCAACCCGTACGTGAACACCCAGGACACCCAGGCCTGTGCCATCGAGCAGGCCAAGGGCGAGCAGGAAGACCCGAACGAAGCCAAGGTCGTGCAGATCCTCGACAGCCCGAGCGTCACCCGCGAGAAGTCGGTGATCCGCCTGCCGTCGTTCGAGAAGGTACGCAACGACCCGGTGCTCTACGCCCACGCCAACCGCGTGCTGCACCTGGAGACCAACCCGGGCAATGCCCGCGCCTTGGTGCAGAAGCATGGCGACGTGGATGTGTGGTTCAACCCGCCACCCATTCCCATGACCACCGAGGAAATGGACTACGTGTTCGGCATGCCCTACGCACGCGTCCCGCACCCGGCCTATGGCAAGGAGCGCATCCCGGCCTACGAGATGATCCGCTTCTCGGTGAACATCATGCGTGGCTGCTTCGGCGGCTGCACCTTCTGCTCGATCACCGAGCACGAAGGCCGGATCATCCAGAACCGCTCCCACGAATCGATCCTGCACGAGATCGAGGAGATGCGCGACAAGGTGCCGGGCTTCACCGGCGTGGTCTCCGACCTTGGCGGCCCGACCGCCAACATGTACCGCATCGCCTGCAAGAGCCACGACATCGAGAAGCACTGCCGCAAGCCGTCGTGCGTGTTCCCGGGCATCTGCGAGAACCTCAACACCGACCACAGCTCGCTGATCGAGTTGTACCGCAAGGCCCGCGCCTTGCCGGGGGTGAAGAAGATCCTGATCGCCTCGGGCCTGCGCTACGACCTGGCGGTAGAGTCGCCGGAATACGTGCGCGAGCTGGTCACCCACCACGTCGGCGGCTACCTGAAGATCGCCCCGGAGCACACCGAGCGTGGTCCGCTGGACAAGATGATGAAGCCGGGCATCGGCACCTACGACCGCTTCAAGCGCATGTTCGAGAAGTTCTCGAAGGAAGCGGGCAAGGAGCAGTACCTGATCCCGTACTTCATCGCCGCGCACCCGGGCACCACCGACGAAGACATGATGAACCTGGCCCTGTGGCTCAAGGGCAACGGTTTCCGCGCCGACCAGGTGCAGGCGTTCTACCCCTCGCCGATGGCCTCGGCCACGGCCATGTACCACTCGGGCAAGAACCCGCTGCGCAAGGTCACCTACAAGAGCGAAGGGGTGGAGATCGTCAAGAGCGAGGAGCAGCGCCGCTTGCACAAGGCGTTCCTGCGCTACCACGATCCGAAGGGCTGGCCGATGCTGCGTGAAGCGCTGCAGCGCATGGGCCGCGCCGATCTGATCGGGCCGGGCAAGCACCAGCTGATACCGCTGCACCAGCCGCAGACCGACAGCTACCAGAGCGCGCGGCGCAAGAACTCGACGCCGGCCGGCAGCCACAAGGTGGGCAAGGACCAGAAGATCCTCACCCAGCACACCGGCCTGCCACCGCGCGCCAGCGACGGCAGCAAGCCGTGGGACAAGCGCGAGAAGGCCAAGGCCGAGGCGTTCGCCCGCAACCAGCAGGCGGCCAAGGAACGCAAGGAAGCGGCCAAGGGCGGCAAGGGCAAGAAGCCGCGCCAGCCGGTCATTCCGCGCTGATCTACCGGCCATGGGGCTGCGTTGCAGCCCTTTCGCGACACAAGGCCGCTCCCACAGAAATACAGCGTACGCTGATCGAAGTGCGTGGGCCTTGTATCGCGAAAGGACCGCAACGCGGTCCCAGGCTCTCAGCTTTCAATCAGGCTGCTTGTCGACCCACTTCGGCAACACCGGCGATTCGAACCGATCCATCCCGTCCAGCAGCTCATCCGGCTGCTGCCCCAGCAACAGCATCGCCCGATGCTGCGGGCGCACGAAGCCCTCTTCGACGATATGGTCGAGGAACCCGCCCAGCTTTTCATAGAACCCGTTCACATCCAGCAGCCCCAGCGGCTTGGCGTGATAGCCCAGTTGCCCCCAGGTCCACACCTCGAACAGCTCCTCCAGCGTGCCCAGGCCGCCCGGCAGGGCGATGAACGCATCGCTGAGCTCGGCCATGCGCGCCTTGCGCGCGTGCATGCCGTCCACCACCTCCAGGCGGGACAGGCCCCTGTGGCCGATCTCGGCGTTCATCAGGCTTTGCGGAATGATGCCGATGACTTCGCCACCAGCAGCCAGCGCGGCATCGGCGACGGTGCCCATCAGGCCGACCGCGCCACCGCCGTAGACCAGGGTCAGGCCACGGCGTGCGATGGCCTGGCCCAGGGCCACGGCGGCTTCGCGGTAGGCGGGGTTGGCACCGATGCTGGCGCCACAGAAGACACAAACGGAACGTACAGGCATTGCTTATCTCCCTTTACATGCGCGCACAGGGTAAGGCGCATGCCTGTCGCTTCCAAGGGGGATCATTCGGGACGGGCGAACTCACAGATGGCGCCACTGGCGCCGTGAGCGTAAGCGGCGAGCAGGCTGTTCATGAAGCTGGAAAGGGACATTTCATTCAACTCCTAAATGAGAGGTTGTCCCATCGTCTATCAAGAGGGCATGATGTGCACTTTGATTGGTTGTATACAATCCATTGAACAAATCTACTGTCTGGCCACTTGACACCCCTTGACCCACATCAGGTACGGGCGTCCGATTTTCAGGCAGTCTCGCAATTGATAAAACCCTGCCAAGGAGATTCATGATGTTTGCGAAAGCTGTAGCGGTATCCCTGCTGACCCTCGCCAGCGCCTCTGTCTTTGCCGCCGACTGCAAGGTGACTGTCGACTCGACCGACCAGATGTCGTTCAACACCAAGGAATTCACCATCGACAAGAGCTGCAAGACCGTCGAGATCGAACTGACCCACGGTGGCAGCCTGCCGAAGAACGTCATGGGCCATAACCTGGTCATCAGCAAGACCGCCGACATGGACCCCATCGCCAAAGAGGGCATGTCGCAAGGCCTGGACAAGGACTACATCAAGGCCGACAACGCCGCGATCATCGGCCACACCAAGATGATCGGCGCCGGCGAAAAAGACACTATCAAGCTCGACACTTCCAAGCTGGAAGCCGGCGGCGACTACAGCTTCTTCTGCACCTTCCCGGGCCACATCTCGATGATGAAGGGCAAGGTTGTCGTCAAGTAACGATTGGCTGAGCAGGGGAGGGCTTTGCCCTCCTTTCTGACCGGTCCGACGCCTCGGCAAGGCCGCTCCCACAGGGAAATGTGATCCCCTGTGGGAGCGGCCTTGTGTCGCGAAAGGGCTGCGTAGCAGCCCCATTGGCCTCAAGGCGCAAACGGCAGCTCGCGCTTGTGTTGGGTCTTGCGGTAGGTGGCGACGATGATGTCGAACGCTGCCTGATCGACCGGCTGGCCATGCAGGAACGCATCGATCTGCTGGTAGGTCACGCCATGTGACGCCTCGTCCGGCTTGCCCGGCTCGAGGTCTTCCAGGTCCGCGGTCGGCACCTTCTCCACCAGCGACTCTGGCGCGCCGAAGCTGCGCGCAATGGCCCGCACCTGGTTCTTCACCAGCCCGCTCAGCGGCGCCAGGTCGCACGCCCCGTCACCGAACTTGGTAAAGAAGCCCATCACCGCCTCGGCGGCATGGTCGGTGCCGATCACCAGGCCCGCGCGGGCGCCGGCGACGGTGTACTGGGCGACCATGCGCGTGCGCGCCTTGACGTTGCCGACGACGAAGTCGACCAGGGTCGGCGAGCCGTTTTTCAATTCCTCGACTTCCGCCGCCAGGGCTTTTACGGCCGGGGCGATGTCGATGGTGTGCACCTCGTCGGCCTTGATCACCTCCAGGCAGGCCTGGGCGTCGTGCTCGTCGTGCTGCACCTGGTACGGCAGGCGCACGGCAATGAAGGTGTAGGCCTTGTCGCCGGTTTCGCTGCGCAGTTCATTGATGGCGCGCTGGGCGAGCAGGGCGGCGGTCAGCGAGTCGACGCCGCCGCTGATGCCCAGTACCAGGGTCTTGAGCCGGGCGTTGGCCAGGCAATCCTTGATGAATGCCACGCGCCTGGCGACTTCCTGCTCGAGCGCGGCGGCGTCTGCGAACGGCGGCTGCACCTTGAGCGCCCGGGCAATCTCTTGCTGAACGGCTTGCATGGGTTACTCCTTGCTGGGGACTTTGAATACGTGACGCAGGTAGGCGACGAAATTCGCGTCGCGGCACTGGGTCTTGGCGGCTTCGTCGGAAATCTTCGCCACTGGCGAGCCGTTGCAGTCGGTCATTTTAAGCACGATGTTCATCGGCGCCACACCGGGGATGTCACAGGTCAGGTTGGTGCCGATACCGAAGCTGACATTGATGCGCCCGCGCAGGGCCCGGAAGATCTCCAGCGAGCGAGTCAGGTTCAGGCCGTCGGAGAACACCAGGGTCTTGGTCATCGGGTCGATCCCCAGCTTCTGGTAGTGGGCGATGGCCTTCTCGGCCCAGGCCACCGGCTCGCCGGAGTCGTGGCGCAGGCCGTCGAACAGCTTGGCGAAGTACAGGTCGAAGTCCTGGAGGAAGGCGTCCATGGTGATGCAGTCGGTCAGGGCGATGCCGAGCAATCCACGGTATTCGCGGACCCAGCAGTCCAGCGCGGCGATCTGGCTGTCGATCAACCGCGGGCCGAGCTGCTGGTGGGCCATGATCCACTCGTGTGCCATGGTGCCCAGGGGCTTGATATCCAGTTTCCACGCCAGGTCGACGTTGCTGGTGCCGACGAAACGACCCGGGAACTCATCGCGCAGCACCCGCACTACTTCTTCCTGTACGCGGCTGGAAAAACGCCGGCGGGTGCCGAAGTCGGCCACCTGCAGGTGGGCCAGTTCGTCGTCGCTGGCGTGGGCGCGCAGCCAGTCGAACTTGCGGTGCAGCTGGTCGCGGGCATCGGCCAGGCGCATGCGTGGATGCAGGCGGCGGTTGCGCACCTCGCTGATGATCGCCAGCAACGGCACCTCGAACAGGATCACATGCAGCCAGGGGCCGCGCAGGCGCAGGAACAGCTGATCGTTTTCGATACCGATGCGCACATAACGCAGGTTGAAGCGGAACAGGCGCAGGAAGCGCAGGAAGTCCGGCTTGAGGAAGCTGATGCGCTCGAGGAAGGCCAGTTGATCGTCATCCAGGGTCAACTCGCTGAGCCGTTCGAGCTGGTTGCGGATCTCGCCCAGGTAGGGCCGCAAGTCCTCGCCATTGCGGCAGCGGAACTCCCATTCGACGTCGGCGTCCGGGTAGTTGTGCAGGACGGCCTGCATCATCGTCAGTTTGTAGAAGTCGGTGTCGAGCAGGTTGTGCACGATGCGCTCGGCGAATGCGCTCTCGCTCATCAGGGGGAAGCTCCAAGGCGGGCAATGGCGACCATTGTGCCAGATCGCGGGGCAAGCCCGCTCCCACGCCGCTCGCGATCCTGGCCTTCGCAGGTAATTTTCCGTGCGCCAGCTAGCCTTCAAACGGTGCTGCCTGTAGCAGTCACGCACCAGCGGTGTGCAGTTCGGTGACGTCCGCTGTTACAGGTCGGTTGCACGTTAACACTCGCAAGGGTTGCAATGATGGCGCTCGATGGTTGCTCCTTGTCTAGGTGTGTCGGTAGCGCTTGCTCCGCAGTAGACGGTTGCACGCTCAATAAAGAAAAGGCCGCCGGTCGCCTCTGTTCACCCCCTGTCGTGTGTTTTCCCGGAAGACAAAACCACTGGCACGGCCCTTGCTCGGAGCACAGGGCTGAGAAGTTGTAGTGCCAACCAAAAAAATACTCTAGGAGCACCACCTCATGTCGCAGACGTTTTACAAGAAAGGTTTCCTGGCACTGGCCGTAGCCACGGCACTGGGTGTTTCTTCGTATGTTCAGGCCGACATCAAGATCGGCGTCGCGGGTCCCATGACCGGGGCCAACGCAGCGTTTGGCGAGCAGTACATGAAAGGTGCGCAGGCAGCGGCCGATGTGATCAACAAGGCCGGTGGCGTGAACGGCGAGAAGATCGTCCTGGTCAAGGGCGATGACGCCTGCGAGCCGAAGCAGGCCGTGGCCGTGGCGAACCGTCTGGTCGATCAGGACAAGGTGGCGGGCGTGGTCGGCCACTTCTGCTCCTCCAACACCATCCCCGCTTCCGAGGTCTACGACGAGGCCGGCGTGATCGCCATCACGCCCGGCTCGACCAACCCGCAGGTGACCGAGCGCGGCCTGTCCGCGATGTTCCGCATGTGCGGCCGTGACGACCAACAGGGCATCGTCGCCGGCAACTACATCGTCGATGTGCTCAAGGGCAAGAAAGTCGTCGTGCTGCACGACAAGGATACCTACGGCCAGGGCCTGGCCGACGCGACCAAGGCGCAGTTGATCAAGCGCGGTGTCACGCCGGTGCTTTACGAAGGTTTGACCCGTGGCGAGAAGGACTTCAGCGCCGTGGTCACCAAGATCCGCGCCGCAGGTGCCGATGTCGTCTACTTCGGCGGCCTGCACCCCGAGGCCGGTCCGCTGGTGCGCCAGCTGCGCGAGCAGGGCCTGAAGGATGTGGCGTTCATGTCCGACGACGGCATCGTCACCGACGAACTGGTGGCCACCGCCGGCGGCGCCCAGTATACCAACGGCGTGTACATGACCTTCGGCGCCGACCCGCGCCTGCTGCCCGACAGCAAGGCGGTGGTGGAGGAGTTCCGCAAGAACGGCACCGAGCCTGAAGGCTACACCCTGTACGCCTACGCTTCGGTCCAGGCCCTGGCCGCCGCCTTCAACGGCGCCAAGTCGAACAAGGGCGAGGATGCCGCCAAGTGGCTGAAGGCCAACCCGGTCAAGACCGTCATGGGTGAGAAGAAGTGGGACCAGAAGGGCGACCTGACCGTCTCCGACTACGTGGTCTACCAGTGGGATGCCAACGGCAAGTACCACCAGCTGGAAAAACAACAATAACAACGGCATCCGGCCCGGGCGCGCCATGCTCCGGGCCGTGGCCCCGCGGTACCTGTCATTGTCAGTAGATCTGCACAGTTCTGCGCTGCGAGGGCCGTTGCATCCGGACCCTGCGTGGTCGGCGCTCGTGCGATCTCAATCAGGTGAGATTGCGTTATGGATGGTATTTTCCTGCAGCAACTGGTCAACGGCCTGACCCTCGGGTCGGTCTACGGCCTGATCGCCATCGGCTACACAATGGTCTATGGCATCATCGGCATGATCAACTTCGCGCACGGCGAGGTGTACATGATCTCCGCGTACCTCGCGGCGATCAGCCTGGCATTGCTGGCCTACTTTGGTATCGAGTCGTTTCCGCTGCTGATGCTGGGCACCCTGTTGTTCACCATCGTCGTCACCGGCGTCTATGGCTTCACCATCGAACGCATCGCCTACAAGCCTCTGCGCAACTCCACCCGCCTGGCTCCGCTGATCAGCGCCATCGGCATCTCGCTGATCCTGCAGAACTACGCGCAGATCAGCCAGGGCGCCCGCCAGCAAGGCGTGCCGACCCTGCTCGAAGGCGCCATGCGCATCGAAGTGGGCACCGGCTTCGTGCAACTGACCTACACCAAGATCTTCATCCTGGTGGCCGCCTTCGTTGGCATGGCGCTGCTCACCTACGTCATCAAGTACACCAAGCTCGGGCGCATGTGCCGAGCGACGCAGCAGGATCGCAAGATGGCCTCGATCCTGGGCATCAATACCGACCGGGTGATCTCCTACGTCTTCGTCATTGGCGCGGTGATGGCTGCGCTGGCCGGCGTGCTGATCACCATGAACTACGGCACCTTCGACTTCTACGCCGGCTTCATCATCGGCATCAAGGCCTTCACCGCCGCGGTGCTCGGCGGTATCGGCTCGCTGCCGGGGGCGATGCTCGGCGGCATTATCCTGGGGATCTCCGAATCGTTGTTCTCCGGCCTGATCAACTCCGACTACAAGGACGTGTTCAGCTTCTCGCTGCTGGTGATGATCCTCATCTTCCGTCCCCAAGGCCTGCTGGGTCGCCCGCTCGTGGCTAAGGTGTGAACATGTCCGCTGCCAATTCTGCCTCTGTTGCCCAAACCAAAGGTTTCGACCTCAAACGCAGCCTGCTGGAGACGATCGTCGCCGGCCTGCTGGCCCTCATCGTCTTCGGTCCGGTCGTCGGCGTGGTACTTGACGGCTACAGCTTCAACGCCGAACCGGCCCGCGTGGCCTGGCTGGTCGGCGGTGTGATGGCCGGGCGTTTCATCCTCAGCGTATTCCTGCAGACACCGACCGGCCAGCGCATGCTCCAGGGCTTCGATAGCGGTGGTTCGGGCGTGCATGTACTGGCGCCGGACTACAAGTCGCGGCTGCGCTACATCATCCCGGCGCTGATCGTCATCGCCATCGTGTTCCCGGTGTTCGCCAACAAGTACTTGCTGACCGTGGTCATCCTCGGCCTGATATACGTGCTGCTGGGCCTGGGCCTTAACATCGTGGTGGGCCTGGCGGGCCTGCTCGACCTGGGCTACGTGGCGTTCTACGCCATCGGCGCCTATGGCCTGGCCCTCGGCTACCAGTACCTGGGCCTGGGCTTCTGGAGCGTGCTGCCGCTGGCGGCGATCGCCGCGGCGCTGGCGGGGTGCATCCTCGGGTTCCCGGTGTTGCGCATGCACGGCGATTACCTGGCCATTGTCACCCTGGGCTTCGGCGAGATCATTCGCCTGGTGCTGAACAACTGGCTGTCGTTCACCGGCGGCCCGAATGGCATGCCGGCGCCGTCGCCGACCTTCCTGGGGCTGGAGTTCGGCCGCCGGGCCAAGGATGGCGGAGTGCCGATCCATGAGTTCTTTGGCTTCGATTACAACCCCAACCTGAAGTTCGTGTTCATCTACGCCGTGCTGTTCCTGGTGGTGCTGGCGGTGCTGTACATCAAGCACCGGCTGACTCGCATGCCGGTGGGCCGCGCCTGGGAAGCCCTGCGCGAGGACGAGATCGCCTGCCGTTCCATGGGCCTGAATCACGTGCTGGTCAAGCTCTCGGCGTTCACCCTGGGCGCATCCACCGCTGGTTTGGCCGGGGTGTTCTTCGCCACCTACCAGGGCTTCGTCAACCCATCGTCGTTCACCTTCTTCGAGTCGGCACTGATCCTCGCCATCGTCGTGCTCGGCGGTATGGGCTCTACCGTGGGCGTGGTGATCGCCGCGTTCGTGCTGACCGTGGCCCCGGAGTTGCTGCGCAGCTTCTCCGAGTACCGGGTGCTGCTGTTCGGCGTGCTGATGGTGCTGATGATGATCTGGCGACCGCGGGGGCTGATCCGCATCAGCCGTACCGGCGTGGTCCCGCGTAAAGGAGTGGCGCCATGAGCGACGAAATCATTCTGTCGGTCGACAACCTGATGATGCAGTTCGGCGGGATCAAGGCGCTCAGCGATGTCAGCCTGAAGGTCAAGCGCAACCAGATCTTCGCCCTGATCGGCCCCAACGGCGCCGGCAAGACCACCGTGTTCAACTGCCTCACCGGCTTCTACAAGGCCAGCGGCGGGCGTATCGAGCTGAACGTGCGCGGCAGCCACACCAACGTCATCCAGCTGCTCGGCGAGCGCTTCCAGGCGGCGGACTTCGTCTCGCCGGCGCGCTTCGCCAACCGCCTGTACTACAAGATGTTCGGCGGTACCCACCTGGTCAACCGCGCAGGTCTTGCACGGACCTTCCAGAACATTCGCCTGTTCAAGGAAATGTCGGTGGTGGAAAACCTGCTGGTGGCCCAGCATATGTGGGTCAACCGCAACCTGCTGGCCGGCGTGCTCAACACCCCGGGTTATCGCAAGGCCGAGAGCGACGCGTTGGACCATGCGTTCTATTGGCTGGAGGTGGTCGACCTGGTCGATTGCGCCAACCGCCTGGCTGGCGAACTGTCGTACGGCCAGCAGCGCCGCCTGGAAATCGCCCGGGCCATGTGCACGCGGCCGAAGATCATCTGCCTGGACGAGCCGGCCGCCGGCCTCAACCCGCAGGAGACCGAGGCCCTCAGCCGCATGATCCGCGTGTTGCGCGATGAGCACGACATCACCGTGGTGCTGATCGAGCACGACATGGGCATGGTCATGAGCATCTCCGACCATATCGTCGTACTTGATCACGGCAATGTGATCGCCGAAGGCACGCCGCAGGACATCCGCCACAACCCGACGGTGATCGCCGCCTACCTGGGTGCAGACGAAGAGGAGCTGATATGAGTGCGCCCATTCTCGAGTTGAAGGACCTGGATGTGTTCTACGGGCCGATCCAGGCCCTGAAGAAAGTCTCGATGCATATCAACGAGGGCGAGACGGTGAGCCTGATCGGCGCCAATGGCGCGGGCAAGTCGACACTGCTGATGTCGATCTTCGGCCAGCCGCGGGCGGCCTCCGGGCAGATCGTCTATCGCGGCACCGACATCACCCGCAAGTCGTCGCACTACATTGCCTCCAACGGCATTGCCCAGTCTCCGGAGGGGCGCCGGGTGTTCCCCGACATGACCGTCGAGGAGAACCTGATGATGGGCACCATTCCGATTGGCGACAAACATGCCGGTGAGGACATGCAGCGCATGTTCGAGCTGTTCCCACGGCTCAAGGAGCGGCGCAACCAGCGTGCCATGACCATGTCCGGCGGCGAGCAGCAGATGCTCGCCATCGCCCGGGCGCTGATGAGCCGGCCCAAGCTGCTGCTGCTCGACGAGCCCTCGCTGGGGCTGGCGCCGATCGTGGTCAAGCAGATCTTCTCCACCCTGCGCGAGCTGGCGCAGACCGGCATGACCATCTTCCTCGTCGAGCAGAACGCCAACCATGCGCTGAAGCTGTCGGACCGGGCCTATGTGATGGTCAACGGGCAGATTCGCATGACCGGGACGGGGCAGGAACTGTTGGTCAACGAGGAGGTGCGTAACGCCTATCTGGGCGGGCACTGAGGATTTAGCACGCTCTTTGTAGGAGCGGCCTCGTGTCGCGAAAGGGCCGCGAAGCGGCCCCGGCGATTTTGCATGGTGTTGAGATCCTGGGGCTGCTTCGCAGCCCTTTCCGACCGGTCCGGCGCCCCGGCAAGGCCGCTCCTACAGGGGTATTGCCCCACGATAGGTTTTATGCCAGTCGGCAGATGTGGACAACTTGTCGCATATCTTTCTTGAAACACTCCACAACCCCACTGCAAACCCTTGTTTCCACAGGTGGAAAACTTTCCACGGATTGTGTGGAACCGCCTGTGGAAAACATGGTGGCACCTCGCTCCAGCCCAGAAAAATCAAGACGTACAAGATTGTGGTCATTTTTTGATCAAGTGCTGCTTGTGCATGATTCTAGAGGTGTTTTGCCCAGCAGACAGATTTGCCCACAGCACGTTATTTTCTGTGGATAACTCTGTGGGAAAACCTTGGACAGACCGCCAGAGGCGGCATGGTTGAAAGCCTCGCGCCATCATCCAGGGATGTCCACAGCGCGCAGAGGTTCCCTTGACCCGACGAGTTGCCCCCAATCCATGGGGAAAGCCTTGTGGATAAGGTGCGCATAGCCCGGTGCAGCCCTTCTACCACGGGCCTCAGCGAGGTTAGTACATTTTTTGACCTGCGGTCACGACGGTTGTGGTCGAGCCCTGCGCCGGGCATGCTGCGAGGCCTGTCGACGACAATCCAACGCTTGAGGAGAAGAGCATGACATCCACCGTATTCATCACTGGCGCGACGTCCGGTTTTGGCGAGGCCACCGCCCGCCGTTTCGCCGACGCCGGCTGGAAGCTGGTACTCACCGGTCGGCGCAAGGAGCGCCTGGATGCGTTGTGCCAGGAACTGTCGGCCAAGACCGAGGTGCACGGTCTGGTGGTCGACGTGCGTGACCGCCAGGCGATGGAAGCCGCCATCGCCAGCCTGCCGCCGAGCTTCGACAAGCTGCAGGGCCTGGTCAACAACGCCGGCCTGGCGCTGGGCGTGGACGCCGCGCAGAACTGCAGCCTGGACGACTGGGAAACCATGGTCGACACCAACATCAAGGGGCTGATGTACACCACTCGCCTGCTGTTGCCTCGACTGATTGCCCACGGGCGCGGCGCGTCGATCCTCAATGTCGGTTCGGTGGCGGGCAACTACCCGTACCCGGGCGCCAACGTCTATGGCGGCACCAAGGCCTTTGTCGGCCAGTTTTCCCTGAGCCTGCGCTGCGACCTGCGAGGGACGGGCGTGCGGGTGAGCAATATCGAGCCGGGGTTGTGCGAGAGCGAGTTCTCGCTGGTGCGCTTCGGCGGTGACCAGGCCAAGTATGACGCCACCTATGCCGGCGCCGAGCCGATCCAGCCGCAGGACATCGCCGAAACCATCTTCTGGATTCTGAACCAGCCGGCGCATATCAACATCAACAGCCTTGAGCTGATGCCAGTGAGCCAGGACTGGGCAGGGTTCTCGATTGACCGGTCGGCCAAGGGCTGATACGCCAATGATCGCGGGGCAAGCCCGCTCCCACGATGGCGTGGGAGCGGGCTTGCCCCGCGATTGCGTCAGATCAGGCGCTGCAAGCCTTCCAGGCAGGTTGCCAGGTGATACGGCGTAGTCGATGGCATGTCGTGGCGGCTGACCGCGCCATTACCATCACGGCACTCATGCCAGCCACCGTCATGCAGGAATCGCGACTCCAGCGCCTGTAGCTGCGCCTGCAACCTCGCCTCGCTTCCTGGCCGCAAGGCCAGTGCCCGCAGGTACTCGGCCTGGGCCCAGATCCGTTGGGTCGCATCGATGACCTTGCCGTCCACATCGAGCATCGCCAGCACCGCCGTATCTTTCACACCGCACTGCTCGGCGTAGTCGAAGGCGCGGGTGATGGAAGCGTGCAGCGCTGTCCCGTGCAGCAGCGGCGAGGTGTCCAGCAAGTAGAACCATTCGAACTGGTGCCCCGGCTCGAACCAGTTATCCACAGCCCCGCGTGGTTTCTCCAGCATCAGGCCGTGGCGCTGTTCGATGAACTGCGCCTGCAGCGCGTCGCATAACTGCAGCAGCGACTGGAGAACCTCTCCGTCCTCGCGCACGGCCAGCACCTGCAGGAAGGCCTCGGCCAGGTGCATCTGCGGGTTCTGCAACGGGCCGCTGCCCAGGTCCGACCAGTCCTCAGCGAGGCTGGCCTCGTACAGGCCATCGTCACGGGCGAACTGCTCGGCAACGACTTCGAGGGCACCGTTGAGCGTGGCTTCCACCAGGCCTTCACCGACCTTGCCCCAGTAATGGGCACAGGCGAACACGATGAAGGCGTGGGTGTAGAGGTCCTTGCGTCGGTCCAGCGGCTTGCCCTGGGCGTCGATGCTGTAGAACCAGCCGCCGTGCTCGGCGTCGTGGAAGTGCTTCTGCAGCGAACGGAACAGCGCGGCGGCGCGTTCGGCGGCGCCCGGTTGCCCGATGCGGCTGCTGAACAGGTACAGCTGGCGGGCGCAGGCCATGGCCCGGTAGCGTTGCACCGGCAGTGGCCGGTGCTGGGTGTCCAGGGCTTCGTACGGCAGGGCCATGTCGGCGTTCCAGCCAGGGCCCTGCCACAGCGGCACGATGCGCTCGGCGAAGTGCTGTTGGAAACGGGTCAATGCGGGGCGGGGGTCGGACATGGTCGCGCTCGTGACGGTCAGGCAGGGCGCCATGGTAGCAGATGTAACAAGTGCTTCGTGGGCCCGTCAGCCGGGATTGCCCAGCCCCTGCCAGTGCCGCGCGCCCACGAAGATGAAGCGCAGTTGCTGGGTGATCTTCTCCTGCGGCGTCAGCGCCTGTGGATGACTCGACTCAGGGCTGTCGATCAGTTCCGGCAGGGTGGCGAACACGGTCTTGACCACCAGGTCGGCCATCACCGCCAAGGCGGCGCCGTCCAGATGCTGCCAACGCGGCATGCGCGCCAGGTCCGTGGCCAGGTCGTTGCTGATGTCCTGGCGCAGGCGGGCGATAGCCTGGCGCACTGGCTGCGAGCCGCCGTATTGCTCGCGGGCGAGGAACAGGAACTGCGCCCGGTGGGCGACGACCACGTCGAGGAAGATGCGCACCGAGGCGTCGGTGATGCCGCCCAGCTCGAATTCGTTGTGGCGTACCAGGCGGATGGTCTGGCGGAAAGTGGTGTCCACCTCGGCAACCAGGGCCAGACCCAAGGCATCCATGTCGGGGAAGTGACGGTAGAAGCCGGTGGGCACGATGCCCGCGGCCTTGGCCACCTCGCGCAGGCTGATGCTGCCGAAGCCACGGCCGCTCTCCATGAGCAGGCAGGCGGCATCCAGCAGGGCCTGGCGGGTCTGTAGCTTCTGTTCGGCGCGCGGCAGCATGGGGCAGGATTCTATGACGGTACGGCTGGGCATTCTGGATAAAAAAACAAAGCCCGGTCAATGGACCGGGCTTGGAGGGTAGCAGGCGCAGTGGGGCGGGTTGTTGTTCTCGGCCATGGCGATCAGCTCACACGGCTGAGTTCGACCAGACGATCCGAGCCACCTTCGGCGACACGGTTGTTGCGTTCGTTGAGGCGATCAGCGCCACCCTCGGCGACACGGTCATTGCGTTGGATCAGACGATCCGAGCCACCCTCGGCAACCCGGTCATTGCGTTGGATCAGACGATCCGAGCCACCTTCGGCAACCCGGTCATTGCGTTGGATCAAGCGATCGGAGCCACCTTCGGCAACGCGGTTGTTACGTTCGAGCAGACGCTCGGAGCCGCCTTCGGCCACACGGCCTGCGCGCTCCTGCAGGCGCTCGGCGCCACCTTCTGCCAGGGTGTTCAGCGGTTGGCTGATGGTGGCGGCGCTGGAGCGCGATTCGGCGCTCAGGTGCTGGTCTTCGGCTGGCAGGGCGAAGGCGTTGGCGGCAAGTACGGACAGGGTCAGGCTCAGCAGCAGATGGCGTTTCATGGTTCGGTGCTCCTCGGGGGGGCTGGAAAGTGGGTACGAAGCCAATGCTACGCCTGGTAACTCCAGAGAAAAGTTCATAAGGATAATGGTAACAATCGACGGGATTGATACTGTGCGTGGGGGGCTCTGGATCAATGTTTTCAGGTGTTTTTCAAGCGCTGAGGCACGCTTGAGCCCCGGTAACACTGCCGCTGTCCGTGGACGAAAAGCTGAGAAAGGCGTCAGGAAAATCCTGGTTATCATGGCGCACGGATTAAACCCGGCGGTTTTTCATCAGTCCGACATAATGAGTGCCATGCAGTCAGGAGAACCATGCAATGACGCGCCCTGCCAGAATCCTCATCTGGACCTTCGCCACCCTCGCCACCCTGCTGGCGATCCTGGTAGTGGTGATCGCCACTTTCGACTGGAACCGCGTCAAGCCGCTGCTCAACGAGAAAGTCTCCGAAGCGCTGCACCGGCCCTTCGCGATCAACGGCAACCTCGCCGTGCACTGGCGCACCGAACCCGAGGAAGGCGGCTGGCGGGCCTTCGTGCCCTGGCCGCACTTCAGCGCCGAGGACCTCACCCTGGGCAACCCCGACTGGCTCAAGGAGCCGCGCATGGTCGCCCTCGAGCGTGTGGACTTTCGCCTGGCGCCCTTGCCGCTGATCGTCCAGCGCATCAGCATTCCGCGCATCGACCTGGTCAAGCCCAGCGCCAGCCTTACCCGGCTGGCCGATGGCCGGGCCAACTGGGTGTTCGATTTCGGGCCCAAGGATGAGAACGAGGCACCGTCAAAGTGGGAGCTGGACATCGGCGCCATCGGCTTCGACCAGGGCAACGTCAGCTTCGACGACCAGACGCTGAAGACCAGCATGAAGGTGCAGGTCGATCCGCTGGGCAAACCAATCCCGTTCAGCGACATCGTCGGCAAGGCCCGCGCCGAGAAGGCCGGCAATGCCCAGGACTATGCCTTCGGCTTCAAGGCCCAGGGCCGCTACAAGGGCCTGGCGGTGGCCGGCACCGGCAAGATCGGCGGCCTGCTGGCGCTGCAGGACGCCAGCCAGCCGTTTCCGCTGCAGGCCGATGTGCGTATCGGCGATACCCAGGTCGCGCTGGCCGGGACCCTGACCGATCCACGCAACCTCGGCGCCCTCGACCTGCGCCTGAAGCTTTCCGGCAGCAGCCTGGGCAACCTCTACCCGCTGACCGGCGTGACCTTACCCGATACGCCGCCGTACGCCACCGATGGTCATCTGACCGCCAACTTGCACGCCGCCGGCGGCGCGCAGTTCCGTTACGAGGGCTTCAACGGCAAGATCGGCGACAGCGACATTCACGGCGACCTGGCCTTTGTCGCCAGCCAGCCCCGGCCGAAGCTCTCCGGCAACCTGGTATCCAACCAGCTGCTGTTCAAGGACCTGGCGCCACTGATCGGTGCCGATTCCAACAGCGAGCAGAAGGCCCGCGGCGGCGCCAGCAAGCAGCCGGCGGGCAAGGTGCTGCCGGTCGAGGAGTTCCGCACCGAGCGCTGGCGGGCCATGGACGCCGACGTGACCTTCGCCGGCAAGCGCATCGTGCACAGCGAGAAGCTGCCGTTCAACGACCTGTCCGCCCATGTGATCCTCGAGGACGGCCTGCTGCGCCTGGAGCCGCTGCGCTTCGGCGTGGCCGGCGGCAACCTCGATTCCAACATCCGCCTGGATGGGCGCAGCGCGCCGTTGCAGGGCCGTGCACGGCTGACCGCGCGTGGCTTCAAGCTCAAGCAGCTGTTTCCCAGCTTCGCGCCGATGCAGACCAGCTTCGGCGAACTCAACGGCGATGCCGACATCAGTGGCCGGGGCAACTCGGTGGCCGCGCTGCTGGGCACTTCCAACGGGGATCTGCGCCTGTTGATCAACGATGGCGCAATCAGCCGCAGCCTGATGGAGATCGCTGGGCTGAACGTGGGCAACTACGTGATCGGCAAGTTGTTTGGCGACGAAGATGTGAAGATCAATTGTGCCGCAGCGGATGTCGGGATCAAGGATGGCCTGGCCACCAGCCGCTTGTTCGTTTTCGATACCGAGAACGCGATCATCTACATCAACGGCACGGCCAACTTCGCCAGCGAGCAGTTGGACCTGAAGATTACCCCGGAGTCCAAGGGCCTGCGTCTGTTCTCGCTGCGTTCGCCGTTGTATGTACGTGGGCCGTTCGCCAAGCCGAGTGCCGGCGTGCAGGCGGTGCCGCTGGCGCTGCGTGGCGCGGGGATGGTGGCGCTTGGCGTGGTGGCCGGGCCGGCGGCGGGGCTGCTGGCGCTGATCGCGCCGAGCAGCGGGGATGAACCCAACCAGTGCACGCCGTTATTGCAGCAGATGCGCGCTGGCAAGGCGCCGACGGCGGTGAAGGGCAAGAAATAGGGCCGCTTTGCGGCCCTTTCGCGACGCAAGGCCGCTCCCACAGGCAAAGCGTCGACCTTGAGTCATGTGTTTGACCTGTGGGAGCGGCTTTGCGAAAGGGGCGCAGCGCCCCCAGGCATCACAGCCCCTGCAACAGGTCCGACATATCGTCCGCGTGCTCTTCCTCCTGGGCCAGGATGTCCTCGAAGATGCGCCGGGTGGTCGGGTCCTTGTCGCCGATGTACTGGATGATCTCACGGTAGCTGTCGATGGCGATGCGCTCGGCCACCAGGTCCTCCAGCACCATCTCCTTCAACGAATTGCCTGCCACGTACTGCGCGTGGGAGTTCTTGGTCAGGTTGTCCGGATTGAAGTCAGGCTCACCGCCCAGCTGCACGATGCGCTCGGCCAGCTTGTCGGCGTGCTCGGCTTCCTGGTTGGCATGCTCGAGGAACTCCGCGGCGGCAACGCTGGCCTTGATGCCGCTGGCCATGAAGTAGTGACGCTTGTAGCGCAGGACGCAGACCAGCTCGGTGGCCAGCGACTCGTTGAGCAGGCGCAGGATCTTTTCACGATCGGCGTGGTAACCCTCGGTCACCGCACCTTGCTCGACATGCTGGCGGGCACGTTCGCGCAGGGTCTTCACATCGGTCAGTTCAACGCTCATGTTCATCTCCGAAAGCATCAGGGTAGTCATAGTGTGTCATGCGCCGTGTACGGCGTCGCTGTCTTGTTGGCGTTGCTTGCAGGTCTTGAAGCCCTTGGCGTCGACATGGCCGGTGGCGTCGAAACGCACGTAGTAGGGCTGCTGGTGGCCATCACGGTTGAGGATGTAGTCGTTGCAGGTGCCGCCGTGGGGCAGGTCGATGACGTTGGACGGGCTGCCGCCGATGGCAATGACCTTTTGCATGGTCATGCCGTGCTCGACCTGCTTGACCAGCGGCTCGTCGCGGTAGGTGACGTAGTCCACCGGGTTTTCCGGACGGCTGCCGCAGGCGGCGAGGGTGGCGCTTGCCAGAAGGATGGCCAGGGTTCGCTTGTACATGGTCCCGCTCCTTGCTCAGGGTCTGTTCTGCTTGGAACCGCGCGGCGCGCCGGGAGTTCGATTGCACTTGTCGCCGGTCGCGCTGTAGGGTGGACCGGTCTGTTCACGGATGAGGGCAAGGGGGATGAGTCAGGAGCTGGCCACGCGTTATCCACTGGTGCTGGTGCCGGGCATGCTCGGGTTCGTGCGGGCGCTGGTGTATCCCTACTGGTTCGGCATCGTGCCGGCATTGCGCCGGGGCGGCGCGCAGGTGTTCCCGGTGCAGGTGTCGCCGCTGCATTCCAGCGAAGTGCGGGGTGAGCAGTTGCTGGTCATCATCGAGGACATCTGCCAGCGCACGGGGGCCGACAAGGTCAACCTGATCGGTCACAGCCAGGGCGCCCTCAGTGCCCGCTATGCGGCGGCGAAGCGGCCTGATCGGGTGGCTTCGGTGACGTCGGTGGCCGGCCCCAACCATGGCTCGGAGCTGGCCGACCATCTCGAGCGCACGGCACCTGGTGACTCTGTGCGGGGGCGCCTCCTCAAGGCAGTGCTGCATGGTTTCGCTGTGGTGTTGGGTTGGCTGGAGACCGGCTGGCGCCGCGATCCGCTGCCGATCGACGTGCACGCCTCGCACCAGTCGCTGACCAGTGCCGGGGTGGCGCTGTTCAACCAGGCTTATCCACAAGGGCTGCCCGAGGTCTGGGGGGGCGACGGGCCGGCTGAGGTGAACGGTGTTCGCTACTACTCCTGGTCCGGCACCCTGCAGCCAGGGCGTACCGACCAGGGCCTGAACCGTTTTGACGGCAGCAACCGATTTTGCCGGCTGTTCGCCCGCAGTTTCGTGCTGGAGAAGGGGCAATGCGATGGCATGGTCGGGCGTTTCAGTTCGCACCTGGGGCAGGTGATTGGCGATGACTATCCGCTCGATCACCTGGATATCGTCAACCAGTCGCTGGGCGCGGTGGGCAAGGGTGCCGAGCCGGTGCGGTTGTTCACCGAGCATGCCGCACGGCTCAAGGCTGCGGGGCTGTGAGAAGCCTGGGGCTCCTTCGCAGCCCTTTCGCGACACAAGGCCGCTCCTACAGGGGATTGCATTCGTCTGTGGGAGCGGCCTCGCGTACTAACGCCGTACCGGAGTGGTCCAACGCTCGGCCAGCAGCACGCCAACCAGCGTCAGCACACCGCCAACCAGGTGATAACTGGCCAACTGCTCATCCAGCACTACCGCAGCGATCACCGCCGTGACCACCGGCAGCAGGTTGAAGAACAGCGTGGTCCGACTAGGCCCCAGGCGATGCACCGCCTGCATCCACACCCGCGGCGCGACCATCGAGGCCAGCAGGCCGGCATACAGCACCAGGCCAATGTTGTGGCCGTTCAACCCGGTCTTGGGTGACAGCAGGAACAGCGGCAGCAACACCAGGATCGCCACCAGCACCTGCAGGTAGAGCAACTGCAGCGGCGGCAGGCGCAGCTGCCATTTTTTCAACAGGAAGCTGTACAGCGCATAGGCGAAAGTGGCCACCAGCATCATCAGGTCGCCGGCGTTCAATCCCTGGTGCAGCAGCACGCCGGGTTGCCCGGCCGAGACCACCTCCAGCACGCCGAAGAACGACACCAGCGCGCCCAGCAGCGCGCCATAGGTCAGGCGCTGACCGAGCCAGGCGATGGACAGGGCCAGCGACATCAGCGGCATCAACGAGAGGATGATGCCCATGTTGGTGGCGCTGGTGATGGCGGCGGCGAAGTAGGCCAGGCTCTGGTAGATGGCCATGCCCAGCACGCCCAGCACGAAGATCTTGCCCAGGTGCGGGCGGATGGCCGTGCGGTTGCGCCAGAGCTGTGGCAGCAGGAAAGGGGTAAACAGCAGGCCGGCCAGCAGCCAGCGGTAGAAGCCGATCTCGGCGGGGAAGATGGCCCCGGCGGACATCTTGGTGACCACGGTGTTGCCGGCCCAGATGAGGATGGCGATGAGGGGGAAGAGGTAGTTCATGATGATTCTCGAGTTGCGGTTGACCCGTGGGAGCGGGCTTGCCCCGCGATTGCGCCAGGCCAGGAAATGATGTTGGCCGGGCGGGTGCAATCGCGGGGCAAGCCCGCTCCCACGTGGCGGCCATTATCGCTTGTCTGTCCAAATGCCTATACTTCCATCCAGACAACCCGTCCCGCGAAGCAGACAGCATGACCCGCAAGTTCCTCGACATCCCCCGGTTCGACCGGCTCCCCGCACCGGTCTACTTCCGCTACGACGAATTCGGCGCCGACACCCACAGCCCGCCGCACCGTCACCCCTGGGGCCAGCTCAACTATGCCTCCCATGGCCTGATGCACCTGGATGTCGAGGGCCAGCGCTTCATCTCGCCCCCGCACTACGCTGTCTGGGTGCCGCCGGAGACTGAGCATGGCTGCTACAACCCCCAGGCCATCATCTACCGTTCGGTCTATCTGGAGCGCAGCTTGTGCGCTGATCTGCCGGCGCAGCCCTGCAGCCTGGTGATCAGCGACATCCTCAAGGCGATCCTTAGCGACTTCGCCCGCCGCGACCTGCATATCGCCCAGGACGAGCGCGACCAGCGCCTTGTTCAGGTACTGATCGACCAACTGCGCCTGGCGCCGACGCAGACCTGTTATTTGCCGTTCGCCCGCAGCGACAGCCTGCGCCAGGTGCTCAAGGCGTTGCACGCGGGGCCTGGCGATAACCGGCCGCTCGCCCATTGGGCCGGGCAGGTGCATGTCAGCGAGCGTACCCTGGCCCGGCAGTTTCTGCGGGAGCTGGGGATGAGCTTCGGCGAATGGCGCTTGCGACTGCGCTTTCTGCGGGCTATCGAGGCGCTCGAGGCGGGCACGCCGATCCAGGCCATCGCCTTCGACCTCGGCTATAGCAGCGCTTCGGCCTTCATCGCCATGTTCCAGCGCCAGGCCAATTGCACCCCGGAGCAGTACCGGCGGCGGGCACGGACAGAGATGTAAGAATTCTTGTCTACACTCAGCGGCGACGAGCGCGCATCCGGCGCGCAGGCAAGGAGACCACTCCATGAAGCTGCTGCACGTACCCCTGCTGGTGTTGGGCCTGTTGATCGCGGGCCAAGGGTTCGCCGCCACCGCGCAACAGGATAAGATGAAGACCTGCAACGCCGACGCCACCGCCAAGGCGCTCAAGGGCGATGAACGCAAGGCGTTCATGAGTATCTGCCTGAAAAAGGCCGAGCCGGCCAAAGCCGCCACCCAGCAGGAGAAGATGAAGACCTGCAACGCCGACGCCAATACCAAGGCGCTCAAGGGCGATGAGCGCAAGACCTTCATGAGTGACTGCCTGAAGAAGAAATGACCTGCGCCTATGCCTGTGCCGTGAAGGCTGGCAGACTGCGGGACTTTCCGCTGTCTGCCGTTGAGGCTGTATGACTTTCACTCCCCGCCAGGTCACCCTGGCCAGCTGGATCATCGTCATGGCGGGCCTGTTGCTGGCGCTGCCGCTGAAGCTGCTGCCGAGCCTGCTGGCCGGCCTGCTGGTCTACGAACTGGTCAACATGCTCACCCCGCGCCTGCAACCGCTGATCGCCGGGCAGCGCGCACGCTGGTTGGCGGTGGCGCTGCTCGGCACCCTGGTGGTGAGCACGCTGACGTTGCTGATCGCCGGCGCCTTCAGTTTCCTGCTGCACGAGGCCGAGAACCCCGGCGCCTCGCTGGACAAGTTCATGGGCCTGGTCGAGCGCGCGCGGGGCCAGCTGCCGCCGTTCATCGAAGCCTACCTGCCGGCCAGCGCCGCCGAGTTCAAGGTGGCCATCGGCGACTGGATCAAGAGCCACCTGACCGACCTGCAACTGGTGGGCAAGGGCATGGCGCACATGTTCGTGACCCTGCTGATCGGCATGATCCTCGGCGCCATCGTCGCCCTGCAGCGCATCCCCGACATCTCCCGGCGCAAGCCCCTGGCGGCGGCGCTGTTCGAGCGCCTGAGCCTGCTGGTGCAGGCGTTTCGCAACATCGTCTTCGCGCAGATCAAGATCTCGCTGCTCAACACCTTCTTTACCGGCATCTTCCTGGCCGTGGTGCTACCACTGTTCGGCGTGCACCTGCCGTTGACCAAGACGCTGATCGTGCTGACCTTCCTGCTCGGGCTGCTGCCGGTGATCGGCAACCTGATGTCCAACACCCTGATCACCATCGTCGGCTTGTCGCTGTCGATCTGGGTGGCGATGGCGGCGCTGGGGTATCTGATTGTTATCCACAAGGTCGAGTACTTCCTCAACGCGCGGATCGTTGGCGGGCAGATCAGTGCCAAGGCCTGGGAGCTGTTGCTGGCGATGCTGGTGTTCGAGGCGGCATTCGGCTTGCCGGGGGTGGTGGCGGGGCCGATCTATTACGCTTACCTGAAGAGTGAGTTGAAGCGGGCGGAGTTGGTCTGAAGGATTGCCGGGGCCGCCACGCGGCCCCGGGATGGCTCAGGCGGCGCCGTAACGCTTGCGTGCCTCGATCGCCAGCCCACTGCCAATGCTGCCGAAGATATTGCCTTCCACATGCCGCGCATTGGGCAGCATCGCCGCCACGCTGTTGCGCAGCGCCGGAATCCCGCTGGAACCACCGGTGAAGAACACCGTGTCCACCTGCCCCTCGCTCACGCCGGCCTTGGCCAGCAGCTCGGTCACGCTGCCGCGCACCCGCTCCAGCAACCCGCCGATGGCGTCTTCGAACAGCGCCCGGGTCAGTTCGGCCGACAGTTCAGGCTCGATCCGGCCGAAGTCGATGCGACGGCTGTTGCGCTCGGTCAGTTCGATCTTGCTGGCTTCCACTTCCATCGCCAGCCAGTGCCCGGCGCGCTGCTCGATCAGGTTGAACAGGCGGTCGATGCCTAGTGTGTCCTCGATGTCATAGCGCATGCTGCCCAGGGCCAGTTGCGACTTCTGCGAGTACAGGGCGTTGATGGTATGCCAGGTGGCCAGGTTGAGGTGGTAGCTGGTGGGCATCAGCGCGCCGCTCTTCATCCGGCTGCCGTAGCCGAACAGCGGCATCACGCCCTGCAGGCTCAGCTGCTTGTCGAAGTCGGTACCGCCGATGTGCACGCCGCCGGTGGCGAGGATGTCGCTCTGGCGCTCGGCCACCAGGTGACGCTCCGGCGACAGGCGGATCAGGGTAAAGTCCGAGGTACCACCGCCGATATCGACAATCAGTACCAGCTCTTCACGGCAGATGCCCGACTCGTAGTCGAACGCCGCGGCGATCGGTTCGTACTGGAACGACACGTCCTTGAAGCCGATCTTGCGCGCAACCTCCGCCAGGGTGTCCTCGGCCTCCTGGTCGGCGGCCGGGTCTTCGTCGACGAAGAACACCGGGCGGCCCATCACCACCTGGTCGAATTCGCGGCCGGCATCGGCTTCGGCACGCTTTTTCAGTTCGCCGATGAACATGCCCAGCAGGTCCTTGAACGGCAGGGCGCTGCCCAGCACGCTGGTGTCGTGCTTGATCAGCTTGGAGCCCAGCAGGCTCTTGAGCGAGCGCATCAGGCGGCCTTCGTAGCCCTCCAGGTACTCGTGCAGGGCCAGGCGGCCGTACACCGGGCGACGCTCCTCGATGTTGAAGAAGACCACCGACGGCAGGGTGATCTTGCCGTCTTCCAGGGCGATCAGCGATTCGACGCCCGGGCGGTGCCAGCCGACCGTGGAGTTGGAGGTGCCGAAGTCGATGCCGAGGGCACGGGCCGGGGATACGTCAGACATGAAGGAGAGCTTCCGGAGGCAAAACGGCCGCGCAGTTTATGCCAGTCTGCGGCTAAATCAAGACCGGTCGTCTGCGATAGCGCAACCCCGGATGAACCTTGAAAGGCTATGCTTGACCCCAATCTTCAGTAGCAATACGTACATTCACATCGGTGATCCATAGATGGACTTCAAAGACTATTACAAGATACTGGGCGTCGAGGCGAGCGCGGACGAGAAGGCGATCAAGGCCGCGTACCGCAAGCTCGCGCGCAAGTATCACCCCGACGTCAGCAAGGAGCGTGACGCCGAGGACAAGTTCAAGGAGGCCAACGAGGCCTACGAAGTGCTAGGCGACAAGGACAAGCGCGCCGAGTACGACGAAATCCGCAAGTACGGCGGCCAGCATGGCCGGCCGTTCCAGGCGCCGCCTGGCTGGGAGTCCCGCGGCGGTGGCGGCGGTGGCTTCGAGGGTGGCGATTTTTCCGATTTCTTCAGCTCGATCTTCGGCGCCCGGGGCGGCAACCCCTTTGGTGGCGGCGGTGGCCGGCAGCAACGCAGTGCCGGCAGGCGAGGGCAGGACGTGGAACTGGAACTGGCGGTCTTCCTCGAAGAGACCCTGAACAAGGAATCCAAGCAGATCAGCTTCCAGGTGCCGCAGACCAACGGTGCCGGGCAGCGTACCGGGTTCACCACGAAAACGCTGAACGTGAAGATCCCCGCCGGGGTGACCGACGGCGAGCGCATCCGTCTCAAGGGCCAGGGCGCGCCGGGCGTGGGCGGTGGGGCCAACGGCGACCTGTTCCTGACTATCCGCATGGCTCCGCACCCGCTGTTCGATGTCGAAGGCCATGACCTGATCATCACCGTGCCGCTGGCACCGTGGGAAGCGGCGCTCGGCGCCAAGGTGGCCGTGCCGACCCTGACCGGCAAGATCAACCTGACCATCCGCCCGGACAGCCAGAGCGGCCAGCGCCTGCGGGTCAAGGGCATGGGCCTTTTGAACAAGCAGGGCGAGCGCGGCGACCTGTACGCCCAGCTCAAGGTGGTCATGCCCGCCCAGTCCGATGCCGCCGCGCGCGAACTGTGGACCCAGCTCTCCGAGAAAGCCGCGTTCAATCCGAGGACTCAATGGAGTAAGTGATCATGAGCAGCACCCTGATCGTTCAACTGGACATGCGTACCCTGTGCCAGGAAGCCGATGTGTCGGCCGACTGGGTGATCGAGATCGTCGAGCACGGCATTGTCGAACCGTCGGGGCGAACGCCCGAGGAGTGGGTGTTCGATGACCGCGCGCCGGTGACGCTGAAGCGCGCGGTGAAGCTGCATCAGGAGCTGGAGCTGGAGTGGGAAGGGGTGGCGCTGGCGTTGGAGTTGCTGGAGGAGGTGCAGCAGTTGCGTAGCGAGAACAGCATGTTGCGCCAGCGGCTGGGGCGGTTTGTGCAGGGGTAATGCTCACCTGACCTGATATTTTTGCCAGTAGACGCGGTCTGATGGTCACTCTAGCGTTGAGACTCCATCCGCATGGTGCGGATCTCCCAATGCAGGAGTGTCGACATGGCTGTGCAGCAACTCACCGAGGCGCAATTTGAAGACAAGGTACTGAAGGCTGGAAAGCCTGTGGTCGTCGAGTTCTTCAAGTACAAGGCCGATGGCGCCGAGAACTCCAGCAAGCGTATGAGCAAGGTGCTGGATGACTGGGCATCCTCGGAATCGAAGGCTGACTTTTTCCGCATGCCCTTGAGCGATAGCCCGGATGTGGCCGGGAGGTATGGTGTTCAATCCGCTCCAACGCTGCTGTATTTTTCCAAGGGCAGCAAAGTTGAAGAGCTCATCGGCTACTACAATGACGAACGTCCCAAGACCTTGCTGGCGCGCCATTTGTGATGAGGCATAGCACTCAAGCGCTAGTCAGGACTTTGTAGTACAGCTCTGTGGCTCGGCAGGTACCTTCCGGGCCGCAGGCATAATCCGGAATCTCCCCCGCCTTGCTGTACCCCAGCGTCCGTTAGAACGCCTCCGCCCCAGACCCCGCCTCGGTTTCCAACGCCCTTATCAACTGACGCTGTCGCGCATCGCTGTGTACCAGCAGCTTCTGCGCCTCGGCTCGGTTCAGCCCGTTGGGCTTCAGTTCTGTGAAGGGGGGAGGGTGTCGTCATCCAGATAAAGCTGCATGAATGTCAGGTCCAGCCACCGGCCGAATTTCACGCCTACCTGCGGCATCTGTCCGGTCACCCTGAATCCCAGCCGCTCATGCAGGCGCACCGACGCGGCATTGCCGCTTTCGATGGCGGCGACCATCACATGCTTGCCACAGCCCCTTGCCCGTTCGACCAGTGCTGCCATCAGCACTGGGCCCAGACCTTTGCCGCGCTGGTCGCCACGGATGTACACCGAGTGTTCGACCGTATGGCGGAAGCCCTCGAAGGGGCGCCAGTCGCCGAACGAGGCGTAACCCAGTACGCCGCTGTCATCCACCGCGACGAGGATCGGATAACCCTGCAGCGCACGGGCCTCGAACCAGGCCCGGCGGTTGGCCAGGTCCACCGGGGTTTCGTTCCAGATCGCCGTGGTGTTGGCCACGGCGTCGTTGTAGATGTCGAGGATGCCCGGCACGTCGTCGATCAGGGCGTCGCGGATCTGGTAACTCATGACAGCGTCTCGCAAGGGAAGTGGCTGCAGATTAAATGGTAACCAGGCCGCGCACACCTTCGGCCTGCATGTTTTCCCCCCGGCCGCGCTGGACGATCTCGCCGCGGGCCATGACCAGGTACTGGTCGGCCAGCTCCTCGGCGAAGTCGTAGAACTGCTCCACCAGCAGGATGGCCATGTCGCCCCGGTCGGCGAGCTTGCGGATCACCGCGCCGATTTCCTTGATCACCGACGGCTGGATGCCTTCGGTGGGCTCGTCGAGGATCAGCAGGCGCGGGCGGCTGGCCAGGGCGCGACCGATGGCCAGCTGTTGCTGCTGGCCACCGGAGAGGTCGCCGCCACGGCGTTGCTTCATCTGCTCCAGCACCGGGAACAGTTCGTAGATGAAGGCTGGCACTTCCCGGGCCTCGCGGGCGGGGAACCGCGACAGGCCCATCAGCAGGTTTTCCTCGACGGTCAGGCGCGGGAAGATTTCGCGGCCCTGCGGCACGTAGGCGATGCCGGCCTGGACCCGTTGCTGGGGCTTGAGCGTGGTAATGGGTTTGCCTTCCCATTCCACGCGGCCCTCGCGGGCCGGCAGTAGGCCCATCAGGCAGCGCAGCAGGGTGGTCTTGCCCACGCCGTTGCGGCCCAGCAGGCAGGTGACCTCGCCGACCTTGGCCTCGAAGGACAGGCCGCGCAGGATGTGGCTGCCGCCGTAGTATTGGTGCAGGGTGTCGATTTTCAGCATGTTCTGCCCTTGAGTCGTTCAATTCGTGGGAGCGGGCCTATCTACCGAGATACACCTCGACCACCCGCTCATCCTCCTGCACCTGTGCCAGCGACCCTTCCGCCAGCACACTCCCCTGGTGCAGCACCGTCACATGGTCGGCAATGCTGCCGACGAAGCCCATGTCATGCTCCACCACCATCAGCGAATGCCTGCCCGCCAAGGAGCGGAACAGCTCGGCGGTGAACTCGGTCTCGGCATCGGTCATCCCCGCCACCGGCTCGTCGAGCAGCAGCAACCTCGGCTCCTGCACCAGCAGCATGCCGATTTCCAGGAACTGCTTCTGCCCATGGGACAACAGCCCCGCCTGGCGCTGGGCCAGGGGCAGCAGGCGCAGGGTGGTCAGCACCTCCTCGATGCGCTGGCGCTGCTCGCCGGACAACCGCGCCACCAGGCTTGCCCACACCGACTTGTCGGCCTTGAGCGCCAGCTCCAGGTTCTCGAGCACCGTCAGCGCCTCGAACACCGTGGGTTTCTGGAACTTGCGGCCGATACCGGCCTGGGCGATCTGGCATTCACTCATGCGGGTCAGGTCGAGGGTGTCGCCGAAAAACGCGGTACCTGTGTCGGGGCGGGTCTTGCCGGTGATCACGTCCATCATCGTGGTCTTGCCGGCGCCGTTGGGGCCGATGATGCAGCGCAGCTCGCCGACGCCGATGTACAGGTTCAGGTCGTTGAGCGCCTTGAAGCCATCGAAGCTGACGCTGATGCCCTCCAGGCTCAGCACCGTGCCGTGGCGGGTGTCGAGCCCGGCCTCGCGGCGCCGGCCCAGGCCGATCGCCTCGCGCCCGCTGCCGATCTGGTCGAAGATCGGTTCCAGCATGAATTCCGGATGCACCGGGGGCACGCTTCTCATGGCTGACTCCTTTTCTTCACAAGGCCGACCACGCCCTTGGGCAGGTACAGGGTGACGAGGATGAACAGCGCGCCGAGGAAGAACAGCCAGAACTCGGGAAACGCCACGGTGAACCAGCTTTTCATGCCATTGACCAGGCCGGCGCCAAGCAGCGGCCCGATGAGTGTGCCGCGCCCGCCGAGCGCCACCCACACGGCGGCCTCGATGGAGTTGGTCGGCGACATCTCGCTGGGGTTGATGATGCCCACCTGCGGCACGTACAGCGCTCCGGCCAGGCCGCACAGCACGGCGCTGAGCACCCAAACCAGCAGCTTGAAGCCGCGCGGGTCGTAGCCGCAGAACATCAGGCGGTTCTCGGCGTCACGCACGGCAGTGAGCAGGCGCCCGAACTTGCTCTGGGTCAGGCGCCAGCACAGGAACAGGCTGCCCAGCAGCAGGCCAACCGTGAGCAGGAACAGCACGGCCCGGGTGCCCTGGGCGGCGATGTCGAAACCGACGATGGTGCGGAAGCTGGTGAAGCCGTTGTTGCCGCCAAAGCCTGTCTCGTTGCGGAAGAACAGCAGCATCCCGGCGAAGGTCAGGGCCTGGGTCATGATCGAGAAATACACGCCCTTGATCCGCGAGCGGAAGGCGAAGAAGCCGAACACCAGCGCCAGCAGCCCCGGCGCCAGTACCACCAGGCACAGCGCCCAGGCGAAATGCTGGGTGCCGGCCCAGTACCAGGGCAGTTCGCTCCACGACAGGAAAGTCATGAACCCCGGCAGCCCATCGCCGGCCGCCTGTCGCATCAGGTACATGCCCATGGCGTAGCCGCCCAGGGCGAAGAACAGGCCATGGCCCAGCGACAGCAACCCGGCGTAGCCCCAGACCAGGTCCAGGGCCAGGGCGACGATGGCGTAGCAGAGGACCTTGCCGACCAGGGTCAGGGTGTAGGCCGAGACCTGCAAGGCGTGCCCGTCGGGCAGCAGCGACAGCAGCGGCAGGGCCAGCAGCACCAGGACGACAACGGCGCCGACGGCCATTGAAACCCGGGTGCCGGCCTTGCGCGTGGCAGTGACAATCAATGGCTGGTTCATCAGTCGATTACCCGTCCCTTGAGGGCGAACAGGCCTTGCGGGCGCTTCTGGATGAACAGAATGATCAGCGCAAGGATGAGGATCTTGCCCAGCACCGCACCGATCTGCGGCTCCAGCAGTTTGTTGGCGATGCCCAGTCCGAAGGCCGCCCACAGGCTGCCGGCCAGCTGGCCGACACCGCCGAGCACCACCACCAGAAACGAGTCGATGATGTAGCTCTGGCCCAGGTCCGGCCCCACGTTGCCGACCTGGCTCAGGGCCACGCCGCCGAGCCCGGCGATGCCCGAGCCGAGGCCGAAGGCGAGCATGTCGACGCGCCCGGTGGACACCCCGCAGCAGGCGGCCATGTTGCGGTTCTGGGTGACCGCCCGCACGTTCAAGCCCAGCCGCGTGCGGTTGAGCAGCAGCCAGGTGAGCAGCACCACCGCCAGGGCGAAGCCGATGATCACCAGGCGGTTGTACGGCAGCACCAGGTTGGGCAGCACCTGGATGCCGCCGGACAGCCAGGCCGGGTTGCTCACCTCGACGTTCTGCGCGCCGAAGATCAAGCGCACGGCCTGGATCAGGATCAGGCTGATGCCCCAGGTGGCCAGCAGGGTTTCCAACGGCCGGCCATACAAGTGACGGATCACTGTGCGCTCCAGCGCCATGCCGACACCCGCGCTGACGGCGAAGGCCACCGGCAAGGCGATCAACGGGTAGAACTCGATGGCGCCGGGGGCATAGCGTTGCAGCAGCACCTGGACCATGTAGGTGCTGTAGGCGCCGAGCATCAGCATCTCGCCGTGGGCCATGTTGATCACCCCGAGCAGGCCGAAGGTGATCGCCAGGCCCAGCGCCGCCAGCAGCAGGATCGAGCCCAGCGACAGGCCGCTGAAGGCCTGGCCGAGCAGGTCGCCCACCAGCAATTTGCGCTGCACTTGGGCCAGGCTGGTTTCGGCGGCGGTGCGTACGGCGGCGTCGGTTTCGGCGTCGGGTTGTAGTAGCGCTTCTAGACGGGTGCGGGCCAGCGGGTCGCCGGTTTCACCGAGCAGACGCACGGCGGCCAGGCGTACCGCGGGCTCGCTGGCGCCCAGTTGCAGGTTGGCCAGGGCCAGGCCGAGGGCCGCGTGCACGGCGGCATCCGGTTCGCTGGCGAAGCGCCGGTCGAGGAAGGCCATTTGCGCTGGCTGGGCAGTCTTTTGCAGTTGCTGCGCGGCGGCCAGGCGGATGCTGGCTTGGTCGCTGAATAGCTGATGGCTGGCCAGGGCGTTGTCGATCAGGCCGCGCAGACGGTTGTTCAGGCGCAGCTTGCGCGTGTCGTTTTCGGCGACGCGGCCTTGGCGCAGGTTTTCCAGCAGCGGCAGGCGGGCGGCATCGGGTTGCGCGGCCCAGGTTTCGAGCAGGCGCGCCTGGTCGGCGGGCTTGGCGGTGAGGAAGAACTCGCCTTCGCTGGCTTGGCTGGCCAGGGGCAGTAACAACAAGAGGGTGAGCAGGAATCTGAGCATTAGTTATTCCTGTAAAGTCAGGGTAAGGCGAGGGCTTCGCCCTCGATCGCGACACAAGGCCGCTCCCACATGGGAACGCGATCTACCTGTGGGAGCGGCCTTGTGTCGCGAAAGGGCCGCAAAGCGGCCCCTGGTCACTCAATTACCTTTCACCGCATAATCCGGCCGCTTGTCATTCCCCGGAATGAACGGGCTCCAAGGCTGCGCCCGCAGCGGCTCCTCGGTCTGCCACACCACGCTGAACTGCCCGTCATCCTGGATCTCGCCGATCATCACCGGCTTGTGCAGGTGGTGGTTGGTCTTGTCCATGGTCAGGGTGAAGCCCGAAGGTGCCTTGAAGCTCTGCCCGGCCAGTGCCTCACGCACTTTGTCCACATCGGTGGACTTGGCTTTTTCCACCGCTTGCGCCCACATGTGGATACCTACGTAGGTGGCCTCCATAGGGTCGTTGGTCACCGCCTTGTCGGCCCCCGGCAGGCCCTTGGCCTTGGCGTAGGCCTTCCAGTCGGCGACGAACTTCTGGTTCACCGGGTTATCCACGGACTCGAAGTAGTTCCACGCCGCCAGGTGCCCCACCAGCGGCTTGGTGTCGATGCCACGCAGCTCCTCTTCACCCACCGAGAACGCCACCACCGGTACATCGGTGGCCTTCAGCCCCTGGTTGGCCAGCTCCTTGTAGAACGGCACGTTGGAGTCGCCATTGACCGTCGAGATGACCGCCGTCTTGCCGCCTGCGGAGAACTTCTTGATGTTGGCGACGATGGTCTGGTAATCGCTGTGGCCGAACGGCGTGTAGACCTCTTCGATGTCCTTGTCGGCCACGCCCTTGCTGTGCAGGAAGGCGCGCAGGATCTTGTTGGTGGTGCGCGGGTAGACGTAGTCGGTGCCCAGCAGGAAGAAGCGCTTGGCGCCGCCACCGTCCTCGCTCATCAGGTATTCCACGGCCGGGATTGCCTGCTGGTTAGGCGCGGCGCCGGTGTAGAACACGTTCGGCGACATCTCTTCACCCTCGTACTGCACCGGGTAGAACAGCAGCCCGTTGAGCTCCTCGAACACCGGCAGCACCGACTTGCGCGACACCGAGGTCCAGCAGCCGAACACCACCGCCACCTTGTCCTGGGTCAGCAGCTGGCGGCTCTTCTCGGCGAACAGCGGCCAGTTGGACGCCGGGTCCACCACCACCGCTTCGAGCTGCTTGCCGTTGACCCCGCCCTTGGCGTTGATCTCGTCGATGGTCATCAGCGCCATGTCCTTGAGCGAGGTCTCGGAAATCGCCATGGTCCCCGACAGCGAATGCAGGATGCCGACCTTGATGGTCTCGGCGGCCTGGATGCTCCAGCTCAGGCCCATCGCGGCGATCGATGCGCTGAGGGTGAAGGCCTTGATCAGACTGCGTCGCTTCATGTGCTCACTCCGATGTGATGGTGGGTGTTGGCCAGGTCGGAGATTGCAAGGGCTGTGCCGAGCGATGGAAGCTGCGTGATAGAGCGGTTGTGCGACGAATCGGGGCGCGGGGTGGGGCCAGGATGGTGCTTGCGGGTCGGGCCTGCACAGGATTGGGGCCGGGGGTGATGAACACTTTTGACACATAAGCGGTACTTGAGTACCGTGCCGCACCGCAGTAGTTTCTGCGGTTCGGGATTGGCGTCCCGTATTCAGAGAGATCGAGCACTGGCGCACCTTGCGGCGGTGTTCTGCATGGCTGCACCCGTTATGGGCGGAGCCGTGTGTGGGAGCCTTCGGGCTCACCGGTTCTCTCTGCCGGCACGCCAACCCGCACGGCTTCGTCCACCCATCTTGGCGTATGGGCGCGGAGCTTCTAAAAGAGAGAGCTGCAAGGAGATGCACCATGCTCAAGAAGATCGTTCCAGATCCACCGTTCGCATTTGTCGAGATCGCCACCTTTCATCGAGAGGTGCAGCCATGAACCAGGAATCGCTGCTCGACCACAGTCCCCGCAAATCACGTCCCGTTACCGCCAGTTCCCCTTTGGCACCTGCAATCACGCCCATGATCCGATGCTCTCGGTGCATGCCGGAGTCGATAGCGAGGATGCGCTGGTGTGCGCCGTGGCGGCGTTGAAGGCGGCGTATGAGACCAATGCTGCCGCGTTGGAGAAGGCGGGGGAGCCGTTGCGAAGTCTGCTGACGGCGACGGAGAACTCGCTGGAGAAAGGCCTGGCGCTGGCCGAGGCGGTGCTCGAGGGGTTGGAGCAAGGCTGACGCGCCGAGGCCGCTGTGCGGCCCTTCGCGGCGCAAGCCGGCGAAGGGCCGCAAGGGCAATCAAAGCACAGAAGGCTTAACTGTCGCTGGGCGGGGGTGCTTTTTTCTTGGCGTCGGCTTTGGCCTTGGCAAGCCCCTCGATGAAGATTGCATCCCCGGCCTTGGCGGTGTAGACCATGTTGAAGCGTATGTCCTCGATCACCGAGAGGTCCTTGAGCAGGCCCTCATCGCCCAGCAGCTCGAGCGTCCATTGCGAGATGGCGCCGGTGCCCTCGAACGGCAGGTACCGGCCATCGTGGAACATCAGCTCGTAGACCCAGGTACCGGCATCGTACCCCAGCCCATCTTCGGCCACCGTCGACGACAACGCGATCTGCTGGTTTTCGCGCGGATTGCGCAGCACCAGGCGGGGGTTCTCGCGCGCCGCTTCTGCCTTGGTGTCGTCTTTGCTCTCGGGATAGAAGGAGAAGGCTGCGTCCGTGTTGGGCTCTAGCAGCGTTGTGCTGCCCGTCTGCTTGAGCAGTGCGCACAGCTCTTCCACCGGTTTGTCCGCCTTGAGCACGAATGTGACGGACACATACTTGAGTTGGCGCAGGTACTGGCCAGGGTAGCTCTTGTCAAAGTCTTGCGCCGTGAACGCGAAGGCGTGGGTCAGCGGTTGGGTGCGCTTTTCATCTTTTTTGAAAACTTTCGCCCACTTTTCCTCTGCCTTGGTTGGGCTGCTGTCCATTTGTTTCTTCAGGCTGAACGACTTCTTGATCGTCAACCGTCGCTCGTTTCTGGCCAGGTACTCATTTTCCATTTGCTGCAAGTTCACCAGCAGCGATTCGCCCACCAGCATGCCTTTGTAGTTGTCGCGCCAGGCGGTGGTATCGATGAAACTGTCGCGCCGGTAATCGCCGATCTCGTAGCGCCAGGCAGCCTCCACCCCCATGCACAGCGAGCGTACCGCGTCGTAGGCTGCGCCGTAGATCTGCTCCTGGCGTGCTACCAGCCAGTTGTAGATGGGGATGATGGTGAAGCCGGTGGTCATGGATACATAGGCTTCCTTGAGGTTGACCCGCTCCTGCTCGACCTGGGAAAGGGCGATGGTGGCGGCGTTGAGCTCGATGTTGGTTTCCTTGATTTGCTGATCGAGAATTTGCAGGTCCCATTCGACCTGGCTTTTATCGAACACCCAGCCGGCTGCGCGACGGTTGTAGGCAGCCTGGGTCTCCAGTTCCTTCGCAATCATGTCCGATATGGTAGCGAAGGTCTTGCAGTCTGCGGCTGCAGCCTTTGCAATCGCATCAGGTTTGTTGCCGCCGAAAGAAAACCCATAGATAGTAGGCACCGTCGTGGCAGTGACACCGCCGAGGATTTCAAAGGCAATACTCCCCACGCGTTGAACATTGGCAATCCAGGTAAACGCCGTAGCCGCTTCTTCTTCAGGCGATCGGCCGACATCGATGAGATCGCTGAGATACTCCTTCTGTGCCAATGATTTGTCGCGGCTGAGCAGCAGTACCTTTTTCTTGGCTTGAACGCCGCTGATGGCTTCTTTCTGCAAACGGATCGCGAAATCGGCCATCTTGATATCCTGAGCTTTCAACTGCACCGCCAGGCTGGTGTTGAACTCCTCCTCCATCAAGCTCATGTAATGCCTGCCGAAGTCCGACAGTTGCTGGGCCGCTGCCTTGGCCAGGGGCAGCAACTGGCGGAAGCGGTAGTGCGGAATATCCACCTGGCCACTGCGATAGGGAATGGGCACGTTGCTCACGCCGCCCCGCCCGGTGTCAAAGGCGTCCAGGCTTTCGCTGCTCCAATCAAGCGCAGGCAGCAGCTTGCCATCGAGGGTAAGCCCGTGGCGCAGGTTGTACAGGCGGCTTTGCAAGGTTTGGTGCAGGTCGAGCACCCGGCTGTTGAGGGGGCGGCGGAACTTGCTTTCCTTGACCGATGCCAAAGTCACTGCCGTCCAGCGCGAAGCATCGCTGCCTCTTGGCAGCGGGCCAAGCAATTGCTGCGCTTGCTGGTAGCACAGCCAGGCCTGGTTAAGCGAGCTGAGGGTGAGCTGGCGGTAAAAGTGGTCGCCCTGCAACAGCCAGTTCTCCAGCAGCGACAGGTAGATTGCCTGTTGGTAGTGACGCGACAGGGTGAATACCCGGTTGATGGGATCTACACCCTTGCGCAGCGTCGAGCTCAAGGTACCCACCTGGGCAAGCGGGCGTGTACACCACGGCGCGGGTCGGCCTTGCTCGTCGGCTTTGGTCCGGTAGGGGTTGAACAGGTATCGCAGGTACCAATCTTCGGCTTCTTCGAACTGTTGTTGCTCGGTCAGGCGCATGGCCACCAGGGCGGGCAGATGCAGGAACAGTTCGCGGAAATAAAGCGCGTTGGCACCGTGTAGATCCATATCGACAGACTTGGACGATCCAAGCCCCGGTTCTTGCAGTTCCTGCGTGTCCCAGGCCAGCACCTGCTCGACCCCTTGGCTGGCCCGTGCGACCAGGTTTTTACCGAACAGTGTATTGAGGCGGATGTTGTCCGTCGGCAAGGTAGGTGAAAGTTTTTTTGCGCCGCTGAGGTCGAGATACTGCGCTTGGCGATCGTTGGTAACGATAGAGATGGCCCAGGTTTCGTCGGCGTTGGTAGCGTCTTTTATATTGAAAATTGCTTCTTGGATTGTATTATTTAAGAGCTCCTTAAGAAAACGTTTTTGTGTGAGCGGAAAGAGGTCTGTTTCGCCTTGGTTTGATATGTATTGGGTGATTATTTTTATTTTTTTATAATTACCTGCTTTAAGTATCGGTTCGCAAATGTAATGGTTGGTGCCCTTTTCGAAGAATTTTTCATTATATATTGATTTGTCGTCTCCGAAAATTTCTACAGACAGGCTTACTATGCCTTCGTATCCACTCAGGGTGTCTCCTAGCAGGGTGTCTTCTTGTATATAAAATTTAATGTGTTTTTTTAAGGGGGAGGTGAAGCTGGCCTCGGCATAAAGATTGTTTTTTCTGACTTCAGTGTTTTCTATTTGTGTTGGGGTTCCGTCATAAGGGTGTTGAATAATGTGTGCGTTTTTGTAAGAGGCCAGGAATGAGATGCTGAGGTCTTCGGCGAGGTCATCAGTGATTTCCTTGTTTTCTAACAAGAGCAAGTCACGCGCCTCAAGATAGTAGTCAGTTCCGCGTTTAAGTTTGTTTTTTGGGCTTTCGCCCGAAGCTTTGGCGCTGTCGTCTGATGTCTTGGCGCTGTTGTCCGGTGCTTTGGCGCTGTCGTCCGGAACTTTGGCGCTGTCGTGCAATAGCGCTGTCAGCCATAGCTCTTTTTTCTCAGTTTCATGGACCACCACGATCAGTCCGGGCATGAAGCTCAGGTCCTTCGCACGGTTTGCATCCCATTTTCGTTCTTTATAGCCATCCAGGCAGAACAGCTCGTTCGTGGTACTCCAAGTGCCGTCGCTCTGTTGGAATGCAAAGTTCACGGACAGCTTGCGCTTGTTATGCAAGGTCTTACCGGGCTTTTCGTCATCTGGCAGGTCAGTGCCGCCCCGCTCCACCCAGAACACATAACGTCGACCGGCAATGACAACCGGGCGGACGACGTCGATAAGCTTCCCATCCGACGTGCTTTGCGCGATCTCGCCCGTAGGCGCCAGGTCAATTTTCTCCCACTCGCTCCAGGCCAGCGGGCTGAGCCGGTTCTGATCGTCACGCAGGCTGATATCGAGCGTCCGCCAGTAATACTCTTGCGGGCTGGTGTTGGTCTTGGCGATCAGGTGATAGGTATCCTGCTTGGGGTCGTGCCCATCCAGATAGCCGCTGATCACTTGCAGGTTGCTGACCCGTTCGAACTTGGCCAGGTAGCTGCAGATGGCCGTGTGCAGCAGTGAGGTGTCCATCTTGCCCTGGTTCAGGGCCACCTCCAGTTCCTGGAACGCCACGCTCTTGTTGGGCCGGTTGGCGTAGTAGATGAGGTTGGCGGGGTGGTTGTGGCGGTCAACCAGGCGTTTCCACGTGCCGTACTGCCCCAGCCCATTCTGCCATTCGGCCTGGGCGTCGCCGGATGGACCGGTGTCGCCATACCCCGGCTCAAGGCGCGCAAACAGTCGCGAAAGGTAGTGCTGCAGGCTGCCAATGGCCTGGTTGAGCCGCGTGGTGGAGACCTCGCTGCTGACCCGGATATCGGTCAGGCAATAACTCGACAAGGCATCGAAAGAGGGCACGCTGGGCGTTGCGTCAGGTTCAGCGGGTGCCCATTGAGCGATCAGGTAGCCTGCCAGGGCGTCGCGCCAGCGTTCGCGCATCTGCTTGTCGATCATTTCCCGCAGTGTGTCATCGGCGCTGGCCATCAGCAGGTGGCTGGCCCCTTCGAATTCGTGGTAGGGCGAGACCTCGTTGAGTTCACTGAAGCTCAGCAGCGAGTTGCAGGCCAACCCTGTTTTATCGCACAGCCGTTTCAGCCGTAGGATATAGTCGATGTCGCTGATGGTGCTGGGTACACAGGGTATGCCGACCAGACGATTCTGTATTCCAGGCTGCTCAGGTAGCGCTTCCATGGTTATCGGACAATAAGCGTACAATCCGCCCGATTTATTTTCTTCCCAAAAGGTTTTCCATAATTCAGGTTTATATCCTTTAGTGTATTGCGTCTGCGTGACCAGTAGCGGCCCAGGATTGTGATTGAGGAATTCACCCAGCTTATCTACAAAATTTTGAGCGGCCTCAAATTTGGAGTATCGGTAACCCGTATGGCGAACGACAAACCGCTTGAGCATCTGTTCGATTCCATCGGTGTCGTAGAAGGACTTTTCCACCTTCGAGAGTGTTTTCAAAAAATCGTCAAAGGTCGGTCTTGTATCTTCAACCGCCTCGGTTTCCATGACGTTAGGGCAGGCCACCTCCACTTCTTCCTTGCTCCACCCTATCAGGGTGCCTAGCGCCTTGGCGGCTTCAGCCACTTTTTCAGGCTGGGTCGTGTGACGGTGCGTAGACAGATAATCAGTGGCGTCACGCTCGTCGGCGCCATTGGCCCTGCACACTTCGATCCAGTCACGGAAGCGACTGAGCTGATAGCATAGGTCGAGGTTAGTGGCCTCGTGTTGGGGCTTTTCCAGATCGAACCATTCTGGCTTGTCACACAGCGCCGTCAGCACGCCGGCGCTCAAGCGCAATGCGCTAACGAGGGCGCAGCGACGCTCGACTTTGCACCACAGCTTGCTTGCTGCTAATCGGTCAGCGGCCTTGGTCTTGGTGTCCATGTCGAGGATCACTTTTGCCGCCTTCAGCATCTCTAGCGCTGTGGTGCCGGACCAGCCCAATAGTGGCGGGACATGCTGGCGGCTGACGCCAAGCATAGTCCGCTGTTGTTCCACAATAATCATCAGCAGTTGGGTCGCCCCTTCTTGCTGCTGGCTCTCAGTAGCTTCGGGATCCAACGCGTGTTCGATAAGTTCGCGATTGTGCTGGAAGGTAACTGGCAGCGAACCGTTCTGCGCCTCCTCCGTTGTGGGCACTGGCGCCAACGCCTCCAGCAAAACGCTGGGCAGGATCTGCTGTTGACGCAGCCATTGATCAAGGTTGCTCATTGCCACCAGGGTGTCGAGCACATCGCTACCCTCGATATCGCTGATCGCCGGCGTGCCTGCCAACTGGGCCATCACGTTGGTGCCCGTTGTCGCCAGAAGCCCAACAAGGGCGCTTGCCTCTCGGGCGGAGCGCTGGAACAGACGATGCAACCGGCTAAGGCGATACAGCGCAGAGAGCAGCGACAGCGATAACGTGAGCTGCTTCAGTTTCTGTGCCTGTTTGACTTGCTCCAGGTACACCAGTGTTGCCTGCTCATCCACCCCCAAGGCCTTGGCTAATGCGGGCACAACCTTGAACTGGCCGTCGTTGCCATCGGCCGGGTCGAATGCGCGGTCGTCAAGGACCAGCGGGTTGAGCGGGGCGCCTTGCCCGGCACCTGGGCCATCGAGTACGCGGTCGAGCATCGGGACCTGCTCGCCAACTGCATAAGGGTTGACTTCACACACCAGGGCGGCGAATTGCTCGGCGCTGGTTCCGTAGGCCTCGTTCAGGTAGCGGAAAACCCCAAACGCCCTAAGGGTGGAGGGCGTCAGGTTCCAGTTGCTAGACTGCCCTTCGGCGCGCAGGATCGACATCAACAGCAGGTCGACTTCGTTGAACGGTAGGGCCAGCGCCCGTTGCAGGTGGATCATTTGGTACATGCGCGCCAGCTTGCCGAAGTGGAGCGAGTCGAACTGTGGTTTTATACCCTCTCCGGCCAAGGCATCCTTGATCGTCAGCGGCGTTTCTTGATGCGCATTGATGTATGCCGCGCCGTAATGGAATCTTTTCAGTTTTGATTCGCCGGTGGGGCGATAGGCAGTGGAACTGCGCACCAGGCTGTAGCTGGCGGTGGCATCGTCATCGATGCCGGCCACGGCCAGCAGCTCGAGTATCTGCTCGAAGCTCAGCCCGGTGCGGCGCCCGAATGTCTCGACATCGAGCAATGAAGCGATTGCCTTTTTTGCATCGATATCAGCCATGCCATACCACTTGCGCCAGTCGTCGCCCTTGTCGCGCAGGGGCTTGTGATCCAGCAACAGTGTTTGCAGGGCCGGGTTGAAACCGCTGGCGTTACGCATGACTTGGCGCAGCTCTTCGCTGCGCAACCCCTCGTAGCAGAAGCTGGGGTAGCTGTACTGCGCCTGCTGCAGCAGTTCGAAGTACGGAACCTTCTTGTACGAGAGCACCGTCTTGGCTTGCTCGTGGGCATAGTTGAACGGTAGGCAGGCGTGCAGGCCAGCGCTGGCCAGGACTTCGGGCAAGTACGCCTTTGTTCCGGCACACTCCTGGGCATGGTGCGTGAGGGCGCTAATGGCCAGGGTCAGTGCGCTGACAGGTTGTTCCAGGGTGCTGGGGTCGAGCAGCAGTTTGCCGATGTCCGGGCGCCGCTTGGTGAGCGTCACTCGCGTTTTGGCCGTGCTGGCATTTTCCAACGCCTGGGCCTTCTGGTAGAGCGCATGCAGGTAAGCGATAGGCCCGTTGTTCGATTCAGGCGCATCGGGGCTGCAGGGGTTGGCCAATTGTTCCGGGAACAGCTTGGCGTAGGTGTTGGCGGAGGCGGTCTGTGCGGCCATGCGGGCATGCTCCCTGTCGAATGAGGATCATCATTGCGATACGTCACTGTCTGGGCGTATTTAGGGAGCAGGGCAGCGGGGGCACAACTGGCAAAAATATCAGGTGGAAGCCTGATCGTAAGCTGAAGTCCCGATGGAGTGGGGGCGGTAGTGAGTATGAAGATATCGATTGGCTCGCCTGGTGTCTTGTCGGCAGGCTCGGGCTATGTGAAGGGCTGCAAAGCAGCCCCTCTTGAATTCAGCCGTTATGCACAGCCGTGCGTGGGTGGCGCCTGCTGCGCACAAACTGATAGGTCACCGCCAGAATCACGAACCAGATCGGTGTCACCACCAACGCCGAGCGCGTATCCGCCTCCAGGCTCAGCAACACCAGAATGCCGGCGAAGAACACCAGGCACACGTAGCACATGAAGCGCCCACCGGGCATCTTGTAGGTGGATTGCTCATGCAGCGCCGAGCGCTGTTTGCGGTAGCTCAGGTACGACAGCAGGATCAGCGTCCACACGAACATGAACAGCACCGCCGACACCGTCGTCACCAGGGTGAAGGCTTCGATCACATTGGGTACCAGGTAGATCAGCACCGCGCCCAGCAGCAGGCAGGTGCAGGAGAAGTACAGGCCGTTGGCCGGCACCGCGCGGCGCGAGAGTTTCTCGAAGGCCTTGGGCGCATCGCCCTCCTGGGCCAGGCCGAACAGCATGCGGCTGGTGGAGAATACGCCGCTGTTGGCCGACGAGGCCGCAGAAGTCAGCACCACGAAGTTGATGATGCTCGCCGCCGCCGGCAGGCCGGCCAGCACGAATAGCTCGACGAACGGGCTCTTGCCCGGCACCACGTCGCGCCATGGGGTCACCGCCATGATGGCGACCAGCGCCAGCACGTAGAACACGATGATGCGGACGGGGATCGAGTTGATCGCCCGCGGCAGGGTGCGCTCGGGGTTCTTCGCCTCGGCGGCGGTGGTGCCCACCAGCTCGATACCGACGAAGGCGAACACGGCGATCTGGAAACCGGCGAAGAAGCCGAGCATGCCGTTGGGGAACATGCCGCCGTCATTCCACAGGTTGGCCAGGGTGGCGCTGTGCCCGCTGGGCGACTGGAAGCCGGTGACGACCATGTACAGGCCGGTGGCGACCAGGCCCATGATGGCGATGATCTTGATCAGGGCAAACCAGAATTCCATCTCGCCGAACATCTTCACGGTCACCAGGTTCAGCGACAGCAGCAGGGCCACGCAGCTCAGCGCCGGTATCCACTGTGGCAGGTCGGGGAACCAGAATTGCGTGTAGGCGGCGATCGCCACCACGTCGGCGATGCCGGTGACCACCCAGCAGAACCAGTAGGTCCAGCCGGTGAAGTAGCCGGCCCAGGGGCCGAGCAGGTCGGCGGAGAAATCGATGAACGACTTGTAGTTGAGGTTCGACAGCAGCAGCTCGCCCATGGCGCGCATGACGAAGAACAGCATGAAGCCGATGATCATGTAGACGAAGATGATCGATGGGCCGGCCAGGCTGATGGTCTTGCCCGAGCCCATGAACAGGCCGGTGCCGATGGCGCCGCCGATGGCGATGAGCTGGATGTGGCGGTTGGTCAGGTTGCGTTGCAGGTGCTGCTCTTCGGAGGGTGTCTGGGAGGTCCGGGTCATAGGCTGCATTCCATTGAGGGTCAGTCTTTTTGTGAGCGAAAGCCGCGTAGGCTATCACGTCGCGTTCCAATCGCGGGTGTGGCAGATCGGCACGATCTTGGCGGTACAGCGCGGTGCTCGACATGACGGGAATCAATGGTTGTTGGTGCCGGCCTCATCGCGGGGCAAGCCCGCTCCCACGCCGTGGATCGTGCACGGCGTGGGAGCGGCGGTGCGCCGATGCGACTTGCCCCGCGATTGCGATATCAGGCTCGAACCATGGCCCGGCGTCTCACCACCAGGCTATCCACCACCCACATCACCACCATCGAGATCCCCACCAGCGGGAAGGCGACGCCCAGCACCACCATCACCCCCACCGCCATCTTCCAGCGCGGCAGGTCATGACGCAGCGGCGGCACGCCCAATCCACCCGTGGGCTTGCGCTTCCACCACATCACCAGCCCGCTCACCGACCCCAGCAGGATCATCAGGCACACCAGCAGGATGACGAGCTGGTTCAACGGCCCGAACATCTTGCCTTCGTGCAGCATCACCCCCAGCTCCGTGGCGCGTGCCAGCGGGCTGTAGTCCTGCCAGCGCACATCGGCCAGCACCTTCCCGGTGTACTGGTCCACATGCAGGGTGGCGTCGTTGCGCGGATCGTCGGCGAATACCGCAATGGTGAACACGCCGTCAGCACTGGTCGGCAGGGTGATGCTGTAGCCCGGCTCGACCTCGCGCAGCTTGGCGATGTTCTCGACCTGCTGCAGGCTCACCTGCGGCGCCGCCGGGGCGTGATCCATCATGTGATGCCCGGCATGCTCGGCATGGGCGCCGGACACTGGCATCGGCGTGTTCTCCATCGCCCACGGCACGGTCTGGCGATGAGCGCTGTTGAGGTCGCGGGCTTCTTTATCGGACTTGGGCACGTCATTCCACATGGCCGCCGGGAACCGGTTCCACAGGTCGGCGTACTGCTTGCCCCACAGCCCGGTCCAGGTCATGCCGCTGATCAGCATCAACAGCAGCAGGGCCGAGCCCCAGAAGCCGGTGACGGCATGCAGGTCGCGCCACAGCAAGCGGCCGCGCGCGCTGAAACGTGGCCACAGCACGCCCGCGCTGCTGCGCCCGCGTGGCCACCAGAGATAGAGCCCGGACACCACCAGCACAATGCCCCAGCCCGCCGCCAGTTCAACCAGCCGGTCACCGACCGTGCCGACCATCAGTTCGCCATGCAAGGCGCGGGCGATGGCCTGCAGGTTCTGCTTGCCATCCTGCTCGCCCAGTACCTTGCCGCTGTACGGGTCGACGAAGACATTCAGCTCGCGACCGCCATCGTGCACGACGAACTGCGCGCTGCGCTCGGCGCTCACCGGCGGCAGATACTGTCCCACCTGGCCCTGTGGATAAGCCTGGCGCACGTTGGCCAGCAGCGTGTCGGCGCTTTGCCGGTGGTGGCCGGCCTCCACCACTATCAGCTCGCGGTACATCAACGGATCGAGCTGCGGCTTGAAGAGGTAGATGATCCCGGTGATCGCCAGCAGGATCATGAACGGCGCCACGAACAGCCCGGCATAGAAATGCCAGCGCCACGCAAGGTTGTAGAAGGAAACATTTGGTTTGCTCATTAGAGCCTCCCGTAGACCTCAAGTGGGCGCGGTCAGGTCCCGCGCCCGTTTGTTGTTGTCAGAAGCTGAAGTCGACCTTGGTCCAGAAGGTCCTGCCTGGCTCGTTCACCGGGTCCGTGGCGCTGGCCGGGTAGCCGAACCCGGCGTTCCCGGCCAGGTTCAGGTGCTCGGCGTAGGCCTTGTCGAACAGGTTGTCGACGCCCGCGCTGAGCTTGAGGTTGTTGTTGACCTTGTAGGCGCCGTTGAGCGAGAACACGCCGAAGCCTGAGCTGGTGTCGTAGTCCTTGCCGACCACGTTGCCCTGGTTCTTGGCGATACGGTTCTGCTCGGCGACCAGGCGCCACAGGGCACCGATGCTCCAGGTGTCGCGGCTGTAGGTCAGGCCCAGGCGGCTTTCCAGCGGTGGCATCTGTGGCAGGGCCTTGCCGTCACTGCTGTTCTTGCCCCAGGCGTAGGCCAGGGTGGCGTCGGCCTTCCAGTTCTCGGTCAGCTTGTAGGCCGCGCCCAGTTCGCCGCCCATGATGCGGGCGTCGATGTTCTGTGCCTGGGAGGTGAGCGAGCCCATCATGTTGCGCTGGTAGTCGAACAGGATGTAGTCGCGCACTTGTCCGACATAACCCGAAGCCCAGGCTTCCAGGTGTTCGTCGCGGTACTGGATGCCGAAGTCGAGCTGGGTGGTCTTCTCCGGCTTGATGCCGTCGAAGGCGTTTACCGAACCGGCCGGGGCGCGCTTGGGCGAGAACAGCTCCCAGTAGTCGGGGAAGCGCTGGGCGTGGCCGAGGCCGATGTAGGTGGTGGCCGGAATCGCCGCCAGGTCGTGCTCGTAGCGCACGAAGCCGCTGGGCAGGGTGTCGGCGCGGGTGTCGCCTTCGGTGGCGCTGCCCTTGCGGAAGTCGCGGGCCGAGGCACGGTCCAGGCGGGCGCCGGTGACCAGGCGATCCTCGCCGGTCGCATACCAGGTGAGCTCGCCGAAGGCGCCGTAGTTGTGGAAGTCGGCGTCCTTGGTCCAGGGCTTGCCCTTGTGCGCGTTGACGCCCATGCCGCCGCGCTGACGGTGCTCGTTGGTCTGCGCGTCGATGCCGCTGATCAACTGCACGTCGGTCCAGCGCCAGGTGGCCTTGATCCGCGCGCCCATGGTGCGGCGGTCGACGTTGCTGACCATGGGCATGCCCATCATGCCGGTGCCCGATGGGGTACGCAGGGTGTAGTTGTCCATCACGTGGTCGGCGTAGTTGTAGTAGACCTGCGCCTCGACCTTGTCGAGCACTTCGCCCAGGTTGGACCTCTCGAAGCGCAGCCCCAGGCTTTCGCGCTTGAACTGCGAGCCGTCCATGCCGCGTCCGGCGGAGCGGGCCTCGCCGTCGCCCTTGCCGGCAGTCAGTTCCAGCAAGGTGTCGGCGTCCGGGGTCCAGCCGAGGCTGACGTCGCCGTTCCACTTGTCCCAGCGCGACGGCACGGTGTCGCCGTTGCCGTCCTCGAAGTCGTCCGAGTGCGACTGGTTGCCGATGAAGCGCACGTAGCCGAGCTGGTTGCCGGCTGCGGCGTCGAGGACCTTGTCGAAGCGGCCGTTGGAGCCGGCCAGTACGCTGCCGTTGACCCGGCTACCCAGTTCGCCGAATTTCTCCGGCTCACGCTCGAACAGGATGGTGCCAGCGGAGCCGCCCGGCCCCCAGATCACGCTCTGCGGGCCCTTGATCACGGTGAGGCGGTCGTAGGTTTCCGGCGAGATGTACGAGGTTGGCGCGTCCATGCGGCCCGGGCAGGCGCCGAGCATCATGCCGCCGTTGGTGAGGATGTTCAGGCGCGAGCCGAACATGCCGCGCAGCACCGGGTCGCCATTGGTGCCGCCGGCGCGGATCACCGAAAAGCCGGGGATGGTCTTGAGGTAGTCACCGCCGTCGCTGGCCGGTACGGGCTGGCGCGGGTCCTTGGGGTTGGTGACCACGGTCAGTGGCGAGCTCGGGGCGATGGCGGTGATCACCGTCGGACTCAGCTCGGCCGGGCCGTGCGCATGGCCTTCATGGCCGGTTTCGGCGGCAATGGCCAGTGGCGCGAGCAGCGAGCCGCAGAGCACGGCGATGGTGCCACGCAGGGATAGGGCAAAAACAGGGGTGCAGCCGGACATAATGATTCCAGTCGATCAGTCGTGAGTCAGCGCGAAGCCTCCTGGCTTCGGGCGTTTAGCGTGTTGAGTTCAAACGACGATCGAATGGGGTGGCGCGCGGCTGCGGGCGCCGGGGAATACAGCCTGCCGGGCATGGCCCTGGCGCGTGGCGATGGTGAGGTGGGTGGGTGGGGTGACGCTGCCCGCGCTGAGCGGGCTGAGGGTCTGGGGCAGGGCGGGGCAGTTGAACAGCAGGCTGCAATAGCCGCACTTTTCCCACATGACATGCAACTGGCCATCGCTGCCGTGGCCGTGGTGCTCGTCGTGACCGTGCGCCATGGGCATGCTCATCGACATGTCCATGGGCATGGACATGCCGGCGTGGTGCTCCATCGGCATCGACTGGGAAACCAGCGGGCCGATGAAGATCATCCACATGGCGAACAGGCTCAGCCAGCCGCCACCGACGCGCCTGCGATCAGGGCGGGTAGTACGGGCGCAGCTGTAGCGCGGCAGGCTCATGGCGAGCGCCAGTCAGTCGATCAGGTCAGTGCGCGTGCTCGTGCGCGGCCTGCTCGGCCGGTGGCTGCTTCTGCACGGCGACTTCGACGGTGATGTCACCGGCCTTCTCGAAGTGCAGGGTCAGCGGGAAGCGCTTGCCGTCGGTCAGCAGGCTGCGATCCTTGGGCTGCATGATCATCACGTGGTAGGCGCTGGGGGCGAAGGTCAGGTCCTTGCCGGCGGGCACCACCACGCTTTGCACCTGTTGCATCTTCATGGCGCCGGCGGCGCTCATCGCATGCTCGTGCAGCTGGGCGTCGGCGCTGATCGGCGTGTCCGCCGAGAGCAGACGGTCGTCGGTCTTGCCGTTGTTGTGCACGACGAAATAGGCCGCGACGTTGGGCGCGTTCGGCGGCAGCTCCAGCGACCAGGGGTGGGCGATGTGCAGATCGCCTTTGCTGTATTCGTGGGCGTTGGCATAGGTGCCGGGCAGCAGCAGGGCGGCCAGGACGAGGGCTTGCTTGAGCATGGGTGAGTCTCCGATCTGTTGAGGTTCAGGCAGACAGCGTAGTGAACTCAGGCCAGAGGAGAGGCACGGGGATTGAGCGCGGGCCATAGCTGGCGCGGCGTGGGTTGGTAGTCGGCGAGTTGCGGCGGGTGGCCTGCTGGCTGCACGGGCGGGTTGTGCAGTTGCGGCGGGTAGCCGGGCAGGGCCAGCAAGGGCGCGGCGCCCAGGCAGCACCAGCAGTTCATCATGCTGGCGCTGTCGTCGCTTTGCGTCCCCAGGTCGATCTTGGCCAGGGCCTGGACATCGACCTTGGCCTTGCCGGCCATGCTGGAACAGAAAGCCCCCCACAGCAGCTGTTCGGCCGGGCCCTTGGGCGCGGCAGAAGACAGCGGCATGGCCAGCAGGTTGAACAGCACTGCAAGGCAGGCTATCCAGGCGATGTGCCGACGTGGGGGCATGGAGAGATCCGGTCAGGAATCGTGGTGGCTATTGTACGGCGGAGTATAGGAAAAAATGCCGGGGTGCGGTGAAGTGCCGCACCTGAAGTAGAGCATGCCGCGCAAGAGACGTGGGTTCGTGGGAGCGGGCTCACACAGGGCTGGGGTATCAGGCCTTGCCACGCCCCAGCAGTCCACGCACGGTTTCCTGCAGGTCAGCCGGCAGCACCACCACTTTCGAATTGTCGCTGCTCGCCAGGTTCTCCATCGCGCCAATGTAACGCTCACCCAGCAGGTACATGGCCGGCACGGTCTCGCTGCCCACCGCTTCCTTGACCAGCGTGATCGCCCGCGCCGACGCCTCGGCCAGGTTGACCTGGGCCTCGGCATCCAGCTTGGCCGCCTGCAGGCGCGCCTCGGCTTCGAGGATGGCAGCCTGCTTGTTGCCTTCGGCGCGGGTCACGTCGGCTTTACGCTCACGCTCGGCAGCCGCCTGGCGTTCCATGGCGGTCTGCATGCTCGGCGATGGCTTGATGTCCTGGATCTCCACCGAGCGCACGGTCACGCCCCAGTCTTCGGTCTGCTCGGACATCGCCTCGCGCAGGCGCGCCTTGATCTGCTCGCGGCTGGACAGCGCTTCGTCCAGGTCCATGGCGCCGACGATGGCGCGCAGCGAGGTCATGGTCAGGCTGGTGACGGCGAACGAGAAGTTCTGCACGCCGTAAGAGGCCTTCTGCGGGTCGACCACCTTGGCGAAACACAGGGCGTTGGCGACGATCACCGCGTTGTCCTTGGTGATGATCTCCTGCTGCTGCACGTCGAGAATGATGTCCTTGGTCGGCAGGCGGTAGGCGACTACGTCCATGTACGGGATGACGATGTTCAGGCCCGGCTTGAGGGTGCTGTGGTAGCGGCCCAGGCGTTCGACGATCCACTCCTCGCCCTGGGGCACGATGCGCACTCCCTTGAACACGGTGATGAGAACGAATGCGGCGAGGGTGCCGACGACGATGAGGCTGGTCATGGTGCGAACTTCCTTTTAGTGCGGATTCAGGCCCGGGTGACCCGGGCGGTGTTGCCTTCGATGGCGGCCAGGCGCACGCGCTCGCCGGCGGGGATGTCGCTGTCGGCGACGCAGGTCCATTCCTCGTTGCCGAGGATCGGTTTCTGGAAGCGTACCCGGCCTTTCTGGAACTGCGACACGTTGGCGGTCAGCAGGCCGACCTCGCCGATCACGCTCTCGGCGGTCCAGCGCACGTCTGGCTTCTTGCGGCGAAATACCTTGAACCAAAGCACGGTGGTGATCGACGAGAACACCACCCACAGCAGGCCCTGCATATCGAGTTGCAGGCTGGGCGCGAGCAGCGAGACGAGCGACACCAGCACGGCGCCGATGCCGAACCAGAGGATGAAGAAGGTGGGGAGTACCAGTTCCAGCAGGATCAGGGCCACGCCGAAGACGAGCCAGATCCACCATTGCATTTCCATATGAACAGGGCCTTCCAGGGGGAGGGGTCAGAGTTTACGGCAGTGGAGAGGCTAATGGCCATTTGTTGAGTGGGTTGAAGCGTCTGAGATTCCGGTCGGACCATGGGGCCGTCGAAGTCAGCGGGTAAGTGCCGATAGCAGTTCAGTCGCCGAGCAGAACATCCGGTCAACCTCGGGAAGTTCGGGGCGTTTGAGAATCAGGACCGGAATACCTTGCTCCCGCGCCACTTCCAGCTTCGGCTCGGTGGCCGTGCTGCCGCTGTTCTTGCTCACCAGCACGTCGATCTGCCGACGTTCGAACAGGGCACGTTCATCGTCGATGAGGAAGGGCCCGCGAGCACCGATCACCTCGCAGCGGTCATTGCCGGGGCACGCTTCGAGGGCGCGCAGGGTCCAGAACTGGTGTGGCGGGATTTCGTCCAGATGTTGCAGGGGTTCGCGACCAAGGGTGAACAAGGGGCGTTGGAATGGGGCCAGCGCCTCGATCAGCCCGGCCCAGTCCTCTACTTCGCGCCAGTCATCACCGGGCTGCGCCTGCCACGCCGGACGACGCAGGGCCCAGCAGGGAATGCCGGCGCTGTGTGCGGCGAGGGCGGCGTTGCGGCTGATCTGCGCAGCATAGGGGTGGGTGGCGTCGATCAGCAGGTCGATGCCTTCGGCGCGCATGTACTCGGCCAGGCCTTCGGCGCCGCCATAGCCGCCGACCCGCACTTGGCAGGCGAGGTCCTGGGGAATGCGGCCGATACCGGCGAGGCTGTAGATATGCTGCGGGCCAAGCTGGCGAGCGATGGCCAGGGCTTCGGTGACGCCGCCGAGCAGCAGGATCCGGCCGTTCATGCCAGGCCCGCCTTGCCGACGATGCCACCCTGGCGGTCGATGGCGAATACTTCCACCTGCACCTGGGCAGGCACCACACTGCGGGCGAAGACCAGGGCATGGCGGCACACCTCATCGCCCAGGGCGATGCCGGCGGCATGCGCGAGGGCGAGGGCCTGCTGGCTGGTGTTGGCGGCGATGATCGCCTGTTGCAGTGCCGTGTCCGCGCCAATGGCCGCAGCCCAGCCCGCCAACTGCGGCAGGTCGATGCTCGAATGGCGGCTGTGCAGGTCCATGTGCCCGGCGGCCAGCTTGCTGATCTTGCCGAAGCCGCCGCATAGCGTGAGGCGCGGCACGGGTACCTTGCGCAGGTGCTTGAGCACGGCGCCGACGAAGTCGCCCATCTCGATCAGGGCGATTTCCGGCAGGTTGTAGACCCGGCGCATGGTGTCTTCGCTGGCGTTGCCGGTGCAGGCGGCGATATGGGTGTAGCCGTTGGTGTGGGCGACATCGATGCCCTGGTGGATCGAGGCGATGTAGGCCGAGCAGGAAAACGGCCGGACGATGCCGCTGGTGCCCAGGATCGACAGTCCGCCGAGGATGCCCAGGCGTGGATTCATGGTCTTGAGGGCCAGCTGTTCGCCTCCCTGCACGTTGACCGTCACCTCGAAACCGCCGTGGTAGCCGCAATCGCCCGCCAGTTGCAGCAAATGGTCGCTGATCATCTTGCGCGGTACCGGGTTGATCGCCGGTTCACCGACTGCCAGCACCAGCCCCGGTCGAGTCACGGTACCCACGCCCGCGCCCGCGACGAAGCGAACGCCGGGCTCGGCGCGCAGGTGCACCTGGCTGAAGAGCAGGGCGCCATGGGTGACATCGGGGTCGTCACCGGCATCCTTCAAGGTGCCGGCCTCGGCCATGTCGCCCTTGAGGCGGCAGAACTCCAGGCGCATCTGCACCACCTTGCCCTTGGGCAGGGTGATCTCCACCGCATCGTGGCGTTGCCCGGTGAGCAGCAGTCGGGCCGCCGCCAGGCTGGTGGCGGTGGCGCAGCTGCCGGTGGTCAGGCCGCTGCGCAGTGGCGCGGGCTGTTCACGGGTTTCTTCACGCATCGAGAGGCTTCACCACGTCGAGCAGGGTGATCGGCAGGGCCTGGCGCCAGGTGTCGAAACTGCCCAGTGGCTGTGTGTGGGCGATATGGATGCGGGTCAGCTCGCCGCCGTGCTGCTCGCGGAACTGCGCCAGGGCGACCTCGCTTTGCAGCGTGACGGCGTTGGCAACCAGGCGTCCGCCCGGCAGCAGGCGCTCCCAGCACAGGTCGAGCACGCCTTCGCGGGTGACGCCGCCGCCGATGAAGATCGCGTCGGGACGTTCCAGCCCGGCCAGCGCTTCGGGGGCCTTGCCGCGGATCAGGTGCAGGCCGGGCACGCCGAGGGTGTCGCGGTTGTGTTCGATGAAGCCCTGGCGGCCTTCGTCGGCCTCGATCGCAAGTGTGCGGCAGCTGGGATGGGCGCGCATCCACTCGATGCCGATGGAGCCGCAGCCCGCGCCCACGTCCCACAGCAGTTCGCCGGGTTGCGGGGCGAGGCGGGCCAGGGTGATGGCGCGCACATCGCGCTTGGTCAGCTGGCCGTCGTGACGGAAGGCGCTGTCGGGCAGCCCGGATACCCTAGGCAGACGTGGGGTGTCGGGTGAGGCCTGGCATTCGATGGCGACCAGGTTGAGCGTGGCAAGGTCGGTGTGCGGCCAGTCGTCGGCGGTGCCGCACAGCCTGCGCTCCTGTGGGCCGCCGAGGTGTTCGAACACCTGGAGACGGCTGGGGCCGAAGCCACGTTCGCGTAGTTGCGCGGCAATGGATGCCGGGCTGCTTTCGTCGTTGCTCAGCACCAGCAGGCGCACGCCGCTGTGCAGATGGGCATTGAGCGCGGCCAGCGGGCGGGCAACCACCGAGACCACCTGTACCTCCTGCAACGGCCAGCCCAGGCGAGCGGCGGCCAGGGCACAGGAGGAGGGCATCGACAGCACTTGCAGTTCCTCGGCGGGCAGCTGGCGCGCCAGGCTGGCGCCGACGCCGTAGAACATCGGGTCGCCGCTGGCCAGTACGCATACCGGCTCGCCGCGCAGGGCCAGGACCGGGGCCAGGGAGAAGGGGCTGGGCCAGTGCAATTGCTCGGCGGTCACGCAGCGGGGCAGCAGCGCCAACTGGCGTGGGGCACCGATGATTCGCGTGGCTGCCAGCAGGGCGCGCCGGGCCTGTTTGCCCAGGCCGCTGAAGCCGTCTTCGCCGATGCCTATTACTGTCAGCCAGGGGGCCATCTGTTCCTCGTACCAATCATTGATCGCGGGGCAAGCCCGCTCCCACGAGGGGACGTGGGAGCGGGCTTGCCCCGCGATTCGTCTAAGCGTTCGACCACCGGTTTTTCATGCCGCCGGACAAAGCAGGCATAATACCGCGCCTTCTACACTGAAGCGCACTTTCACGATTGCCGGATGTCCCCTTGACGCAGCCCCCTTCACCCGAAGTTTCGCCCCGTCCCTCGGCCTGCCCGGGGTTGTGGCGCATCGTCGCCGCGCGCGATGGTGGCATTTGCCGGATCAAGCTGCCCGGCGGCCTGCTGCTGGCCGACCAGGCCGATGCCGTGGCCGACGCCGCGGAGCGCTTCGCCGGCGGGGTGATCGAGGCGACCAACCGAGCCAACTTGCAGATCCGTGGCATTGGCCAGGATCACGGTGGGCTGGTCGAGCATCTGCTGGCCGCCGGGCTCGGCCCGCGTGACGCGGCGGGCGATGATGTACGCAACCTCATGCTCAGCCCACTGGCCGGCCTCGATCCGGCCATGCTGTTCGACACCCGACCCTTGGCCGGGCAGATCCTCGAGCTGCTGGAAAGCACACCCCGGTTTCACAAGCTGTCGGCCAAGTTCGCCGTGCAGCTCGATGGCGGCGAAGCGCTGGCGATGCTCGACCACGCCCATGACCTGTGGCTGTCCGCGATGCATCACGAAGGACGCATCTGGTTGCGGTTCGGCCTCGCGAGCAGCCTGTCGAATGGCCAGGCGCTGGGCACGGTACCGGTGGAGCATGGGCTGGCGTTGGTGCGCGAAGTGCTGGAACGCTTCCTCGACCTGGCGACGCCCGAGCAGTCGCGCATGCGTCAATTGCTGCAGGTGTGCCCGGTCGAGCACTTCCTGGAAGGGCTGGCGATCCAGATCGATGGCACATCGATGGCCTGGCAGCGCCCGGTGTCGACCAGCCCGTGGCTGGGCGTGCTGCCCCAGCGCCAGGGCGTGGCCTTGGGCGTCGCACCACCTCTCGGGCGCCTGGCGCCCGCAATGCTCCGCAGTGCCGCACGCATCGCCCGGCAGTGGGGCGATGGCAGCTTGCGCCTGACGCCTTGGCAGAGCCTGGTGCTGACCTCCCTCGCACCGACCGAGCTGGAAAACGCACGCGCGCAACTGACGGCATCCGGCATGCTCTGCGACAACGAACATCCCCTGGCGCGAGTCGTCGCCTGCACCGGCTCCAGCGGTTGCGCCAAGGCCCAGGCCGACACGAAGGCCGACGCCATTGCCCTGGCCGCCCTGCTGCACCATGGCGCCCCAGGCAGCGTGCACCTGACAGCCTGCCCACGTTCCTGCGCCATGGCCCACGCCGCCCCGGCCACCCTGTTGGCTCGGGCCCCGGGCCGTTATGACCTTTACTTGCGCGACGCGCGCCTGCCAGGCTTCGGCAGGCTGCGCGCCGCCAACCTTACCCCAGAAGAAGCAGGCGCCATGCTCGACCTGCCGACGGAGCACCTTGATGATTGACTACATCCGCGATGGTCAGGAGATCTATCGCAATTCCTTCCGGATCATCCGCGAGGAAGCCCGGCTCGAGCGGATCCCCGCCGATCTTGAAAAGCTCGCCGTGCGCGTGATCCATGCCTGCGGCATGGTCGAGGCCATCGATGGCCTGCAGTTCTCCGAAGGCGCCGGTAGCGCCGGCCGCGAGGCCCTGGCCAAGGGCGCACCGATCCTCTGTGACGCGCACATGGTCGCTGAAGGCATCACCCGCGCCCGCCTGCCGGCCAACAACCCGGTGATCTGCACCCTGCGCGACCCGAGCGTGCCGGACCTGGCCAAGGCCGAGGGCAACACCCGCTCGGCGGTGGCCCTGGAACTGTGGCGCCCGCACCTGGAAGGCAGCGTGGTGGTGATCGGCAATGCACCGACCGCATTATTCTACCTGCTGGAAATGCTCGATGCCGGCGCGCCGAAACCGGCGCTGATCCTCGGCTTCCCGGTCGGCTTTGTCGGCGCCGCCGAATCCAAGGCGATGCTCGCCGCCGACAGCCGTGGCGTGCCGTTCGTGATCATGCAGGGCCGCCTGGGCGGCAGCGCGATGGCTGCCGCCGCGGTCAACGCCCTGGCCACGGAGGTGGAATGATGCACGCACGCGGACGACTGCTGGGCCTGGGCGTGGGCCCGGGCGATCCCGAACTGATCACGGTCAAGGCCCTGCGCCTGCTGCGCGAGGCCCCCGTGGTGGCGTACTTCGTGGCCAAGGGCAAGCGCGGTAACGCCTTCGGCATCATCGAAGCGCACCTGCAAGCCGAACAGACCCTGCTGCCGCTGGTGTATCCGGTGACCACCGAGGCGCTGCCCGCGCCGCTCTCCTACGAGCAGGTGATCAGCGACTTCTACGACGAAGCCAGCCTGCAGGTTGCCGAGCACCTGGACGCCGGCCGCGACGTGGCGGTGATCTGCGAAGGGGACCCGTTCTTCTACGGCTCCTACATGTACCTGCACGATCGCCTGGCCTCGCGCTACGAGGCCCAGGTGATCCCTGGTGTCTGCTCGATGCTCGGTGGCGCTTCGGTGCTCGGTGCACCGCTGGTCTATCGCAACCAGACTCTCACCGTGCTCTCCGGTGTGTTGCCCCATGAAGAGCTCAAGCAGCGCCTTGCTGCTGCCGACGCGGCAGTGATCATGAAGCTGGGGCGCAACTTCCCCAAGGTTCGCCAGGTACTCGGCGAGCTGGGCCTGGATAGCCGCGCGCTGTACGTGGAGCGGGCGACCATGGCCAACCAGAAGATCGTCGCGTTGGATGAGGTCGATCCGCAGTCCTCGCCGTACTTCTCGCTGATCATCGTGCCGGGTGAGAAATGGCAGGGATGATCAAGGCACCGGCAATCGTCATTCTTGGTCTGGGCAGCCTGGCCACCGCGCAGCGTATCCAGCAACGTTACCCACAGGCCTTGATCCATGGCCTGCAAGGGCGTGTGGAGGGTGTCGACCGTTACTACGCAGCCTTCGGCGACACCCTGCGCGAGCTTTATCAACAAGACACGCCGATCATCGCCTTGTGCGCGGCGGGTATTGTCATTCGTACCCTGGCGCCGCTGTTGAGCGAAAAAGGTGTCGAGCCTCCTGTTCTGGTCGTGGCCGAGGATGGCAGCGCCGTGGTGCCGCTGCTCGGTGGACTGGGCGGGGTCAACGTCATGGCCCGAGAGATCGGTGAGGCGCTGGGTGTCAGCGCGGCGATCACCACCAGTGGCGAGCTGCGCTTCGGCACATGCCTGCTCAACCCGCCCGAGGGTTATGCACTGGCGGACCTGGAGCAGGGCAAGCGCTTCGTCTCCGACCTGCTGGCGGGCGAAACCGTGCGTGTCGAAGGCGACGCGCCGTGGCTCGAGCACGCGCAGTTGCCTGCAGGTGGCGATGCGCGGCGCACCATCCATGTGGGGAGCGCGCTTCGCCCGGCCAACCGTGACGAACTGCTGATCCATGCGCGTTGCGTGGTGGTGGCGGTCACAGCCGGTAGCGCTGACCTGGTGCAACAGGTGCGCGAGGAACTGCTGCGAGCGAACATCGCCGAGCCCGCGCTGGCCTGCCTGCTGGCGAGCGAAGCCGAGATGGCGGAGCCGACCCTGCACGAGGCTGCCCAGGCGCTGAACGTCGCCCTGCGCTTCGCTCCGGCCGCCGAGAACCTGGAGCGGATGCTGGCTGATGCATTGCCGCAAGCGCGTGTGGGTTCGTTCGTGGGGCTCGCCCACGCCGTTGCCGCGGCACCGGTCGACATCGACCGGGTTGGCCGTCGCCGGGGGCGCCTGGCCGTGATCGGCCTGGGCCCTGGTGCCGCCGAGCTGATGGTGCCGGCGGTCAAGGCGGAGCTGGCGCGGGCGCAGGATGTACTTGGCTACGAAACCTACGTGCGCATGGCCGGCCCCTTCCGTGGCGATCAAGTGTTGCACTGCACCGACAACCGCGAAGAGATGCAGCGCGCTCGCCATGCTTTCGAGCTGGCAGCTCAAGGGCGTTCGGTGGTGGTGGTGTCGTCGGGCGATCCTGGCGTGTTCGCCATGGCCGCCGCAGTGCTCGAAGCGTTACACGAGTCCAGCGACCCCGCCTGGCAGCGCGTCGAGTTGCAGATCCTGCCCGGCGTCTCGGCCTCGCTGGCCACCGCCGCGCAAGCGGGGGCGCCGCTGGGGCACGATTTCTGCGTGATGTCGCTGTCGGACAACCTCAAGCCCTGGTCGATCATCGAAAAACGCCTCGACCTGGCCGCCCAGGCGGATCTGGTGCTGGCGTTCTACAACCCGATCTCCAAGGCCCGGCCTCATCAGTTGGGCGCGGCGCTGGAAGTGGTACGTCGCCATCGCGACGCAGGCACCCCCGTGGTGCTGGGCCGTGATATCGGCCGGCCGGGGCAGGCGCTGCGGGTGGTGACCCTGGGCGAGCTGCTGCCGGAGATGGTCGATATGCGCACCATGGTGCTGGTCGGCTCCTCGACCACCTGCACCTTCCCCCGTGCCGATGGCGGCCAGTGGGTGTACACGCCGCGCTGGTACCCCGCCAAGCCGTGAGCGAAGCCGGGGTCAGGGCAGCAGGTAGCCCTTGATCCCGGTGAAGATGATCTGCGCCGCCAGGGCGCAGACGAACAGCCCCATCAGGCGGCTGACGATCTGCAGGCCCTGGTCCCCAAGCAGCCGCTCGATCCGATGGGAGAGGTACAGCACCAGGCCGACGGTGAAGCTGGCCAGGGCGATGCTGACGATGGCCAGCAGCTTGTCATCCCAGTGCGGCTGGCCCACCCCCATCACCAGCAGCGCACCGATGGTGCCCGGGCCGACGGTGAGCGGAATGGTCAGCGGCACGATGGTCACGTCCTGCTGCACGTTGTCGGTCTGCACCGCCGACTTGCCCTGGGCCATGCCCAGCGCCGAGATGAACAGCACCGAGCCCGCGCCGATGCGGAAGGCGTCGGCGGTGATGCCGAATACCCCGAAGATCACCCGCCCGAACAAGTACAGCAGCACGCTGGCGACCAGCGTGGCAATGGCCACCCGCCAGGCCAGTTGCTTGCGTTCCTTGCTGGAGTGGCCGCGGGTCAGGCCGATGAAACATGAGAGCACGAAGAACGGGCTGTAGAGCACGAGCATCTTCAGGTAGACGCTGAACAACTCATGGAGCATGGGGGCGGGTCCGCGACGGGATAGGTGGCACCTGTATAGCACGGAACCTGCGGGATGGGCGCGGGCTTCTCTCAGGCCAGCGGGTCAGACACTACCTGACGCTGCCCCGCCCAGAACTGGATCAGCTCGCGCAATTGCGACAGCTCCACCGGCTTGGCCATGTGCCCGTCCATGCCAGCCAGGCGCGCGCGCTCCTTGTGTTCGTTGAGAATGTGCGCGGTCAGTGCCACCACCGGGGTGCGCGGGCGCTGGTTGGCGGTTTCCCAGGCACGCAGCTGCTCGGTGGCGGAGAACCCATCGAGCACTGGCATCTCGCAGTCCATCAGTACCAGGTCGTAGTGCCTGGCCTTCATCGCCTGCAGGGCTTCCTCGCCGTTGCTGGCGGTGTCCGGCTCGAGGTTGAGCTTGCCGAGCATGCCGCGGATGACCTTGGTCGAGATGCTGTTGTCCTCGGCCACCAGGATGCGGAAGTCGCCGGGCAGGTCCAATGGCACCGGGCTGCCGGCCGGCAGCGGCGGCGCGGCCTGCTCGCGGCCGCGCAGGGCGAGCTCCTCGGCGAGGGTGGTCTTGAGCGTGTAGCCGGCCACCGGCTTGGCGAGGATGCGCTTGACCCCGGCGTTGCGGGCGATGATCTTGCTCGGCGCATTACTGATGCCGGTAAGCATGACCACCAGGATATCGTGGTTCAGGCTCGGGTCTTCCTTGATCTTGGCCGCCAGCTGCATGCCGGTCATGCCGGGCATGTTCTGGTCCAGCAGCACCGCGTCGAAGTAGTCGCGCAGGTGCGCCTTGGTACGCAGCAACGCCAGCGCTTCCTTGCCCGACGGTACCGCGCTGACGTTCATGCCCCAGGCGCTGCACTGCTGCACCAGCACCTTGCGGCAGGTATCGTTGTCGTCGACCACCAGCACCCGCGCATCGCGCAAAGGGCTGTCGAGGTCGGTGGCCGGCTGTTCCAGGCGCAGCGGGTCCAGCGGCAGGGTCAGCCACAGGGTGTTGCCCATGCTGGTGCTGGTCTTGATGCCGAACTCGCCTTGCATCAGGCCGATCAGCTGCTTGGCGATCACCAGGCCCAAGTGGCCGCCGAGCTTGTTGCTGGAGAGGAAGTGGCGGCTGTGCAGTTCGGCCTGTAGCAGGGCATCGCGCTCGGCGGGCGGCATGGGCTCGCCGCTGTCCTGCACGGCAATGCGCAAGCGCGGGCTGTCGCCGCGTTGGTCGAGGGCCACCACCAGCAGGATCTCGCCCTGGGTGGTGTTTTTCAGGGCGTTGTCCAGCAGACTCGACAGGGCCTGGCGCAGGCGTGTCGGGTCGCCGCTGACGACCCTGGGCACCTGGGGCTGGGTGAAGCTGATCAACTCGATGTTCTGCTGCTCGGCCTTGGCCCGGAAGATGTTCAGGCAGTCCTCGATCAGGGCATTGAGGTCGAACTGCACATCGTCCAGTTCGATCTGCCGAGATTCGAGCTTGGAGATGTCGAGAATTTCGTTGATCAGGGTGAGCAGTTCGTTGCCGGCGCTGTGGATGGTTTGTACGTAGTCGCGCTGTTTAACCGACAGCGGCGTGCCCAGCAGCAGTTCGGTCATGCCCAGCACACCGTTCATGGGGGTGCGGATCTCGTGGCTGATCTTGGCCAGGAATTCGGCCTTGGCGTTGATCTCGGCATCGCTGGCGGCCAGGGCGCGGCTGGCGCGGAAACGCTCCTCGCTGATCCGGCGCAGGCGCTCGCTGACCGCGAGGTTGAGCAACAGGCCGCTGACCACCGTCAGCGCCATGAGGATGCACAGCAGCCAGGGCGTGGGGGTGCGGGTCAGGCCCAGCAGGGCCGGCAGCAGCACCAGGCCGCCGAGGTTGAATACCAGCATCGCCACGGTGAACAACCGCGCCGGGCCGTAGCCCTTGTACCAGTGATAGCTGCTGACCAGCAGCATGCTCAGGCTGCCCAGTGCGAGCAGGGCGTAGGTCATCAGGTTCAGCGGCAGCGTGTCGACGAACAGCAGCACCATGCCGCTGACTGCAGCCACCACCATTTCCATCTGCAGCAGGCGGTTGAGCCGCGCCGAACTGCAGGGAGAGAAAAAGTGCAGGGTGAAGTACAGCCCGGCCAGGCCCGCCAGCACCAGGGTCAGATAGGCCGCCGGCGTTTGCGCGCTGTGCCACAGCTGACTCCACGGGCCAGTGAGATTGAGCAGGATCAGCGCGCTGAGCAGCATCAGGCCGTGGTACAGCGCCAGGACCAGCGTGGTGCTGGAGCGTGAATAGGCGAAGCGGATCAGGTTGTGCAGGATCAGCATCACCAGCCCGCCGAACAGCAGGCCGAACAGCAGCGACTGGCGCTGGTCGGCGGCGGCGTGGGCGGTGGACTCGACGCTGATGGCCGGGCGCAACTGGTGTTCGGAGACCAGTCGCAGGTAGATGTCCAGTGGCTGGCTGCTGTGCGGCAGCGGCAGCACATGGTCCCGGCCGCGCTGGGTCGGGCTCAGGCCATCGCCCTGGCGCCCATGGTGCAACTGGCGCAGCAGCTTGCCGCCTTCGAGGGCGTAGAGGTCCAGGCGCGACAGGTCGGGGGCGAAGATGCGGACCAGTTGCTCCTGGTCGTGCGGTTCCAGGCGATAGTGCAGCCAGAGTGCCTGGTCGGGGAGGGCGGCATCCAGTTCGTCAAGGGCCAGGGGGCTGAACTGGTTGCGGTAACGCTCGGAGCGTACATCGGACAATTGCAGGTTGCCCTGTTCATCGAGCAGCGCCGACCAGCCTGCGGCCTGTTCGGCGTGTGCCGGGAGCAGGCAGAGCAGGGTCAGCAGGCTGACGATCAGGGCTATGGCAATCCGAAGCCGACGCACGACGAAATCCCTTCTTAGCTAATGTGCCGGATAACAACTATGCGCGGCGCGCCAAGGCGAAGGCAAGGCCCGGCAGGGCCTTGACGACGAGCCGAAGGCCGCGTGCGCGGAGCGCCACGGCCGTTCAGTGCCTTTTTTTACTGCTGGTGCTCACCGCGCTCGCGGGCGATGGCCCGGTAGCCGATGTCGGTGCGGTAGAAGCTGGCGTCCCACTTGACCTGTTCGGCCAGGCGGTAGGCCTGCTGCTGGGCGGCCTCGACGGTGTCGCCCATGGCGGTGGCGCAGAGCACGCGGCCGCCAGCGGTGACCACTTGGCCGTCCTTCAACGCGGTACCGGCGTGGAACACCTTGCCTTCAAGCTTGGCGGCGGCATCCAGGCCGCTGATCGCGGCGCCCTTGGCGTAGTCGCCCGGGTAGCCGCCGGCCGCCAGCACCACGCCCAGGCTCGGGCGCGGGTCCCACTGGGCCTCGACCTTGTCCAGGGCCTTGGCGAACGCGGCCTCGACCAGCAGCACCAGGCTCGACTCCAGGCGCAGCATGACCGGCTGGGTCTCCGGATCGCCGAAGCGGCAGTTGAACTCGATGACCTTGGGGTTGCCCGCCTTGTCGATCATCAGGCCGGCGTAGAGGAAACCGGTGTAGACGTTGCCTTCCTCGGCCATGCCGCGCACGGTCGGCCAGATCACCTGGTCCATCACGCGCTGGTGCACGTCGGCGGTGACCACCGGGGCAGGGGAGTAGGCGCCCATGCCACCGGTGTTCGGGCCGGTGTCCTGGTCGCCGACGCGCTTGTGGTCCTGGCTGGTGGCCATGGGCAGCACGTTGTGGCCGTCGACCATGACGATGAAGCTGGCTTCCTCGCCGTCGAGGAACTCTTCGATCACCACCCGCGAACCGGCTTCACCGAAAGCATTGCCGGCGAGCATGTCGCGCACGGCGTCTTCGGCTTCCTGCAGGGTCATGGCGACGATCACGCCCTTGCCGGCGGCCAGGCCGTCGGCCTTGATCACGATCGGCGCGCCTTTCTCACGCAGGTAGGCCAGGGCCGGCTCGATCTCGGTGAAGTTCTGGTAGTCGGCGGTCGGGATCTTGTGACGGGCCAGGAAGTCCTTGGTGAAGGCCTTGGAGCCTTCCAGCTGGGCCGCGCCCTTGGTCGGACCGAAGCAGTCCAGGTTGCGGCTGCGGAACAGGTCGACGACGCCGAGCACCAGCGGCGCTTCCGGGCCGACGATGGTCAGGTCGACGTTGTTCTCGGCGAAGTCGGCCAGTTGCTCCAGGGCGGTGACGTCGATGGCGACGTTCTCGCACTTGGCTTCGGTGGCGGTGCCGGCGTTGCCCGGGGCAACGAAGACTTTCTCGACGCGTGGGTCCTGGGCGACTTTCCAGGCCAGGGCGTGTTCACGACCGCCGCTGCCGATGATCAAAACTTTCATGTCAAAACCTCGAATTCTTTCGGACGGGAGGCAAGGCCTCACGCTGTACGAGGTCGCAATGAAGCAGGTAGATGCAAGGCGGGGCCGGTTCCGATGAGCGGAGTTGCCTTCTGGCAATGAGCATCAGCGGAACCGGCCCCAACGCAGCAGATGCCTGCTTCAGTGCGGCCGATTGCCGTAAATCAGTGGCGGAAGTGGCGCATGCCGGTGAACACCATCGCAATGCCGGCTTCGTCGGCAGCGGCGATGACTTCGGCATCACGCATCGAGCCACCCGGCTGGATCACGGCGCTGATACCCACTTTAGCCGCATTGTCGATGCCGTCGCGGAACGGGAAGAACGCGTCCGAGGCCATCACCGCGCCCTGCACCTGCAGACCGGCGTGTTCGGCCTTGATCGCGGCGATGCGCGCGGAGTTGACGCGGCTCATCTGGCCGGCGCCGACGCCGATGGTCTGGCGGTTCTTGGCGTAGACGATGGCGTTGGACTTGACGAACTTGGCCACTTTCCAGGCGAAGACCAGGTCGTGGACCTCCTGCTCGGTCGGTGCGCGCTGGGTGACGATCTTCAGGTCGTCGGCGCTGATCATGCCGATATCGCGGCTCTGCACCAGCAGGCCACCGTTGACGCGTTTGAAGTCCCAACCGGCGGCGCGCTCGGCTGGCCACTCGCCGCACTCCAGCAGGCGTACGTTCTGCTTGGCGGCCACGACTTCGCGGGCGGCCTGGGAGATTTTCGGGGCGATGATCACTTCGACGAACTGACGTTCGACGATAGCTTTGGCGGTTTCGCCGTCCAGTTCGCGGTTGAAGGCGATGATGCCGCCGAAGGCCGATTCGGTATCGGTGGCGTAGGCCAGGTCATAGGCCTTGCGGATGCCGCCCTCATCTTCAGGCACCACGGCCACGCCGCATGGGTTGGCGTGCTTGACGATGACGCAGGCCGGCTTGACGAAGCTCTTCACGCACTCCAGCGCGGCGTCGGTGTCGGCCACGTTGTTGAACGACAGCTCCTTGCCTTGCAGCTGGATCGCGGTGGAGATGCTGGCCTCGCCCTTCTTGGCCTCGACGTAGAACGCCGCGCTCTGGTGCGGGTTCTCGCCGTAGCGCATTTCCTGGGCTTTGACGAACTGACTGTTGAAGGTGCGCGGGAATTCGCTGCGGCCTTCGGTCGACAGGGTCTGCTTGGCCTGGTCGATGGTGCCCATGTAGTTGGCGATCATGCCGTCGTAGGCGGCAGTGTGCTCGAACGCCTTGAGCATCAGGTCGAAGCGCTGGGCGTAGGTCAGGCCACCGGCCTTGAGGCCCTCGACGATACCGGCGTAGTCACCAGTGTTGACCACGATGGCCACGTCTTTGTGGTTTTTCGCTGCCGAACGGACCATGGTCGGGCCGCCAATGTCGATGTTCTCGATGGCGGTCGGCAGGTCGCAGCCCGGCTTGCTGATGGTGGCTTCGAACGGGTACAGGTTGACCGCGACCAGGTCGATCGGCTTGATGCCGTGCTCGTTCATGATGGCGTCGTCGGTGCCGCGACGGCCGAGGATGCCGCCGTGGATCTTCGGATGCAGGGTCTTGACCCGGCCGTCCATCATTTCGGCGAAGCCGGTGTAATCGGCCACTTCCACCGCGCTCACGCCATTGTCCTTGAGCAGCTTGTAGGTGCCGCCGGTGGACAGGATCTCGACACCGAGCTGTTGCAGCTCACGGGCGAATTCGAGGATACCGGTCTTGTCGGAGACGCTGATCAGGGCGCGGCGGATCGGCAGGCGGGTAGTCTGGTCGGTCATTTCAGATTCCATAACGCGGTGGAGTCAGCAAAAAAGGCGCCTTTTTGCATGAGCGCCTTTTCTGGTTGGGGTTCTGGCCTTACAACAGATCGTACTGCTTGAGCTTCTTGCGCAGCGTGCCTCGGTTGAGTCCGAGCATCTCGCTGGCCTTGGTCTGGTTGCCCTTGACGTAGTTCATCACGCATTCGAGCAAGGGCGCCTCGACTTCCGAGAGCACCAGGTTGTACACGTCCGTGACGGTAGCGCCTTCCAGGTGGGCGAAGTAGTTGTGCAGCGCCTTCTCGACGCTGTCGCGCAGGGTCTGGCCCTCCTCGCTCGGCGTGTTCAGGTGCTGCTTGAGGTTGGCGTTGTCGCTCACGGGCGTTGTTCCACTCACTAATGTCTCGGTCATCATCGTCATGCGGCCACCCCTTGTTCGTCCTCTGTCCCAAGGCTCTGTCGACGTTCGGCGAAAAACGCCTGAACGTTGGCGCACTGCGCTTGTGTGTCTTCCAAAGCGTTGAACCGGCTGCGGAACTCCTTGCCGCCGGGTCGGGTCGCCAGGTACCAGCCCACGTGCTTGCGGGCGATACGCACGCCCATCACATCGCCGTAGAAGGCGTGCAGCGCAGCCAGGTGCTCCAGCAGAATGCGTTCCACTTCGTCCAGCGCCGGTGCGGGCATGTGCTCACCCGTGCGCAGGAAATGCTCGATCTCGCGGAAAATCCACGGCCGCCCCTGGGCGGCACGGCCGATCAGCAGGCCGTCGGCACCGGTGGCGTGCAGCACCGCCCGGGCCTTTTCCGGCGAGGTGATGTCGCCGTTGGCAAATACCGGGATCGACACCGCCTGCTTGATCGCGGCGATGGTGTCGTACTCGGCGTCACCGGTGTACAGGTCGGCGCGTGTGCGGCCATGCACCGCCAGCGCCTGGATGCCGGCCTGTTCGGCGATCTTCGCCACATTCAGGCCGTTCTTGCTCGCCCGGTCCCAGCCGGTGCGGATCTTCAGCGTCACCGGGACGTCCACGGCGCCGACGACGGCGTGGAGGATCTCGGTGACCAAGGCTTCATCTCTCAATAAAGCAGAGCCTGCGGCCTTGTTGCAGACTTTTTTCGCCGGGCAACCCATGTTGATGTCGATGATCTGGGCGCCGGCCTCGACGTTGGCCCGGGCCGCCTCGGCCATCATCTGCGCGTCGCCGCCGGCGATCTGCACCGAGCGCGGCTCGGGATCACCTTCGTGGATGCGGCGCAGGCTCGACTTGCGGCTGTTCCACAGGCGCATGTCGCTGGAGACCATCTCCGAGACCACCATGCCCGCCCCGAGGCGTTTGCACAGGGTGCGAAAAGGCTGGTCCGTGACGCCGGCCATGGGAGCCAGGATCAGGTTGTTCTGCAGTGTGTAAGGGCCGATGCGTACCGCCGACATAGGTGTTCCCTGTTGTGGGGCCGAATCATTGGAGTTCGAAAAAGGGATGGCATGATACCCGCTCTCGATGACCGGATAAAGATGAATCTGGATAAAATCTGAACAGTTGCGGCGTTATGACCGATGCCGCGGGTACTGGAAATTCAGCACGTTGCGCTGAACCTGGGGCCGCTTTGCGGCCCGTTCGCAACGCTGGCGAGCCAGTAGGGCGCGCTTGCCGCTGGTCGCTTATTCCGGCGAGCGGAAGCTCAGGCTGTAGTTCACCGCCTTCGGCCCCGGGTCGAGGATGTCCAGGGCGATATGGATCGGCGTTTGGCTGGGCATCTCGCCGCGGCCGGCCAGTTCGCCCGACAGGTATTCGCTGGGCTTGAAGCGCCGGCTGGCGATCAGCTGGCCGTTGAGGTCGGCGAAGCGCAGTTCCAGCAAGGGGAAGGGCTGGGCGAAGGGGGCACGGTTGTAGATGATCGCGTCGACGATCAGCGCGCCCTTGAAGTCCGGGTGGCTGCGCACCACCAGATTGCTGCTCTTGATCCGCGAGATGTCCACGCGGGTCGGCACCTGGCAGCCGAGCGCCGGACACAGTTGCTGGAACCAGGGGCGGTACTGGTCCTGGCGGGCCATCTCGTCGAAGTGGAACCAGACGTACTGGAACGCCAGCAGGGCGGCGGCCAGCAGCGTCAGGAAGCTCCACAGCAGGCGCTTGCCCCAGTTCGGCGCGGGCTTTTCCCAGTCCAGCTGCAACGGATCGTCGACCACATTGACCAGCGGCTCCTTGCGCGTGCGTTCGGGCTTGATCGCCAGGCTCGGCTCCAGGCGCTGCCCGTGCTGTTCGTCGGGCTCCTCGTCGCGGGCCGAGAGCGGCTCGCTGCGGACCTCGTCGTCCAGCGCCGACAGGCCCTTTTGCGGAACCGGCTCGTCGTTGACGGACAACCGCTCCAGTGGCTCGTCGAGTTCATCGGCCGGTGGCTGGTGGCGCACCGGCGGTTCGTCGTCCAGGTCGAGATCGGCGTTGCCGAGCGTCGGTTCGGTGCGTTCGTCGGCCGCGGCCTCCAGGTCCAGCGGTTCCTGTTCGACCAGTACCGGCGCTTCCTCGCGCACCTGTGCGGGCGTCAGGTCGTCATCGGTGGCCGTGCCGAACAGTTCATCGCCATGTCCATCCCCGACCTGCTCATCGCGACGGGCTTGCAGCACGCTCTGCGCCGCGCCGCGCCGGTCACCCGGGCTGCGTCGTTCAAGGCGCGCCAGTTCCTGGTCGAGGTCGAGGGCGTCCAGCTCCTCGGCCGTGACGCTCCAGTTGTCGTCGCCCGGTGCCGGGGTTTCGGCCGCCGGCTCGGCTGCCGTGGCCACCGGTGCGACCGGCTCGGCCACGGCGGGCGGTGCCTCGGCGCTGCCTTCGGCGGTGGCGGCGCGGTTCTGCTCCAGCAGCTGTTTCGCCGCGTTGAACACCTGCAGGCAATGGCCGCAGCGCACCACGCCGCGGGCCACGCTCAACTGGTGATGGGTGACGCGAAAGCTGGTCTGGCAATGCGGGCACTGGGTGACGAAACTGTCGGTCATGCGGCTGTCCGGGGAGCTGTGCAGGAAATGAGTCTAGGCGCGCTTAGCGGCGGCGACCACTGATACGTACCCAGCCGTCGCGCACGACGATCGGGTCCAGGTCGAAGTCCGCCGTATAGGCGGCGGCCACTTCCTCGCCTTGTTCGGCAAGGATGCCCGACAGCGCCAGCAGGCCACCGGGACGCACCAGGGCGGACAGTTGCGGCGCCAGCGAGACCAGCGGGCCGGCCAGGATATTGGCCACCAGCACGTCGGCCTGCATGGCCGGCATCTGCTCGGGCAGGTGCAGGGCGAACCGCGCGTCGGCGATACCGTTGCGCTGGGCATTGTCGCGCGAGGCTTCCAGCGCCTGCACGTCGATGTCGGTGCCGACCGCCTCGCGGGCGCCCAGCAGCAGCGCGGCGATGGCGAGGATGCCCGAGCCGCAGCCGAAGTCCAGCACCTGCGTGCCTTCCAGTTGCTGGCCGTCAAGCCATTCCAGGCACAGCGCGGTGGTTGGGTGGGTGCCGGTGCCGAAGGCCAGGCCCGGGTCGAGCAGCAGGTTGACGGCGTCCTTTTCAGGGGCTTCGTGCCAGCTCGGCACGATCCACAGGCGCTGGCCGAAGCGCATGGGCTGGAAGTTGTCCATCCAGCTGCGTTCCCAGTCCTGGTCCTCGATCACCTCGGCGTGGTGCTCGGGCAGCTCGGCGCCGGTCAGCAGGCGCAGGTGGGCGAACACCTGCTCGGGCTCGGCATCGGCCTCGAACAGCGCCAGCAGGTGCGTATGCGACCACAGCGGGGTGGTGTTGAGGTCCGGTTCGAAGATCGGCTGGTCTTCGGCGTCCATGAAAGTCACCGAGACGGCGCCTACTTCGAGCAGGGCATCTTCGTAGGTTTCGGCTTGTTCCGGGCTGATGGCCAGGCGTACTTGCAGCCAGGGCATGGCGGGCACCTTTGGTATATCGACAGGGGCAGCCCGAGGCTGCGCGAAAAGGCCGCCAGTTTACTTGAGTGCGGGGGCTTTGTGCAGGACGCAGTTGTGGGGCCGTAATTAACCGGTGCCATCGCCGGGCTAGCCCGCTCCCACGGGAGAGAGCGGGGCAGCCCTGCGGTTCAGAGGCTTCGCGCGCGGGTAACCCGGTCGACCAGGTACACCAGGCCGTGATAGTCGATGCCGCTGTGGCTCGACAGGCCGATTTCGCAGGTGCGGCTGGTGGAGATCCCTTCGCTGCAATACTGCACGGCGTCCTTGAGTGTGCGCAGGGAGTGGGCGTTGAGCTCCGGGGTGGTGAAGCCCTTGTCGCCGGCGAAGCCGCAGCAATGGATGCCCTCGGGGATCACCACCTGCCGGCTGCAGCGGCGCGCCAGGTCGATCAGCGCCTGGCTTTCACCCAGGTGCTGGGTGCTGCAGGTCACGTGCACCGCCACCGGCTCGTCCTGGGGGATGAACTCCAGCCTGTCGACCAGGTGGGTGCGGATGAAACGCACCGGGTCGTACAGGTCCAGCCGCGACTCGCCCAGGTCCTGCACCAGGCGCAGGGTGCAGGGGCTGGTGTCGCAGTAGATCGGGTCGAGGCCGCCGCGGCTGGCGTGCAGCAGGGCGTTGATCAACTCCTGGCGCTTGTGCTCGGCCTGCTCGGGGTAGCCCTTGGAGGCGAACGGCTGGCCGCAGCACAGGCTATCGGAATTGTCCGGGAACACCACCTGGTAGCCGGCCTTTTCCAGCAGGGCGCGGGTCTTGTCCAGCAGCGAGCTCTGTTCGCGGTCGGCGTAGGCCGGGCCCATCACTCGCGACACGCAGGCGGCCAGGTAGACGACCCTTGGTCGGGCATCGTGGCTCGGCGCGGGGAAGTCGATGGCGCGCAGCGGCTGCGGCATGGCGGGCGTCCACTGCGGCAGGCGGCCCTTGCTGGCCCTGCTCAGGCTGGCGCTGAGGCGGCTCATGCGTGGAGCGCCGAGCAGCCTGCGCGCGCCATCGGCGGCGGCCAGGGTGAAGCGGGCGCCGCGCAGGGTGGCGTGGAAATGCTCGGCCAGCCAGTCGGCGGCCTTGCCGTGCTCGGCGGCCTGGCCGCGCAACTTCTTCACCAGCTCGCCGGTATTGATGCCCACCGGGCAACGCTGGGCGCACAGGCCCGTGGCGGCGCAGGTGTCGATGCCTTGGTACTGATAGGTGCGCAGCAGTTCGCGAGTGTCGACGCCGGCGCGCTTCTTCGCCTGGATGTCGCGCCACATGACGATGCGCTGGCGTGGGCTCAAGGTCAGCCCTTTCGATGGGCACACCGGCTCGCAGAACCCGCACTCGATGCACTTGTCGACGATCTCGTCGGCGGCCGGCAGCGGCTTGAGGTTCTTCAGGTGGATGTCAGGATCCTCACTCAGCACCACATCGGGGTTGAGGATGCCGTTCGGGTCGAGCAGGTGCTTGAGCTGCCACATCAGCTGGTAGGCGTCGTTGCCCCATTCCAGCTCGACGAACGGCGCCATGTTGCGCCCGGTGCCGTGCTCGGCCTTGAGCGAGCCGCCGAACTCCACCGCCACCAATTGCGCCACATCGTCCATGAACGCCTGGTAGCGCGCCACTTCTTCGGCATTGTTGAAGCCCTGGGTGAAGACGAAGTGCAGGTTGCCTTCCAGGGCGTGACCGAAAATGATCGCCTCGTCGTAACGGTGCTTGTCGAACAGCTGGATCAGGCGGTTGACGCCTTCGGCCAGTTGCTCGATGGGGAAGGTAACGTCCTCGATGATCACCGTGGTGCCGGTCTGGCGCACGGCTCCGACGGCGGGGAAGGTGTCTTTGCGAATCTTCCACAGCTGGTTGTACACCGCCGGGTCTTCGCTGAAGGCGACCTTCTGCTCCAGCGGGAACTCGGCGATGGCTGCCATCACCTGGTCGAGCTGCTCGTGCAGCAGGCTTTGGCTGGCGGCTCGGGACTCGATCAGCAGGGCGCAGGCGTTGTCGGAAAGGCCTTTCACCCATGCCGGCATGCCAGGCATCTCTTGCACCGAACGCAGGCTGCGGCGGTCGAGCAGCTCCACGGCGGAGACCGGTTGCGGCTTGAGCAGCGTCACCGCCCGGCAGCAGCTTTCGACGCTCGGGAACACCAGCAGCGCGCTGGCCTTGTGCGGATGGTCGGGCACGGTGTCGTAGGTGACGGCGCTGATGAAACCGAGGGTGCCTTCGGAGCCCACCAGCAGATGCTGCAGGATGTCGAGCGGCTGGTCGTAGTCCACCAGCGCGTTGAGCGACAGGCCTGTGGTGTTCTTCAACCGGTACTTGTGGCGGATGCGACCGGCCAGCTCGGTGTTGGCGCGGGTCTCGCGGCCAAGGCGCGCGAGTTCATCCAGCAGACCGGCGTGGCTTTGCTCGAACGCGGCAACACTGGCCGGGTCCTCGCTGTCCAGGCGGGTGCCGTCGGCCAGCACCAGGCGCAGGCCGGCAAGGGTGTGGTAGGTGTTCTGCGCGGTGCCGCAGCACATGCCGCTGGCGTTGTTGGCGACGATGCCGCCGATCTTGCAGGCGTTGATCGAGGCCGGGTCCGGGCCGATCTTGCGCCCGAAGGGGGCGAGCCAGGCGTTGGCCTGGGCACCGATTACCCCGGGCTGCAGACGGATCTGCGTGCCCTGGCCGCGAATCTCCCGGCCGTTCCAGTTGTCGCCGAGCACGATCAGCACCGAGTCGCTGATGGCCTGGCCCGACAGGCTGGTGCCGGCGGCGCGGAAGGTCACCGGTACCCGGTCACGCTGGGCCAGCTGGAGCAGGGCGACCACTTCGTCCTCGGATTCCACGCGCACCACCAGCTTGGGAATCAGTCGGTAGAAACTGGCGTCGGTACCGAACGCCAAGGTCGAGGTCGGGTCGTCGAAGCGGCGTTCGGCGGGGATCAGGCGCTCGGCATCACGCAGGAACGCGGCGGGCAGGCTCATGCAGTCTCCTCGCGGGGCCGCGGCGTCTTGTGCGCGGCGTGCCCCGGGCAATCAGGCGTTGGCGGGCGCGCTCAGGCGCCCAGTTCGCGGACCAGCGAGTCGCGGGTGATCTCGCTGATAGACTTGGCGCCGGTCAGCACCATGGCCACGCGCATTTCTTTCTCGAACAGCTCCAGCAGGTTCTTCACGCCCGCTTCGCCATGGGTGGCCAGGGCATAGAGGAAGGCGCGGCCGATCAGCACGGTGTCGGCGCCCAGGGCGACCATGCGCACTACGTCCAGGCCGCTGCGGATGCCGGAGTCGGCGAGGATCTTGATGTCGCCCTTCACCGCATCGGCGATCGCGGGCAGGGCGCGGGCGCTGGACAGCACGCCGTCGAGCTGGCGGCCGCCGTGGTTGGAGACGACGATGCCGTCGGCGCCGAACTTGACCGCATCGCGGGCGTCGTCGGCGTCCAGGATGCCCTTGATGATCATCGGGCCGTCCCAGAATTCGCGGATCCACTCCAGGTCTTTCCAGGAGATGGACGGGTCGAAATTGTTGCCCAGCCAGCCGATGTAGTCGGCCAGGCCCGTGGGGTTGCCCCGGTATTTGGAGATGTTGCCCAGGTCATGGGGGCGGCCGAGCAGGCCGACATCCAGCGCCCACTGCGGGTGAGTCATGGCCTGCCACACGCGGCGCAGCGGCGCGTTCGGGCCGCTCATGCCGGAGTGGGCATCTCGGTAGCGGGCGCCGGGCACGGGCATGTCGACGGTGAACACCAGGGTCTTCACGCCGGCCGCTTTCGCGCGCTCCAGGGCGTTGCGCATGAAGCCACGGTCTTTCAGTACATACAGCTGGAACCACATCGGCCGGTCGATGGCCGGGGCCACCTCTTCGATCGGGCACACCGATACCGTGGACATGGTGAACGGGATGCCGTGGGCCGCCGCCGCGCGCGCCGCCTGCACTTCGCCACGGCGGGCGTACATGCCGGTGAGGCCGACCGGGGCCAGGGCCACAGGCATGCTCAGGGTTTCGTCGAACAGTCGGGTCTCCAGGCTCAGGTCCGACATGTTCTTCAGCACGCGCTGACGCAGGGCGATGCTGGCCAGGTCCGAGACGTTGTGGCGCAGGGTGTGCTCGGCGTAGGCACCGCCGTCGGCGTAGTGGAAGAGGAAGGGGGGCAGCTTGCGTTGGGCCGCGGCGCGATAGTCGGTGGAGGCGGAAATGATCATGGATTCTCGCAGCGTGGGTTGAAGGAGGTGTCGGGCGCTGGTCGGCGCCCGTGCCCTTTCACTTTAGTGATGAACCAGCATGCCGGTCAGCCAATAGGCCTGGATCAAGGTGATCAGGCCGACGATGGTGGCGAAGAACAGGCTGTGCTTGACGGTGAAGCGGAACAGGTCGGATTCCTTGCCGACCAGGCCGGTGGCGGCGCAGGCCACGGCGATCGACTGCGGCGAGATCATCTTGCCGGTCACGCCGCCGCTGGTGTTGGCCGCCACCAGCAGGGTGTCGTTGACCCCGATCTGGTGCGCGGTGGTGGCTTGCAACGAGCTGAACAGGGCGTTGGACGAGGTGTCGGAACCGGTCAGGAACACGCCCAGCCAGCCCAGGAACGGCGAGAAGAACGGGAACGCGGCGCCCGTGCCGGCCAGCACCAGAGCCATGGTCGAGGACATGCCCGAGTAGTTGGTGACGAAGGCGAAGGCCAGCACCATGCCGATCGACAGGATTGGCCAGCGCAGTTCCCAGAAAGTCTCCTTGAAAGTGGTCAGACCAGTTTTGAAGTTGATCTTCAATACCCACATCGAGATCAGTGCCGAGAGGAAGATCGCGGTGCCGGTGGCGGAGATCGGGTCGAGCTTGAACACCGCCGGCATGGCGGTCGGCGCGGTGACGATCGGCGCGGTCTTGATCACCAACTGGTCGAGGTGCGGGATGGCGAAGTTGAACACGAAGTTGTACATCGCGCCGCCCGGGGCGAAGGCCGCCTTGAACGGCTTCAGGGTCCAGATCGTGACCAGCACGGTCAGGATCAGGAAGGGCGACCAGGCCTTGAAGATCTCGCCGAAGCTGTACGGCGAAGGCTGGCTGCCACCCGATTGCACGACGGCGGCGCCGACGCTGCCCTTGGCTTCGGCGAACGAGCGCTTGGGCTGCCAGACCTTCAGGAACAGGGTCAGGGCGATCAGGCTGGCCAGGGCCGAGGTGATGTCCGGCAGCTCCGGGCCGATGAAGTTGGAGGTGAAGTACTGGGTGACGGCGAAGCTCAGGCCGGCCACCAGGGCGGCGGGCCAGGTCTCTTTCACGCCGCGCACGCCGTCCATCATGAACACCAGCCAGAACGGCACGAACAGCGAGAGCAGCGGCAGCTGGCGGCCAGTCATGGCGCCGATGTGGAAGGCGTCGATACCGGTCACTTGCCCGGCGACGATGATCGGGATGCCCAGGGCGCCGAAGGCCACTGGCGCGGTGTTGGCGATCAGGCACAGGCCGGCGGCGTACAGCGGGTTGAAGCCCAGGCCCACCAGCAGTGCGGCGGTGATGGCCACCGGGGCGCCGAAGCCGGCCGCGCCTTCGAGGAAGGCACCGAAGCAGAAGCCGATCAGCAACACTTGCAGACGCTGGTCGTCAGTGATCGACAGCACCGAGCTGCGGATCACCTCGAACTGGCCGCTCTTGACCGTCAGTTTGTAGAGGAACACCGCGGCGACGATGATCCAGGCAATCGGCCACAGGCCGTAGAGGAAGCCATAACCCGCGGCGGCCAGGGCCATGTCGACAGGCATCTGGAAGGCGAAGATCGCCACCAGGATCGACAGCGCGAGGGTGATGCTGCCGGCGACGTGGCCCTTGAGGCGGAACACGGCAAGGGCGAGGAAGAAGAACACGATGGGGATGACCGCCGCCAGCGCGGACAGGCCGAGGCTACCAAGCGGGGTATAGAGTTGTTGCCAGGTTTGCATATGGGGTGGCCCCTAATTGTTGTTGGTCAAGGCACTGGCATTGGATAATTGGTAATACCAATTTACAATGACTGGGCGCTAGGTTAAGAGCGCCGCGCGGGGTGTGTCAATTTGTCCTGTGGAAAACTTTGGTCGGATACCGATGAGCGGGCATCTGAGCGGCAGGGAAAATCGCCGCCTGATGGGTGTCGGCGCAGGCTGGATAGGCGCAGAATAGGCGCCCCCGGATTCGCATCCCCGGGGTTCGTGGAGAGCAAGCAATGGTTTTTGATCAGGTCCGCCAGCGGCGCCTGTCCGACGACATCGTCGACCGGTTGGAAGGGATGATTCTCGAGGGCACGCTGACTTCGGGGCAGCGACTTCCCGCCGAACGCGTCCTGGCCGAGCAGTTCGGCGTGTCTCGTCCGTCGCTGCGCGAGGCAATCCAGAAGCTGGTGGCAAAGGGGCTGCTGGTCAGCCGCCAGGGTGGTGGCAACTATGTGGCAGAAGCCCTGGGTTCCACCTTCAGCGACCCGCTATTGCAGCTGTTGGAGCGCAATCCGGAGGCCCAGCGCGACTTGCTGGAGTTCCGTCATACATTGGAGGCCTCATGCGCCTACTACGCGGCCCTGCGTGCTACCGAGCCTGATCGCGAGCGATTGAAGACGGCGTTCGATGCGCTGCAGGATTGCTACAACCGTGTCGGCGAGGTGGACCGGGTGGAGGAGGGCGCGGCCGATGCGCGTTTCCACCTGGCCATTGCCGAAGCCAGTCACAACGCTGTGCTGCTGCATACCATCCGCGGCTTGTTCGACCTGCTCAAGCGCAATGTGGTGACCAACATCGGCGGCATGTACCAGCAGCGCACGGAGACCCGCGACATGCTGATCAGCCAGCATCGCGAGTTGTACCTGGCGATTGTCGAGGGGCGGGCGGACGATGCGCGGGAGGTGTCGAGCCGGCACATCCTGTATGTGCAGGAGGTGCTGCAAGAGGCGCAGCAGGAGGCCCAGAGGGTGGCCCGGGCAGAGCGGCGCAGCGGGCGCTGAGTGACGGCGTACGCGGTTCTTGTGGGAGCGGCCTCGGGATCTTTGTACCACTCAAGATCGTCGGGGCTGCTTCGCAGTCCTATCGCGACACGAGGCCGCCCCAACAGTGACCGAGCAGGGCAGGAATTATTCTTCCTTGCCCTTGTTGCGCATCGTGCGTTGCAGCTCGCGGTTGGAGTCGCGTTCGCGCACGGTGTCGCGCTTGTCGAACTCCTTCTTGCCCTTGCCGAGCGCGATTTCGCACTTGATCAGGTGCTTGCTCCAGTACAGCGACATCGCCACGCAGGTGTAGCCCTTCTGCGCCACGGCCGCTTCCAGGCGCTCCAGCTCGCGCTTGTTCAGCAGCAACTTGCGGGTGCGGATCGGGTCGGCGATGACGTGGGTGCTGGCGGTTGTCAGCGGGGTGATGTGGCTGCCGAACAGCCAGGCTTCGCCATCCTTGAGCAGCACGTAGCTGTCGGTCAGGTGCGCCTTGCCGGCCCGCAGGCTCTTTACTTCCCAGCCGGACAGGACCAGCCCGGCCTCGAACTTGTGTTCGATGAAGTAATCGTGTCGCGCCTTCTTGTTCTGCGCGATGGTCCCGGTCGGATGTTTCTTTTGCTTAGCCATAGGGGCGGCATTATAGGGAGAGTCCGCGTCCTCGGCTATGGGGTTTAGGTGCGCTTGAGCCAGTTGTGTGAATCCCGGACAATACAGGCCTCGTTCTGCCACACAGAACCGTATTCGAGGCGCTGTGACGCGCCGCCGCCCAGATTGGAAGTGACGCCTGGATGACTACCCATATTCAACGCTCCGCCCTGCTGCCGTTCCCTGCCCAGGCGCTCTACGACCTGGTCAATGATGTGGCCAGCTACCCGGAGTTCCTGCCCTGGTGCTCGGCTTCCACAGTGCTCGAGGCCAGCGACACGCACATGCGGGCCAGGCTGGAAGTGGCCAAGGGCGGTATGAGCCAGCAGTTCACCACGCGCAATGTGCTGGTGCCGGGCCAGTCGATCGAAATGAACCTGGAAGATGGGCCGTTCACCCAGCTGCACGGTTTGTGGGTGTTCAAACCGCTGGGCGAGAAGGCCTGCAAGATCAGCCTCGACCTGTCGTTCGATTATGCCGGCGCCCTGGTGCGGGCGACCCTGGGGCCATTGTTCAACCAGGCGGCCAATACCATGGTCGATGCGTTTTGCCAGCGTGCCAAGCAGATCAATGGCTGATCAGGGCTCGTGGTCTGATCCGCAGGCTTTTTGACAGCGCAATAAAAAGCCCGGACTGGATCCGGGCTTTTTAGTGTCGGCGCATTTACTGCGGCGAGGTTTCCAGCGGTGCTGGCGTCGGGACCGGGGTGGTCTCGATGTTGTCGATTTCTTTCTGCAGTGTGTCTTCCAGCGAGCCTGGCTTGGCCGGCTTTTCGGATTGGCTGGGCTGCTTGTCCGGGCTGACCGTGGTGTCGCCGCTGCCGCCGAGGATTTCCTGGTCGCGGCTGACGCCCGGCATGAAGTCGCCGGAGAGGCTGACCAGTTGGTCGCTCTCGTTGAAGAAGATGCTCATGCGCTCTTGCTGGCGCTGGCCGCCGCCGGGCTGCAGGCTGTACAGGTAGTCCCAGCGGTTGGTGTGGAAAGTGTCCTGCAGCAGCGGGTTGCCCATGATAAACCTTACTTGCCGGCGGGTCATTCCCGGACGCAATTGGTCTATCATGTCTTGCGTGACGACATTGCCCTGCTGGATGTCGATTTTGTAAACCCCGGGAAACGAGCAACCGGCGAGTGCGAGCAGTCCCACTAGGGTGAGGCTGGTTAGCAAGAGCTTGGTGTTTTGCATCGGTGGGCGACTTCCACTATCTTGGCTGGACAACGTAAACCCCGATCATACCCGTATTAAGAGAAGCTGCGAAGCAGCATCGGCGAGAAAGCTGACCATGGTTGAAAATAGCGAATTGCGCAAAGCGGGCCTCAAGGTTACCCTGCCTCGAGTCAAGATTCTTCAGATGCTCGACTCCGCCGAGCAGCGTCACATGAGTGCCGAGGATGTCTACAAGGCGCTGATGGAAGCTGGCGAGGATGTCGGTCTGGCGACCGTGTACCGCGTACTGACCCAATTCGAAGCGGCGGGCCTGGTGGAGCGCCACAACTTTGATGGCGGCCACGCGGTGTTCGAGCTGGCGGATGGCAAGCACCACGATCACATGGTCAACGTGGACAGCGGTGAAGTCATTGAATTCTTCGATGCCGAAATCGAGAAACGCCAGAAAGAGATCGTTGCCGAGCATGGCTTCGAGCTGGTGGACCACAATCTGGTTCTGTATGTGCGTAAAAAGAAGTAACGATTTAGATCGTTATTGATGGCAAAGGCGACCTTCGGGTCGCCTTTGTGCTTTGTGGTGTTTCAAGTCTTGCGCGATCTCTGTAGGAGCGGCCTTGCCGAGGCGTCGGACCGGCCGGAAAGGGCTGCATAGCAGCCCCTGCAATTCTGAGTCATGCAGAGATCCTGGGGCAGCTGCGCGCCCCTTTCGCGACACAAGGCCGCTGCTACAGGGACCGCGCAGGCTCAGGCCTTGCTGCTCACTACCATCTTGCGCGCATGGGCCAGCGATTCTTTGGTCAGGTCGATCCCGCCCAGCATCCGCGCCACTTCCTCGACCCGCTCGCGCTTGCCCAGGCTGGCCACGGCGGTGTGCGTGGTGTCGCTGTTGCGCACCTTGTGCACGAACAGGTGGTGATGGCCCTGCGCTGCCACCTGGGGCAGGTGGGTCACGGTCAGGACCTGGCCGCGCTCGCCTAGGCGGCGAAGCAGTTGGCCGACGATCTCTGCCGTCGGGCCACCGATCCCCACGTCCACTTCGTCGAACACCAGGGTCGGAATGCGCGAGGTCTGCGCGGTGATCACCTGGATCGCCAGGCTGATACGCGACAGCTCGCCGCCCGAGGCGACCTTGGCCAGGCCCTTGAGTGGCTGGCCGGGGTTGGCGCTGACCAGCAGTTCGATCTGCTCCAGGCCATGGGGCGAAAGGTCGCCGTTGTCGAAGGGCGTAAGTTCGATGCAGAAGCGCCCGCCGGGCATGCCCAGGCGCTGGATTTCCTGCTCGACGGCGGTGGCCAGTTGCTTGGCGGCCTGCTGGCGCAGCGCGCTCAGCTCGCTGGCCTTCTCTTTATAGTGCTGGGCATACGCGGCCAGCTCCTCGCCCAGGCGCTCAATCGACTCATCGCTGGCGTTAAGTCCTTCGAGCTCCTCCATCAGGCGCTGTTGCAGGTGCGGCAGCTCGGTGGGGTGTACACGGTGTTTGCGGGCGAGGGTATAGATGGTGTCCAGGCGCTCTTCCAGGGCCTGAAGGCGCATAGGGTCGGCGTCGAAGTTGTCGAGGAAGCGGTTGAGTTCGCCAACGGCCTCCTCTACCTGGATCTGCGCGCTGGCGATCAGGTTGACCGCCTCGTCCAGCGCCTTTGGGCCGTTGACGACTGCGGTGAGCCGGTTGAGGCTGACGGTCAGGGCGCTCAGCACGTTGCCCGAGTCGCTTTCGCTGCACTGCTCGATGACCTGGCGGCAGATGCCGAACAGCGCCTCGGCGTTGGTCAGGTTCTTGTGTTCCTGTTCCAGCTGTTCCAGCTCGTTTTCGCCAAGGCCGAGGTTGTCCAGTTCTTCCAGCTGGTAGCTGAGCAGTTGATGGCGCGCCCGTTGCTCGTCTCCGGAATTGCTCAGGCGCTCCAGCTCCTGGCGTGTCTGGTTCCAGCGCTTGGCGGCCAGTTGGACCTGGCGGGCCAGGTCGCTGGCGCCGGCGTACTCGTCAACCAGTCGGCGGTGGGTGTCGGTCTTCAGCAGTGACTGGTGTTCATGCTGGCTGTGGATGTCGATCAGCAGTTCGCCCAGGGCCTTGAGGTCGCCCAGTGGGCAGGGGGTGCCGTTGATGTAGCCTCGGCTGCGGCCCTCGGCGGTAATCACCCGGCGCAGGATGCACGGCCCGTCGCTTTCCAGGTCGCGTTCGGCGAGCCAGGCGTGGGCCTCGGGGATGTCGACCAGGTCGAAGGTGGCGAGGATGTCTGCCTTGTCGGTGCCCGGGCGCACCACGCCGCTGTCGGCGCGGTCGCCCAGGGCCAGGCCGAGGGCGTCGAGCATGATCGACTTGCCAGCCCCGGTCTCGCCGGTGATGACGGACATGCCGCGGGCGATTTCGAGGTCGAGGTGTTCGACGATGGCGTAGTTGTGAATGGACAGGTGCACCAGCATGGGGCGGCTCCCGGAAGGTCGTGTCTGGATATTTATACAGTGCTTTTCGCGGGTCTGCCAATAGCCGGTCGACGAATGTGGAAAAGCACCTTCCCCCTTGAACCTGGTTTTTCCGACCCCATATAGCCGGCAAGACATGGCGAGCCTGGCTCGCACGACAGAAATCGTGGAGGAGAAACCCAATGGCTGACGAACAGCTGGATGAGAAGAACCTGAATTCCGAAGAAGCAGGCGCCGCGAATGCCGATGCCCGCGTCCTGGAGCTCGAGGAGCAGCTGGCCGCCGCCAAGGACCAGTCCCTGCGCGCCGCCGCCGACCTGCAGAACATCCGCCGCCGTGCCGAGCAGGATGTCGAGAAGGCCCATAAGTTCGCCCTGGAGAAGTTCGCCGGCGACCTGCTGCCGATCATCGACAGCCTGGAGCGTGGCCTGGAACTGTCCAACGCCGACGACGAGACCATCAAGCCGATGCGCGAAGGCATCGAGCTGACCCTGAAGATGTTCCAGGACACCCTCAAGCGCTACAACCTCGAGGCCATCGATCCGCACGGCCAGCCATTCAACGCCGAGCACCACCAGGCGATGGCCATGCAGGAAAGCGCCGAGGTCGAGCCGAACAGCGTGCTGAACGTGTTCCAGAAAGGCTACCTGCTCAACGGCCGCCTGCTGCGCCCCGCCATGGTGGTGGTCAGCAAGGCGCCGAGCGCTGCGCAGCCTTCGATCAATGAAAAGGCTTGAAATCTTTCCGGGCACCCCCATCTAGGTGTCAAGCCTTCAAGTATTAGTGCAGTGGGCCAAGGCAGTCGCTGCTATCAAATTCAAGTTTCGGGAGAATCAACATGGGTAAAATCATCGGTATCGACCTGGGGACCACCAACTCCTGCGTCTCCGTGCTGGAAAACGGCACCGCCAAGGTCATCGAGAACGCCGAAGGCGCGCGTACCACGCCTTCGATCATCGCCTACGCAAACGACGGCGAAATCCTGGTCGGCCAGTCGGCCAAGCGCCAGGCGGTCACCAACCCGCACAACACCCTGTTCGCGGTGAAGCGCCTGATCGGCCGCCGTTTCGAAGAAGATGTCGTGCAGAAAGACATCAAGCTGGTGCCTTACAAGATCGTCAAGGCCAGCAACGGTGACGCCTGGGTCGAGGCCTCCGGCAAGGAAATGGCTCCGCCGCAGATCAGCGCCGAAGTCCTGAAGAAGATGAAGAAGACTGCCGAAGATTACCTCGGCGAGCCGGTCACCGAAGCGGTCATCACCGTGCCGGCCTACTTCAACGACAGCCAGCGTCAGGCCACCAAGGATGCCGGTCGCATCGCCGGTCTGGACGTAAAACGCATCATCAACGAACCGACCGCCGCTGCGCTGGCGTACGGCATGGACAAGGCCAAGGGCGACCACACCGTCATCGTTTATGACCTCGGTGGTGGTACCTTCGACGTTTCGGTCATCGAAATCGCCGAAGTCGACGGTGAGCACCAGTTCGAAGTACTGGCCACCAACGGCGACACCTTCCTGGGTGGCGAAGACTTCGACATGCGCCTGATCGACTACCTCGTCGACGAGTTCAAGAAAGAGTCCGGCATGGATCTGAAGAACGATCCCCTGGCCCTGCAGCGCCTGAAAGAAGCCGCTGAAAAGGCCAAGATCGAGCTGTCGTCGAGCCAGCAGACCGATGTCAACCTGCCGTACATCACCGCAGATGCGACCGGGCCGAAGCACTTGAATGTGAAGATCTCCCGCTCCAAGCTGGAGTCGCTGGTCGAAGACCTGGTCAACCGTACCATCGAGCCATGCCGCATCGCCCTGAAGGACGCCGGTATCGACGCCAGCAAGATCGACGACGTGATCCTGGTCGGTGGCCAGACCCGTATGCCGATGGTGCAGAAAGCCGTTGCCGACTTCTTCGGTAAAGAAGCGCGCAAGGACGTCAACCCGGACGAAGCCGTTGCCATGGGTGCCGCCATCCAGGGCGCTGTTCTGGCTGGTGACGTCAAGGACGTGCTGCTGCTGGACGTCAGCCCGCTGACCCTGGGTATCGAAACCATGGGCGGCGTGATGACCGCGTTGATCGAGAAGAACACCACCATTCCGACCAAGAAGTCGCAGGTATTCTCGACCGCCGATGACAACCAGGGCGCCGTGACCATCCACGTGCTGCAGGGTGAGCGCAAGCAAGCTTCGCAGAACAAGTCGCTGGGCAAGTTCGACCTGGCCGACATTCCGCCGGCTCCGCGCGGCGTGCCGCAGATCGAAGTGACCTTCGATATCGACGCCAACGGCATCCTGCACGTCGGCGCGAAGGACAAGGCCACCGGCAAGGCGCAGTCGATCGTGATCAAGGCCAACTCCGGCCTGTCCGACGAAGAAATCGAGAAAATGGTGCGTGACGCCGAGGCCAACGCCGAGGAAGACCGCAAGTTCGAAGAACTGGCCGCCGCCCGTAACCAGGGTGACGCGCTGGTTCACTCGACTCGCAAGATGGTCGCTGAAGCCGGTGACAAGGTCACCGCTGAAGAGAAGACTGCCATCGAGGCCGCCTTGGTCGCCCTGGAAGCCGCCGTCAAAGGCGACGACAAGGCCGCCATCGACGCCAAGGTCGAGGAGCTGTCCAAGGTTTCGGCGCCTGTTGCCCAGAAGATGTACGCCGAGCAACAGGCCGAGCAACCGCAGGGCGGCGCCCAGCAGGCCGAGCCGGAAGCCAAGCACGACGACGTGGTTGACGCCGAGTTCGAAGAAGTGAAAGACAACAACAAGCAGTAATTCCTGCATGTTGTCGGCCGGTTCACCGTCGTTTGCTGGTGAACTGGTAGGATGTCGCCGCGCGGGAGCTTGCTCCCGCGTTGGCGTGTCTGGAACACGAGAATTATTTACGGCATCTGTCGCGGCGCATTCGCCCATGACGGCAGGTGCTGGTGGCATGGCGCACGATGCGCCGAGGTATGCCGAACGCCCCCAAGAGTGCAAATGACCTATGGCAAAGCGTGATTTTTATGAGGTCCTGGGTGTCGAGCGTGGCGCCAGTGAAGGTGATCTCAAGAAGGCCTACCGCCGTCTGGCGATGAAGTACCACCCGGATCGCAATCCGGGCGACAAGGAGTCGGAAGACCTGTTCAAGGAGGCCAACGAGGCCTACGAAGTGCTGTCCGATGCCAGCAAGCGCGCGGCATACGACCAGTATGGCCACGCCGGCGTCGACCCGAGCATGGGGGGTGGCGGTGCCGGTTTCGGCGGCGCCAACTTCTCCGACATCTTCGGCGACGTCTTCAGCGACTTCTTCGGCGGCGGCCGCGGTGGCGGTCGTGGCGGTGCCCAGCGCGGCAGCGACCTGCGCTATACCCTCGAGCTCAATCTTGAAGAGGCGGTGCGCGGCACCACGGTCAACATTCGTGTGCCCACGCTGGTCAACTGCAAGCCGTGCGACGGCTCCGGCGCCAAGAAGGGTTCGACACCGTCGACCTGCCCGACCTGCGGCGGCATCGGCCAGGTGCGCATGCAGCAGGGCTTCTTCGCCGTGCAGCAGACCTGTCCGCGTTGCCATGGCCAGGGCAAGATCATCACCGATCCTTGCGGTTCGTGCCACGGCGAAGGTCGTGTCGAGGAATACAAGACGCTGTCGGTCAAGGTGCCGGCCGGTGTCGATACCGGTGATCGCATTCGCCTGTCCGGCGAAGGCGAGGCGGGCGCCCATGGTGGTCCTACCGGTGACCTGTATGTGGTCGTCAATGTGCGCGAGCACCCGATCTTCCAACGCGACGGCAAGCACCTCTACTGCGAAGTGCCGATCAGCTATACCGATGCCGCCCTGGGTGGCGAGCTGGAAGTGCCGACCCTCGATGGTCGCGTGAAGCTGAAGATCCCCGAAGGCACCCAGACCGGCAAGCAGTTCCGCTTGCGCGGCAAGGGCGTGGCGCCGGTGCGCGGTGGCGCGGCAGGCGACCTGCTGTGCCGGGTGGCGGTGGAAACGCCGGTCAACCTCAGTCGTCGCCAGCGCGAGCTGCTCGAAGAGCTGCGCGATTCGCTGGAAGGCGACAGCTCCCATTCGCCCAAGGCCAGCGGCTGGTTCGAGGGTGTGAAGCGCTTCTTCGGCGATCTCTGAGAAGGAACAGGCTATGCGACGTATTGCGGTAATGGGTGCGGCGGGGCGGATGGGCAAGACCCTCGTCGAGGCTGTGCAGCAGCAGGCGCCCCAGGCCGGGCTGACAGCGGCGATCGACCGCCCGGACAGCTCGCTGGTCGGGGCCGATGCCGGTGAACTGGCGGCCCTGGGGCGTATCGGCGTGCCGATCTGCGATGACCTGGCCAAGGTCGCCGACGAGTTCGATGTGCTGATCGATTTCACGCATCCTTCGGTGACCCTGAAGAACCTGGCGTTCTGCCGCAAGGCGGGCAAGGCCATGGTCATCGGCACCACCGGTTTCACACCGGAAGAGAAAGGGCTGCTGGCGGAGGCGGGCAAGGAGATCCCGATCGTCTTCGCCGCGAACTTCAGCGTGGGCGTGAACCTCAGCCTCAAGCTGCTGGACATGGCGGCCCGGGTGCTGGGCGATGATGTGGATATCGAGATCATCGAGGCTCATCACCGGCACAAGGTCGACGCGCCGTCGGGGACCGCTCTGCGCATGGGTGAAGTGGTTGCCAATGCGTTGGGGCGCGACTTGCAGGAAGTGGCGGTGTATGGTCGTGAAGGCCAGACTGGCGCCCGTGATCGCAAGACCATCGGTTTCGCTACTGTGCGTGCCGGTGATGTGGTCGGTGACCACACCGTGCTGTTCGCCGCCGACGGCGAGCGCCTGGAGATCACCCACAAGGCCTCCAGCCGCATGACGTTCGCCAAAGGCGCCGTGCGCGCTGCGCTGTGGCTGGAGGGGCGTGAGCCTGGCCTGTACGACATGCAGGACGTGCTTGAGCTGCGTTGATGTCGCGGGGCTGCCTGGCAGCCCCTTGTCGCATTAGTGTGGTTTAGAGACACATCTACGGTAGACCCAAAACGCACTTTTCTGTAAGCTACAGCTTTAGTGTGTCCACTAAAAGCGCGCAGCGAATTGAATTCAGCACTTAAAAGCGGGGTGACGTGTCCATACGTCACTCCGCTTTTTTGCAACCTGCGATCGCCCTTTCATGCTTGATTTACGGGAGGTCTTCTTGACAAAGCCAGCCATACTCGCCCTTGCCGACGGCAGTATTTTTCGCGGTGAAGCCATTGGTGCCGACGGTCAGACCGTTGGCGAGGTGGTATTCAACACCGCTATGACCGGCTACCAGGAAATCCTTACAGACCCTTCCTACTCGCAGCAAATCGTCACCCTGACCTACCCGCACATCGGCAATACCGGCACCACTCCGGAAGACGCCGAATCCAACCGCGTCTGGTCCGCCGGCCTGGTTATCCGCGACCTGCCGCTGCTGGCCAGCAACTGGCGCAATACCCAGTCGCTGCCCGAGTACCTCAAGGCCAACAATGTTGTCGCCATCGCCGGTATCGATACCCGTCGCCTGACCCGTATCCTGCGTGAAAAAGGCGCCCAGAACGGTTGCATCCTCGCCGGTGACAACATCACCGAAGAGCAGGCCATCGCCGCTGCCCGTGCCTTCCCGGGCCTGAAGGGCATGGACCTGGCCAAGGTCGTTTCCACCAAGGAGCGCTACGAGTGGCGTTCCAGCGTCTGGGAACTGAAGACCGACAGCCACCCGACCATCGACGCTGCCGACCTGCCGTACCACGTGGTTGCCTTCGACTACGGCGTCAAGTTGAACATCCTGCGCATGCTGGTCGCGCGTGGTTGCCGCGTGACCGTGGTGCCTGCCCAGACCCCTGCCAGCGAAGTGCTCGCGCTCAACCCCGATGGTGTGTTCCTGTCCAACGGCCCTGGTGATCCGGAGCCATGCGACTACGCCATCCAGGCGATCAAGGAAATCCTCGAGACCGAGATTCCGGTCTTCGGCATCTGCCTCGGCCACCAACTGCTGGCCTTGGCCTCCGGCGCCAAGACCGTGAAGATGGGCCATGGCCACCACGGTGCCAACCACCCGGTCCAGGATCTGGACACCGGCGTGGTCATGATCACCAGCCAGAACCACGGCTTTGCCGTCGACGAAGCCACCTTGCCGGCTAACGTACGCGCCATTCACAAGTCGCTGTTCGACGGTACCCTGCAGGGTATCGAGCGCACCGACAAGAGCGCGTTCAGCTTCCAGGGCCACCCTGAAGCGAGCCCAGGCCCGACCGACGTCGCGCCACTGTTCGATCGTTTCACCGATGCCATGGCCAAGCGCCGCTGAGCATCCTGCTTCAAGGCCCCGGGCCGGCTCGCGCCGCGCCCGGCAGTGCCTGACCCAGATTGTTCAAAGCGGCTTGCCGACTGACCCCGGATTTGAGTGACAACCATGCCAAAACGTACAGACATCAAAAGCATCCTGATTCTCGGCGCTGGCCCGATCGTGATCGGCCAGGCCTGCGAATTCGACTACTCCGGCGCCCAGGCCTGTAAAGCCCTGCGCGAGGAAGGTTTCCGCGTCATCCTGGTGAACTCCAACCCGGCCACCATCATGACCGACCCGGCCATGGCCGACGCCACCTACATCGAGCCGATCAAGTGGCAGTCGGTGGCCAAGATCATCGAGAAAGAGCGCCCGGACGCGGTGCTGCCGACCATGGGTGGCCAGACCGCGCTGAACTGCGCCCTGGACCTGGAGCGTCACGGCGTCCTGGAGAAGTTCGGCGTCGAGATGATCGGTGCCAACGCCGACACCATCGACAAGGCTGAAGATCGTTCGCGCTTCGACAAGGCGATGAAGGACATCGGCCTGGAGTGCCCGCGCTCCGGTATCGCCCACAGCATGGAAGAGGCCAACGCGGTCCTCGAGAAACTCGGCTTCCCATGCATCATCCGCCCGTCGTTCACCATGGGCGGCACGGGCGGTGGTATCGCCTACAACCGTGAAGAGTTCGAAGAAATCTGCACCCGTGGTCTGGACCTGTCGCCGACCAAGGAGCTGCTGATCGACGAATCGCTGATCGGCTGGAAGGAGTACGAGATGGAGGTGGTCCGCGACAAGAAGGACAACTGCATCATCGTCTGCTCGATCGAGAACTTCGACCCGATGGGCGTGCACACCGGTGACTCGATCACCGTTGCTCCGGCACAGACCCTGACCGACAAGGAATACCAGATCATGCGCAACGCCTCGTTGGCGGTGCTGCGTGAAATCGGTGTCGAGACCGGCGGTTCCAACGTGCAGTTCGGTATCTGCCCGAACACTGGTCGCATGGTCGTGATCGAGATGAACCCGCGGGTTTCCCGTTCCTCGGCCCTGGCCTCCAAGGCCACCGGCTTCCCGATCGCCAAGATCGCCGCCAAGCTGGCCATCGGCTACACCCTGGACGAACTGCAGAACGACATCACCGGTGGCCGCACCCCGGCGTCCTTCGAGCCGTCGATCGACTACGTCGTCACCAAGCTGCCGCGTTTTGCCTTCGAGAAATTCCCGAAAGCCGACGCCCGCCTGACCACCCAGATGAAATCCGTGGGTGAAGTCATGGCCATCGGCCGCACCTTCCAGGAGTCCCTGCAGAAAGCCCTGCGTGGCCTGGAAGTCGGCGCCTGCGGTCTCGACCCGAAAGTCGACCTGGCCAGCCCGGAAGCGGCCAGCATCCTCAAGCGCGAACTGACCGTGCCGGGCGCCGAGCGTATCTGGTACGTCGCCGACGCCATGCGTTCGGGCATGACCATCGAGGAAATCTTTGCCCTGACCGGCATCGACCTGTGGTTCCTGGTGCAGATGGAAGACCTGATCAAGGAAGAAGAGAAGGTCAAGACCCTGGCCCTGTCGTCGATCGACAAGGACTACATGCTGCGCCTCAAGCGCAAGGGCTTCTCGGACCAGCGCCTGGCCAAGCTGCTCGGCATCACCGACAAGAACCTGCGCCGTCACCGCCACAAGCTGGAAGTGTTCCCGGTCTACAAGCGCGTCGACACCTGCGCCGCCGAGTTCGCCACCGATACCGCCTACCTGTACTCGACCTACGAGCAAGAGTGCGAGGCCAATCCGTCGACCCGTGACAAGATCATGATCCTGGGTGGCGGCCCGAACCGTATCGGCCAGGGCATCGAGTTCGACTACTGCTGCGTGCACGCCGCGCTGGCCCTGCGTGAAGACGGTTACGAGACCATCATGGTCAACTGCAACCCTGAGACCGTCTCCACCGACTACGACACCTCCGACCGCCTGTACTTCGAGCCGCTGACCCTGGAAGACGTGCTGGAAGTCTGCCGCGTCGAGAAGCCGAAGGGCGTGATCGTCCACTACGGCGGCCAGACCCCGCTGAAGCTGGCGCGTGCCCTGGAAGAAGCCGGCGTACCGATCATCGGTACCAGCCCTGACGCCATCGACCGCGCCGAAGACCGCGAGCGCTTCCAGCAGATGGTTCAGCGCCTGAACCTGCTGCAGCCGCCAAACGCCACCGTTCGCAGCGAAGACGAAGCCATCGCTGCCGCAGGCAAGATCGGTTACCCGTTGGTGGTTCGCCCGTCCTACGTACTGGGCGGCCGCGCCATGGAGATCGTCTACGAACTGGACGAGCTCAAGCGCTACCTGCGTGAGGCGGTACAGGTCTCCAACGACAGCCCGGTGCTGCTCGACCACTTCCTCAACTGCGCCATCGAGATGGACGTGGATGCGGTCTGCGACGGCACCGACGTGGTGATCGGCGCGATCATGCAGCACATCGAGCAGGCCGGCGTTCACTCCGGCGACTCGGCGTGCTCGCTGCCGCCTTATTCGCTGAGCCAGCAAGTGCAGGACGAAGTCCGCGTCCAGGTCAAGAAAATGGCCCTGGAGCTGGGCGTGGTCGGCCTGATGAACGTGCAGCTGGCCCTGCAGGGCGACAAGATCTACGTGATCGAGGTCAACCCGCGCGCCTCGCGTACCGTGCCGTTCGTCTCCAAGTGCATCGGCACCTCCCTGGCGATGATCGCGGCCCGCGTCATGGCCGGCAAGACCCTGAAAGAGCTGGGCTTCACCCAGGAAATCATCCCGAACTTCTACAGCGTCAAGGAAGCCGTCTTCCCGTTCGCCAAGTTCCCGGGGGTTGACCCGATCCTCGGCCCTGAGATGAAATCGACCGGTGAAGTCATGGGTGTCGGCGACAGCTTCGGCGAAGCCTTCGCCAAGGCCCAGATGGGCGCGAGCGAAGTGCTGCCGACCGGCGGTACCGCGTTCATCAGCGTGCGTGACGACGACAAGCCGCAAGTGGCTGGCGTTGCCCGCGACCTGATCGCCCTGGGCTTCGAAGTGGTCGCCACTGCCGGCACCGCCAAGGTAATCGAAGCGGCCGGCCTTAAAGTGCGTCGCGTGAACAAGGTGACCGAGGGGCGTCCGCACGTGGTCGACATGATCAAGAACGACGAAGTGTCGTTGATCATCAACACCACCGAAGGTCGCCAGTCGATCGCCGACTCCTACTCGATTCGTCGCAATGCGTTGCAGCACAAGATCTACTGCACCACCACCATTGCGGCCGGTGAAGCCATCTGCGAGGCGCTGAAATTCGGTCCGGAAAAGACCGTTCGTCGCCTGCAGGATCTGCATGCAGGACTCAAAGCATGAGCATTACCAAATACCCGATGACCGTCCAGGGCGCTCGCGCCCTGGAGGAAGAGCATCTGTTCCTGAGCAAGACCGAGCGCCCACGCCTGAGCCAGGCGATCGGCGAGGCTCGCGAGCTGGGCGATCTCAAGGAAAACGCCGAATACCACGCCGCCCGCGAGGAGCAGGGTATGGTCGAGGCGCGTATCCGCGATATCGAAGGCCGTCTGCAGAACTCGGTGGTGATCGACGTCACCACCATCGCCCACACCGGCAAGGTGATTTTCGGCACCACCGTGGTGCTGGCGAACACCGAGACCGATGAAGAGGTGACCTACCAGATCGTCGGCGAAGACGAAGCCGACGTGAAGCAGGGCAAGCTCTCCAGCGGTGCGCCGATCGCCCGCGCCATCATCGGCAAGGAAGAAGGTGATACTGTCGTCGTCAAGACGCCAAGTGGCACGGTCGAGTACGAGATTGTCGAAGTCAAGCACATCTGACCGGCGCCTGCGGGCGCCATCCCTCGAGGGGATCCTCTGGCAGCTGGCCCAGGTGTTCTGGGTCGGCGGCCTGTGGGTGTTCCACGTGGGGCTGGTGCCGGCGCTCAAGGTCAGTGGCCTGGCGCCTTTGCTGGTGCACGACGTGGCTGCGCAGATCGACCGCTGGTTGATTGGCGTGGCTATGCTCGGGTTGTTGACCCAGTTGGCAGTGCTGGCGAGGGTGGATGGCCTGGCGGCCTGGTGGCGGCAGTTCCGCGGCCAGATGCTGCTGCTCGGCTTCGGCGCCTGCGTCAGCTACTACACGCTGCGCTACGGGATCTCCGTGGGCGAGCGTTGGCAGATGTTCTGCTTCCTGGTGCTGGGCTTCTCCGGCATCGTGCTGGTGGCCCAGCCGGTCCCGGTCAGGGCGCGGCGGTAAGCGACTCAATATCGCTGGGGCCGCTTTGCGGCCCTTTCGCGACACAAGGCCGCTCCCACAGGGATTGCGCTGCGCCGTAGGTCGGTGCAATCCCTGTGGGAGCGGCCTTGTGTCGCGATGGGCTGCGCAGCAGCCCTGCTACCGTTACTTGTAACGGTGGATGTTGGACAGCTGCTTGTTCGGCTGTGGGTTCTTGCGGTAGATCAGCGCTTTCTTGCCGATGGTCTGCACCAGTTCGGCGCGGCCGGCCTTGCACAGTTCGGCGATGGTCTTGGCGCGTTCCTCGCGATCTTCCGAGCGAATCTCGACCTTGATCAGCTCATGGTCGACCAGGGCGCGCTCCAGTTCGGCGATCACGCCTTCATTCAAGCCGTTGCCAGCAACGATCAGGACCGGCTTCAGGTCGTGACCAATGGACTTGTATTGCTTCTTCTGCTCGTTATTGAGCGGCATAATCTGACCCTTTTCGTCTGATTCTGTAAAATTGACGGGCATTTTACCCGAGGGCCTGTGGCTCCGCCCAGTCAAACACGACGCATATCATCGAGGTGCCCCGTGGTACAACGTTCCAAAAGCAGCGCAAACTGGCTGCGTGAACATTTCAACGATCCTTTCGTCAAGCAGGCGCAGAAGGATGGCTACCGCTCGCGCGCGAGCTACAAGCTGCTGGAGATCCAGGAGAAAGACCGCCTGATCCGTCCCGGCATGAGCGTGATCGACCTCGGTGCGGCTCCCGGTGGCTGGTCGCAGGTGACCAGTCGTCTGATTGGCGGGCAGGGCCGTCTGATCGCCTCGGACATCCTGGAAATGGACTCGATCCCCGACGTTACCTTTATCCAAGGCGACTTCACCCAGGATGAAGTGTTGCAGCAGATCCTGCAGGCGGTCGGCGATTCGCACGTGGACCTTGTGATTTCCGATATGGCCCCCAATATGAGTGGTACGCCTGCGGTGGACATGCCGCGCGCCATGTTCCTCTGCGAACTGGCCCTGGATCTTGCGACCCGCGTGCTCAAGCCCGGCGGAGATTTCCTGATCAAGATCTTCCAGGGCGAAGGCTTCGACATGTACCTCAAGGACGTGCGTAGCAAGTTCGACAAGGTGCAGATGCGCAAACCGTCCTCCTCGCGAGACCGTTCCCGTGAACAGTACCTGCTGGGCAAGGGTTTCAAGGGCGCATGAAAGGCGTGTCGCGGGGTTGCCGATAGTTATTTCCAATCGGTCGCCCCGACTGGATCGTCCGAACTTCGTGTAGTCTAGCTTTCACAAAGGGTTACAGACGGTGCCTGCGGATGCGTGGGTAATGTAGTAAGTTAGGGCGATGAATATCATGCGAGGCACGGCTGCGTCGTGCGCCGGCCTCAGAGGGTAGCGAATTGAACGACATGGCAAAGAATCTGATCCTGTGGTTGATCATCGCCGCCGTCCTGGTGACGGTGATGAACAACTTCTCCAGCCCTAACGAGCCGCAGACCCTCAACTATTCCGACTTCATCCAGCAGGTCAAGGATGGCAAGGTCGAGCGCGTGACCGTCGACGGCTATATCATTACCGGCAAGCGCACTGACGGCGACAACTTCAAGACCGTACGCCCGGCGATTACCGACAACGGCTTGATCGGAGACCTGGTCGACAACCACGTCACCGTCGAAGGCAAGCAACCTGAACAGCAGAGCATCTGGACCCAGTTGCTGGTTGCCAGCTTCCCGATCCTGGTGATCATCGCCGTGTTCATGTTCTTCATGCGCCAGATGCAGGGCGGTGCCGGTGGCAAGGGCGGGCCAATGAGCTTCGGCAAGAGCAAGGCGCGCCTGCTGTCCGAAGACCAGGTGAAAACCACCCTGGCTGACGTCGCAGGCTGTGACGAGGCCAAGGAAGAGGTTGGCGAACTGGTCGAATTCCTGCGCGATCCGGGCAAGTTCCAGCGCCTGGGTGGCCGTATCCCTCGCGGCGTGCTGATGGTCGGCCCGCCGGGTACCGGTAAAACCCTGCTGGCCAAGGCCATTGCCGGTGAAGCCAAGGTGCCGTTCTTCACCATTTCCGGTTCCGACTTCGTCGAGATGTTCGTCGGCGTGGGCGCCAGCCGTGTTCGCGATATGTTCGAACAGGCCAAGAAGCACGCGCCGTGCATCATCTTCATCGACGAGATCGACGCCGTCGGTCGTCATCGTGGCGCCGGCATGGGGGGCGGTCACGATGAGCGCGAGCAGACCCTGAACCAGTTGCTGGTCGAGATGGACGGCTTCGAGATGAACGATGGCATCATCGTCATTGCCGCCACCAACCGTCCCGACGTGCTCGACCCGGCGCTGCTGCGCCCCGGTCGCTTCGACCGCCAGGTGGTGGTCGGCCTGCCGGACATCCGCGGTCGTGAACAGATCCTCAAGGTGCATATGCGCAAGGTCCCGGTTGGCGAGAACGTCAACGCGGCGGTCATCGCCCGTGGTACGCCGGGCTTCTCCGGTGCCGACCTGGCCAACCTGGTCAACGAGGCGTCGCTGTTCGCCGCCCGTGCCAGCAAGCGCCTGGTCGAGATGAAGGAATTCGAACTGGCCAAAGACAAGATCATGATGGGCGCCGAGCGCAAGACCATGGTCATGTCCGAGAAAGAGAAGCAGAACACCGCGTACCACGAGGCGGGCCACGCCATCGTCGGTCGCGTCGTTCCCGAGCACGACCCGGTCTACAAGGTGTCGATCATTCCTCGTGGTCGCGCGCTGGGCGTGACCATGTTCCTGCCGGAAGAAGACCGCTACAGCCTGTCCAAGCGTGCGCTGATCAGCCAGATCTGCTCGCTGTACGGTGGCCGTATCGCCGAAGAGATGACCCTTGGTTTCGACGGTGTTACCACCGGGGCCTCCAACGACATCATGCGCGCCAGCCAGATTGCCCGGAACATGGTCACCAAGTGGGGCTTGTCCGAGAAACTCGGCCCGCTGATGTACGCCGAAGAGGAGGGCGAGGTGTTCCTGGGTCGCAGCGCGGCGAGCCAGCATGCCAGCGTCTCGGGCGAAACCGCCAAGATGATCGACTCCGAGGTGCGCAGCATCATCGATCAGTGCTATGCCACGGCCAAGCAGATCCTTACCGACAACCGCGACAAGCTCGACGCCATGGCCGAGGCCTTGATGAAGTACGAAACCATCGATGCCGACCAGATCGACGACATCATGGCTGGCCGTACCCCGCGCGAGCCGCGTGACTGGGACAATGATTCCGGTACCTCCGGCAACCAGGCTTCCCAGGACGATCGTCCGGAGTCGCCGATCGGCGGTCCCGCGGCTCAACACTAAGGGTATCTATGAGCTTGACGCAGTACCCCACCCGGTTGCCTTGCGGCAACCGGGTTCTTGATTTGTCCCGTACCCATGTCATGGGTATCCTCAATGTCACCCCAGACTCGTTCTCCGATGGTGGGCGCTTCAGCCAGCGCGATGCGGCCTTGCGCCATGCCGAGGAAATGGTAGCGGCCGGTGCGACCCTGATCGACGTGGGGGGCGAATCTACCCGTCCTGGGGCTCGCGCCGTCTCGCCTATCGAGGAACTGGAGCGCGTGGCGCCAATTGTCGAGGTGATCAGCAGTCGGCTCGACGTGATCATCTCGGTCGATACCTCGACGCCCTCGGTCATGCGCGAGACGGCCCGCCTTGGTGCAGGGCTGATCAACGATGTGCGCGCCCTGGAGCGTGACGGCGCGCTCGATGCGGCGGCCGATACCGGTCTGCCGGTGTGCTTGATGCACATGCGTGGCGAGCCGGGCAACATGCAGGACAATCCGCAGTACGAGGATGTGACAGCCGATGTAACGCGCTATCTTGAGCAGCGTATGGCCGCCTGCGCGGCGGCCGGCATCGGGGCTGAGCGCATCATCCTCGACCCAGGGTTCGGCTTTGCCAAGACCCTTGAGCACAACCTGAGCCTTTTCAAACACATGGAAGCGCTCTATCGCCTGGGGCGCCCGCTGCTGGTGGGCGTTTCGCGCAAGAGCATGATCGGTCTCGCGCTGGGCCGTCCGGTCGGTGAGCGGCTCTATGGCAGTCTGGCCCTGGCCGCCCTGGCCATGACCAAGGGCGCGAGCATCCTGCGGGTACATGACGTCGCCGAAACCGTCGATGTCGTGCGCATGATCGCCGCGGTCCAGAGCGCCGAATAAGAACATTGGAGTCACTATGAGCAGAAAATACTTTGGTACCGATGGTATCCGCGGTCGCGTCGGCCAATTCCCCATCACCCCTGATTTCATGCTGAAACTCGGCTGGGCCGCCGGCATGGCCTTCCGCAAGCAGGGCAACTGCCGGGTACTGGTGGGCAAGGATACGCGGATCTCCGGCTACATGTTCGAATCCGCGCTCGAGGCGGGCCTGTCCGCCGCCGGTGCCGATGTGATGCTGCTCGGCCCGATGCCGACGCCGGCCATCGCCTACCTGACTCGCACTTTTCACGCCGAAGCCGGCATCGTCATCAGTGCTTCGCACAACCCCCATGACGACAACGGTATCAAGTTCTTCTCCGGTGCCGGCACCAAGTTGCCGGACGAAGTCGAACTGATGATCGAGGAGTTGCTCGACCAGCCGATGAATGTCGTCGAGTCCGGCAAGCTGGGCAAGGTCTCGCGCATCAACGACGCGGCGGGACGCTACATCGAGTTCTGCAAGAGCAGCGTGCCCAGCAGCACCAGCTTCGAAGGCTTGAAGATCGTCGTGGACTGCGCCCATGGCGCCACCTACAAGGTCGCGCCGAGCGTGTTCCGTGAGCTGGGGGCTGACGTCACCGTGCTGCACGCCGCCCCGGATGGCCTGAACATCAACGAGAACTGCGGTTCGACCCATATCGAGTCGCTGCAGGCGGCGGTCCTGGTTGGTCATGCGGATATCGGCATCGCCTTCGATGGCGACGGCGACCGCGTGCTGATGGTCGATCACACCGGCGCCATCGTCGACGGTGACGAACTGCTGTTCATCATCGGTCGCGACATGCAGGAGCGCGGCAAGCTTCAAGGCGGCGTGGTCGGCACCCTGATGAGCAACCTGGGCCTGGAGCTGGCGTTCAAGGAGCTGGATATCCCGTTCGTGCGGGCCAAGGTGGGCGACCGCTACGTCATGGCCGAACTGCTCGAGCGCGAGTGGTTGCTGGGTGGCGAAAACTCCGGTCATGTCGTCTGTGGCAGCCACACCACCACCGGTGATGCGATCATCGCCGCGCTGCAGGTGCTGATGGCGCTCAAGCGCCGTGGCGAAAACCTTGCCCAGGCCCGACAGGCCGTGCGCAAGTGTCCGCAGGTGCTGATCAACGTGCGCTTCGCGGCGGGCAAGAACGACCCGCTGGAAAACCCCCTGGTCAAGGAAGCCAGTGCCAAGGCCACCGAGGCCATGGCCGGTCGTGGGCGGGTGCTGCTGCGCAAGTCCGGTACCGAACCGCTGGTGCGGGTGATGGTCGAGGGCGACGATGAAAGCCAGGTACGTGGCCATGCCGAGGCCCTGGCCAAGCTGGTCGAAGAAGTTTGTGCCTGAAAGAGGCTTGCCAGCGCAGATCGGGTTGGGTAAGATCTGCGCCCACTTTGACCGACGAGGTAAAGCATGCGTCGCCCCATGGTAGCTGGTAACTGGAAGATGCACGGTACCCGCGCCAGCGTCGTAGAGCTGACCCAGGGCTTGGGCAAATTGTCCCTGCCGAGCGGAGTGGAAGTCGCGGTGTTTCCACCATCCCTGTTCATCAATCAAGTGATTGATGGCTTGGAGGGAAAAGGAATCAACGTAGGCGCACAGAATTCTGCGGTACAATCTGAGCAAGGCGCGCTGACCGGCGAAGTTGCACCGAGTCAGTTGGCTGAAGTCGGTTGCAAATATGTATTGATTGGGCATTCCGAGCGTCGCCAGATTATTGGTGAAAGCGATGAAGTGCTGAATCAGAAGTTTGCAGCCGCTCAGAAAAGTGGTTTGACGCCAGTGCTCTGTATAGGGGAAACTCTTGCAGAGCGCGAGGCAGGTGAGACGCTTGAAGTTGTAGGGCGTCAACTAAGCAGTGTTATCGACGTGTTCGGTATCAAGGCTTTCGCCAATGCAGTTATTGCCTATGAGCCTGTTTGGGCCATTGGTACTGGTTTGACGGCCTCGCCACAGCAAGCCCAGGATGTGCATGCAGCCATCCGCAAGCAGTTGGCGGCGAAGGACGCCGAAGTTGCAGAAAACGTGCAGCTTCTCTACGGCGGCAGCGTGAAGGCGGCCAATGCGGCTGAACTGTTCGGCATGCCGGATATCGATGGGGGGCTCATTGGTGGAGCTTCCCTGAACGCAGACGAATTCGGTGCAATTTGTCGCGCCGCAGGAAACTGAACAAATGCTGGAAACAGTCGTAGTTGTTTTTCATCTGTTGGCAGCGTTGGCACTGGTTGTAATGGTGCTGCTGCAACAGGGTAAAGGTGCGGAAGCAGGTGCATCTTTCGGCGCAGGTGCTTCAAATACTGTGTTCGGAAGCCAAGGTTCCGCTACCTTTTTGAGTAAAGTTACTGCTATACTTGCTGCCACTTTCTTTTTGACTGCACTTGGTTTAGGATACTTCGCCAAGCAGCAGGCTCACCAGCTGACTCAAGCTGGTCTGCCAGATCCAGCAGTGCTGGAAGTCAAAGAGCCAAAGCCGGCAGTCAATGATGATGTACCGGTGCTCCAGCAGCAGAAGAGCGAAACCACCAACTCTGGTGACGTACCTCCTCCAGCCAAAGAGCAGCAGTAACGGGTTTCAAGAAGTAGTATTGCCGAGGTGGTGGAATTGGTAGACACGCAACCTTGAGGTGGTTGTGCCCATAGGGTGTAGGGGTTCGAGTCCCCTTCTCGGTACCAATTGAAGCATGAGAGCCCGCTTTAGCGGGCTTTCTTGCAGGTGGAGGTCGGATTGACCCGGCAAAGGGTTCAGTCTTATACTTTCGCCCCAGCTTTGTCGCGGGGTGGAGCAGCTTGGTAGCTCGTCGGGCTCATAACCCGAAGGTCGTTGGTTCAAATCCAGCCCCCGCAACCAGCTTCAGCAGAGCCCCTTTTCAGGGGCTTTTTGCTAGCCGAACAGTTTTCGGCGCCGTTGTCCAACGGCGCTTTCAGGGATGGGCGCTTCGCCCATTTTTTATTTGCACAGCATGCACGAGGGGGTTCAGGTGTCGAGCAAGCTAGAACAGTTGCAGGCCTTGTTGGCCCCGGTTGTCGAGGGCCTGGGCTACCAATGCTGGGGGATCGAATACGTCTCCCAAGGCAAGCATTCGGTACTGCGTATCTACATCGACAAAGAAGACGGGATCCTGGTGGACGACTGCGAAGCCGTCAGCCGTCAGGCAAGCGCCATTCTCGATGTGGAAGATCCGATCAGCTCTGAATATACCCTCGAGGTGTCCTCTCCAGGCATGGACCGCCCGCTGTTCACTCTGGAACAGTTTGCTGCGCATGCCGGCGAGCAGGTGAAGATCAAGCTGCGTACGCCCTTCGAGGGCCGTCGTAACTTCCAGGGCCTTCTCCGCGGTGTGGAGGAGCAGGATGTGGTGGTCCAGGTGGACCAGCACGAGTTCCTGTTGCCGATCGACTCGATCGACAAGGCCAATATTATTCCCAGTTTTGACTGAGACGTGCCGGACCCGGCGAAACACCCGGGGCCAATGGCTTGCGCAAGGCGAGGCGTACGATGAGCAAAGAAGTACTGCTGGTTGTTGAATCGGTATCCAACGAAAAGGGTGTACCGCCCGGCGTCATTTTCGAAGCGCTGGAAGTGGCACTGGCCACTGCAACCAAGAAACGTTTTGAGGACGAAGTCGACCTGCGTGTGGAAATCAACCGCCACACCGGTAGCTACGAGACCTTCCGCCGCTGGACCGTGGTCGACGAGAACGATCTGGACGATCCGGCGATCGAGACCTGGCTGGAAAAGATCCAGGACACGCACCCGGACGCCAAGATCGGTGACGTGATCGAAGAGAAGATCGAGTCGATCGAATTCGGCCGCATCGCCGCCCAGACCGCCAAGCAGGTCATCGTGCAGAAGGTCCGCGAGGCCGAGCGTGCCCAGGTGGTCGACGCTTACCGCGAGCGCGTGGGCGAGATCATCTCCGGTACCGTGAAGAAGGTCACCCGCGACAACGTCATCGTCGACCTGGGCAACAACGCCGAGGCGCTGCTGGCCCGCGAAGACATCATTCCCCGTGAGACCTTCCGTGTCGGCGTGCGCCTGCGTGCGTTGCTCAAGGAAATCCGCACCGAGAACCGTGGTCCTCAGCTGATCCTGTCGCGCACTGCGCCACAGATGCTGATCGAGCTGTTCCGCATCGAAGTGCCGGAAATCGCCGAAGGCCTCATCGAAGTCATGGCCGCCTCCCGTGATCCGGGATCGCGCGCCAAGATCGCCGTCCGCTCCAAGGACAAGCGCATCGACCCGCAAGGCGCCTGCATCGGCATGCGTGGTTCGCGTGTCCAGGCCGTATCCGGCGAGCTGGGTGGCGAGCGTGTGGATATCGTCCTGTGGGACGAGAACCCGGCGCAGTTCGTCATCAACGCCATGTCGCCAGCAGAGGTTGCTGCGATCATCGTTGACGAGGACGCCCATGCGATGGATATCGCCGTGGCCGAGGACAACCTGGCTCAGGCCATCGGACGTGGCGGCCAGAACGTCCGTCTGGCCAGCCAGCTGACTGCATGGACCCTGAACGTGATGACCGAGAAGGACATCCAGGCCAAGCAACAGGCTGAGACAGGCGACATCCTGCGTAACTTCATCGAGGAACTGGAAGTCGACGAAGAGCTGGCACAGGTGCTGGTCGACGAAGGCTTCACCAGCCTCGAAGAAATTGCCTACGTACCGTTGGAAGAAATGCTCAACATCGATGGCTTTGACGAAGATATCGTCAATGAGCTGCGCGCTCGTGCCAAGGACCGTTTGTTGACCAAAGCCATCGCTACCGAAGAAAAACTGGCAGACGCCCATCCGGCCGACGACCTGCTCTCCCTTGAGGGCATGGACAAGGACCTGGCGGCGGAACTGGCGGTGCGCGGCGTGGTTAACCGCGAAGACCTGGCCGAGCAGTCGATTGACGACCTGCTCGACATCGACGGCATCGACGAAGAGCGTGCCGGCAAGTTGATCATGGCCGCCCGAGCCCACTGGTTCGAGTAATTAGGCGCGGCCTGAGGAGAGAAGTGCATGACGCAAGTCACGGTGAAAGAACTGGCCCAAGAGGTCGAGGCACCGGTAGAGCGCCTGCTGCAGCAGATGCGTGAGGCAGGTCTGCCGCACACCGACGCCGGTCAGGTAGTGACCGACAATGAGAAGCAGACCCTGCTGACTCATTTGAAGAGCAGCCACAAGAGCAAGGCGGAAGAGCCGCGCAAGATCACCTTGCAGCGCAAGACCACCAGCACTCTGCGTGTCGCCGGTAGCAAGAGCATCAGCGTAGAAGTACGCAAGAAGAAAGTATTCGTGCAGCGCAGCCCGGAGGAAATCCAGGCTGAGCAGAAGCGTGAGCAGGAAGAGCGCCGCGCCGCCGAAAACGCCGCGCGCGAAAAGGTTGAAGCCGAAGTGCGCCAGCGCAACGAGGAGCAGGCCCGCCGTCAGGCTGCCGAGGCTCCGGCCGCTGCGCCAGTGGCCAAGGCCGAGCCTGCACCTGTTGCCGCCCCGGTAATGGCCAGCGCGCCGGTGTCCGAAGACGCCGCCGCTCGTGCCGCCGAGCGCAAGAAGGACGAGACCCGTCGTAACGAAAGCCGTACCCGCGATGACGATCGTCGCGGTGGTGGCCCGGCTGCGGCCGGTCGTGGCGAAGCGCCGCGCATGTCGGTCAAGGTCAAGGTCAAGGAGAAGGAAAAGGCTCCGACTCCACGTGCAGCGCCACGCACCACCGACGAAGAGAGCGATGGTTTCCGTCGTGGTCGCGGCGGCAAGGGCAAAGGCAAGAAGCGCAACCAGCACGGCTTCCAGAACCCGACCGGTCCAGTCATTCGTGACGTGACCATCGGCGAGACCATCACCGTCTCGGAACTGGCGCAACAGATGTCGGTCAAGGCCGCTGAAGTCGTCAAGTTCATGTTCAAGCTGGGTACCCCGGTCACCATCAACCAGGTGCTCGATCAGGAGACCGCTCAGCTGGTCGCCGAAGAGCTGGGCCACAAGGTCACCCTGGTCAGCGACACGGCCCTGGAAGATTCCCTGGCCGAATCGCTGAAGTTCGAAGGCGAGACCACATCGCGTGCGCCGGTCGTGACCGTCATGGGTCACGTTGACCACGGTAAGACCTCGCTGCTCGACTATATCCGTCGTGCCAAGGTTGCCGCCGGCGAAGCCGGTGGTATTACCCAGCACATCGGTGCCTACCACGTCGAAACCGATCGTGGCATGGTCACCTTCCTCGACACCCCAGGCCACGCTGCGTTTACCCAGATGCGTGCACGGGGTGCCAAGGCGACCGACATCGTCATCCTGGTGGTGGCGGCGGACGACGGCGTGATGCCGCAGACCCGCGAAGCCGTTCAGCACGCGAAAGCGGCTGGCGTTCCGCTGGTTGTCGCCGTGAACAAGATCGACAAGCCGGGTGCCGACCTCGATCGCATCCGTAACGAGCTGTCGGTCGAAGGCGTGACCTCCGAGGACTGGGGTGGCGACACGCCGTTCGTCAAGGTTTCGGCGAAGATGGGTACCGGCGTCGACGAACTGCTCGAAGCGGTCCTGCTGCAGGCCGAGATCCTCGAACTCAAGGCTACTCCGACCGCTCCTGGTCGTGGTGTCGTGGTCGAGTCGCGTCTGGACAAGGGGCGCGGCCCGGTGGCCACCATCCTGGTTCAGGACGGTACCCTGCGTCAGGGCGACATGGTCCTGGTCGGCTCCAACTATGGCCGCGTACGTGCCATGCTCGACGAGAACGGCAAGCCTGTGAAGGAAGCCGGCCCGTCGATCCCGGTCGAGATCCTTGGCCTGGACGGCACGCCCGACGCTGGCGAAGAGATGTCGGTGGTTGCTGACGAGAAGAAAGCGCGTGAAGTTGCGCTGTTCCGTCAAGGCAAGTTCCGCGAGGTCAAGCTGGCCCGTGCTCACGCCGGCAAGCTGGAAAACATCTTCGAGACCATGGGTCAGGAAGAGAAGAAGACCCTCAACATCGTCCTCAAGACCGATGTGCGTGGTTCCCTCGAAGCGCTGCAGGGTTCGCTCGGCAGCCTGGGCAACGACGAAGTTCAGGTACGCGTCATTGGTGGCGGCGTCGGTGGTATCACCGAGAGCGACGCCAACCTGGCACTGGCCTCGAACGCGGTGCTGTTCGGCTTCAACGTGCGTGCCGATGCCGGTGCGCGCAAGATCGTCGAGCAGGAAGGTCTGGATATGCGTTACTACAACGTGATCTACGACATCATCGAAGACGTCAAGAAGGCCCTGACCGGCATGCTCGGCAGCGATGTTCGCGAGAACATCCTGGGTGTGGCCGAAGTGCGTGACGTGTTCCGTTCGCCGAAGTTCGGCGCCATCGCCGGCTGTATGGTCATCGAGGGTACCGTGTACCGCAACCGTCCGATCCGCGTACTGCGCGATGACGTGGTGATCTTCGAAGGCGAGCTGGAATCGCTGCGTCGCTTCAAGGACGATGCCTCCGAAGTGCGCAACGGCATGGAGTGTGGTATTGGCGTCAAGAGCTACAACGACGTCAAGGTCGGCGACAAGATCGAAGTCTTCGAGAAAGTCCAGGTGGCTCGCACCCTGTAAGGGTCGAGCCGGGTGCAGGCCCCGTCGCAAGGCGGCTGGCGGCGCCTCTGAAGGTAGCGCCCGGTCAGGCTTAAGCCTGACCGGGCGTTTGCCGCTTTACGTTACAGGTAGCAAGAATGGCAAAAGAATACAGCCGTACCCAACGTATCGGCGATCAGATGCAGCGTGAGCTGGCAGAGCTGATCCGCCGTGAAGTCAAAGACCCGCGTGTCGGCCTGGTGACCATCACCGCTGTCGACGTCAGCCGCGACCTGGGTCATGCCAAGGTTTTCATCACCGTCATGGGCGAAGAAACGCCCGATGCAGTGAAGCAGTCGCTCAAGGCGCTGAACAGCGCCGCCAGCTTCCTGCGCCTGCACTTGGGGCGCTCGATGCAACTGCGCAGCGTGCCACAGTTGCACTTCCACTTCGATGAAAGCGTCAGCCGTGGTGTCCACCTGTCTGCGCTGATCGAGCGTGCGGTGGCCGAAGACCGCCTGCACAAGGATGCCGACGAGCTGGACGCCAAGGAGTAAACGGTGGCCCAGGTCAAACGTATCCGCCGCAATGTCAGCGGCATCATCCTGCTCGACAAGCCGTTGGGATTCACCTCCAACGCCGCCCTGCAGAAGGTTCGTTGGTTGCTCAACGCGGAAAAGGCCGGCCACACCGGCAGCCTCGACCCGCTGGCCACCGGCGTGCTGCCACTGTGCTTTGGTGAGGCGACCAAGTTCTCCCAGTACCTGCTCGATTCCGACAAGGGCTACGAGACGGTCATGCAGCTAGGGCAGACCACCACCACCGCGGACGCCGAAGGCGAGGTCCTGCAGACCCGCGAAGTAACCGTTGGTCGCGCCGACATCGAGGCCGTGATTCCGCGTTTCAAGGGTGAAATCCTTCAGGTGCCGCCGATGTACTCGGCCCTCAAGCGCGATGGCCAGCCGCTCTACAAGCTGGCACGTGCAGGAGAGGTAGTGGAGCGCGAGGCGCGTTCTGTTACTATTGGCCGCTTGGAGTTGCTCGAGTGCGAAGGCACCCGTGCGCGCCTGTCGGTTGGATGCAGCAAAGGCACCTATATTCGCACCCTGGTGGAGGATATCGGTGAGGCGCTGGGCTGTGGTGCCTATGTCGCCGAACTGCGCCGTACGCAGGCGGGCCCCTTCGAGCTGGCACAAACGGTGACGCTCGAGGAACTCGAGCAAGCCCATGCCGAAGGCGGCAACGAAGCGCTTGATCGCTTCCTCATGCCTTCGGACAGCGGGCTGCAGGACTGGCCACTGGTGCTGCTGTCCGAGCACAGCGCGTTCTACTGGCTGCATGGCCAGGCGGTACGTGCGCCGGACGCGCCGCAGTTTGGCATGGTTCGGGTACAGGATCACAATGGTCGCTTCATCGGTATCGGTGAAGTGAGCGAAGACGGGCGCATCGCGCCGCGTCGGCTGATTCGGTCGGAATGACCGGAACCACGGGCAGAGGCTTCGGCTGAAACCGGTGGATACGAGGGTGGCTGTTATTAGGCACGGTCACACCTCTTCTTTTTAATACGGGGACTTGTCCCTGGCCTATTGGAGACCGTTCGCGGGATCCGTTTATCAGGAGAAGCCAAATGGCCCTCAGCGTCGAAGAAAAAGCTCAGATCGTTGCCGAATACCAGCAAGCCGCCGGCGATACCGGTAGCCCGGAAGTGCAGGTTGCTCTGCTGACCGCCAACATCAACAAGCTGCAAGGCCACTTCAAGGCCAACGATAAAGACCACCACTCCCGTCGTGGTCTGATCCGTATGGTCAACCAGCGTCGTAAGCTGCTGGACTACCTGAAGGGCAAAGACACCACCCGTTACAGCGCCCTGATCGGTCGCCTGGGTCTGCGTCGCTAATAGCGGCCTGGCCAGTGGTGTTGCATGGCGTGTCGCATGCATCGGCAGGGTTGCCCGGCAACCCTGGCGTTGGACACGCCACGCGATCTGCGAGGTTGGCAGCCTGGTCCGTCGTGCGGTTCATCCGCCCGGCGCCAGGCTCCCAGCCTCGTGTTGTATCTGGACGGTCAATGGGGCCGATTCCCCGTTCTGCCCAAGAATTCGCAAGAACCAGTTCCCCCAAGAGCCACTGAAAAAGGTAGGAAACCGTGAACCCGGTAATCAAGAAATTCCAGTTCGGTCAATCGACCGTAACCCTCGAAACGGGCCGCATTGCCCGTCAGGCCACCGGCGCCGTGCTGGTCACCGTCGACAACGATGTCACCGTACTGGTGACCGTGGTCGGTGCCAAGCAGGCTGATCCGGGCAAGGGCTTCTTCCCGCTGTCCGTGCACTACCAGGAAAAGACCTACGCCGCCGGCAAGATCCCAGGTGGTTTCTTCAAGCGTGAAGGCCGTCCTTCCGAGAAGGAAACCCTGACCTCGCGCCTGATCGACCGTCCGATCCGCCCGCTGTTCCCTGAAGGCTTCATGAACGAAGTCCAGGTCGTCTGCACCGTGGTTTCCACCAGCAAGAAGACCGATCCGGACATCGCCGCGATGATCGGTACCTCGGCTGCCCTGGCCATCTCCGGCATTCCGTTCGAAGGCCCGATCGGCGCCGCCCGTGTCGCCTTCCACGAAAGCACCGGCTACCTGCTGAACCCGACCTACGAGCAACTGGCTGCCTCGAGCCTGGACATGGTCGTTGCCGGTACCGAGTCCGCCGTGCTGATGGTCGAGTCCGAAGCCCAGGAGCTGACCGAAGACCAGATGCTGGGCGCCGTGCTGTTCGCCCACGACGAATTCCAGGCCGTGATCAAGGCGGTCAAGGAGCTGGCTGCCGAAGCTGCCAAGCCAACCTGGGACTGGAAACCTGCCGTTGCCAACACCGAGCTGTTCAACGCCATCCGTGCTGAATTCGGCGAAGCCGTTTCCCAGGGCTACACCATCACCGTCAAGGCCGACCGCTATGCGCGCCTGGGCGAGCTGCGTGACCAGGCGATTGCCAAGTTCTCCGGCGAAGAAGGCCAACCGTCGGCCGGCGAAGTCAAAGAGATCTTCGGCGAAATCGAATACCGCACCGTTCGCGAAAACATCGTCAACGGCAAGCCGCGTATCGACGGTCGCGACACCAAGACCGTTCGTCCGCTGAACATCGAAGTCGGCGTTCTGCCGAAGACCCACGGTTCGGCGCTGTTCACCCGCGGCGAAACCCAGGCCCTGGTCGTCGCGACCCTGGGTACTGCCCGTGACGCCCAGCTGCTGGACACCCTCGAAGGCGAGAAGAAAGACCCCTTCATGCTGCACTACAACTTCCCGCCGTTCTCGGTGGGCGAGTGTGGCCGCATGGGCGGCGCCGGTCGTCGCGAAATCGGCCACGGCCGTCTGGCCCGTCGTTCGGTGCAGGCCATGCTGCCGGCCGCCGACGTGTTCCCGTACACCATCCGCGTGGTGTCGGAAATCACCGAGTCCAACGGTTCGAGCTCCATGGCTTCGGTCTGCGGCGCCTCGCTGGCCCTGATGGACGCCGGCGTGCCGATGAAAGCACCGGTTGCCGGTATCGCCATGGGCCTGGTCAAGGAAGGTGACAAGTTCGCCGTCCTGACCGATATCCTGGGTGACGAAGACCACCTGGGCGACATGGACTTCAAGGTAGCGGGTACCGCCAAAGGCGTCACCGCGCTGCAGATGGACATCAAGATCAACGGCATCACCGAAGAGATCATGGAAATCGCCCTGGGCCAGGCCCTGGAAGCGCGCCTGAACATCCTCGGCCAGATGAACCAGATCATCGGCGAGTCGCGTACCGAGCTGTCGGCCAACGCCCCGACCATGATCGCGATGAAGATCGATACCGACAAGATCCGTGACGTCATCGGCAAGGGCGGCGCCACCATCCGCGCCATCTGCGAAGAGACCAAGGCTTCGATCGATATCGAAGACGATGGCTCGATCAAGATCTTTGGCGAGACCAAGGAAGCCGCGGACGCTGCCAAGCAGCGCATCCTGGGCATCACCGCCGAGGCCGAGATCGGCAAGATCTACGTCGGCAAGGTCGAGCGCATTGTCGACTTCGGCGCCTTCGTCAACATTCTGCCGGGCAAGGACGGCCTGGTGCACATCTCCATGCTGAGCGATGCTCGCGTCGAGAAAGTCACCGACGTGCTGAAGGAAGGCCAGGAAGTCGAAGTGCTGGTACTGGACGTGGACAACCGCGGCCGTATCAAGCTGTCGATCAAGGACGTTGCCGCTGCCAAGGCATCGGGCGTCTAAGCCTTCCCAGGCTGAAAGGAAGGACCCTTCGGGGTCCTTTTTTTATGCCTGCGGCTTTGTCTTGTGGACTTGCATCTTGCATGCAGGATTTTGCCCGGGCTTGCAAAATGCACGACCAGCTATCTATTGGTGAATTGTTAACTTATTGATTTAAAAGATAAAAAACAAAATCAAAAAGCTGGCATACGCCCTGCAACATCACTTCTACCTGACGCCAGGAATCACGGCGCAGACCTTTCGAAAAAACAGGAGTGACCCACATGAAGAAGTTCGCCATTGCTGCCGCTACTGCAACCGCTCTGACCCTGACCATGGCTAACGCGGCATTCGCCCAACAGTCCACCCAGGCCCCGATGACGCTGGCGGCTGGTGAGGTGACCAAAGCCAAGGAAGCGACCTCGGACACCTGGATCACCACCAAGGTGAAATCGGACCTGCTGACCGAGAAGGGCATTCCAGGCAGCGACATCAAGGTCGAGACCAACAAAGGTGTCGTATCCCTGTCGTCGACCACTGCCATTACCGAATCGCAGAAGAAAATGGCGATTGATATCACCAAGAAGATCAAAGGCGTGAAGGCCGTTTCCGCTGATGGCCTTAAAGCCGAATAAGGAATGTCCCGTCGGCCAAACGGACTTGGCCACCTTCACCGATAAAGCCCCGGCCTCTGCCGGGGCTTTTTCATGGGCGCTTAGTACACCGGATTGCGGGCGATCACGTCACCCTCGAAGCATTCCTGTTCGACGATCAGCGGCTCGACCAACGGGCGGCTGTCGCGAAAGTGAGCTGTTTGGGTATGCGCTTCGTACGCCTCATCGTCGCGGTAGATCTCGTACAGGTAGATAACATCAGGGTCGACCCTGTCCAGGGAGACGTCGAACACCAGGCAGCCGGGCTCGGTAGCCACGGAGGCCGCGGCATTGACCTTGATGGCGGTGAGGAAATCGTCGGCGCAACCGGGTTTGACACGGGTCTTGATGAACAGGCTATACACAGGGCGATCCTTTTGTTTTAAATTCTATTCTGAATTGTATACAAAAATGGAGTCGCGCCAATGTCCGAATTACCTGCTCGTCCCGGCCGCCTGAATGGCCTGCGCCATATTGCCCTGCTGGTGCCCAACCTGGAGGAGTGCGAGCGTTTCTATGTCGAGGTGATGGGCATGGAGGTGCTGAACCGGGCCAACGAGGACCTGGTCTACCTGACCTGCGGTAACGACAACCTGTCGCTGGGCCGTGGGGCAGGGGCGGCCAATGGCCTGCAGACCCTCGACCATTACGGGTTCATCGTAGATAGCGTGGAGGAGTTGGAGGCCTGGTACCAGTACTTCAAGGCGCGTGGCGTGACCTTGCTCGACAAACCGTTCAACCATGGGGATGGTGCGCGCAGCTTCCACCTCCTGGACCCAGCCGGGAACAAGGTGCAGCCGCTGTATCACCCGGCGGTGTCGTGGCAACGGCTGGCCTGATGGTATCGATCGCCAGCGCTACCCTCATCGCCGGCAAGCCGTCGATGAGGGCGATTGGGTCGAGATGGTTTACTCGGCATCCAGGTGCATCGGCGTCACCACGCGGCCATCGCTCTCGGCCTGGCCGAGGTTGGTGTCGATGAAGTACACCCGGTCATCTTCCAGCTGGCCCTTGTCCACGAGGTAGTCCTTGATGCTGCTGGCCCGCTCCTGGCCCAGGTTGCGCAGCAGCACGGTACTTTCCGCCCAGGACTTGATCACCGCCTCGCGCAGCTTGGCGCTACGCTCGTCACGGCTCAGGTCCTGCCATTCAGCCGGGGGCTGCTGTTTCAAGCGGGTACGGTAGATGCCTTCGAGCATCGCCGGCTTGTCGCTGTCGTCCACCACCAGCAGCGAGGCGTTGGCCGGTACCTTGTCGCCGCGGCGCTGGAGGATCTTGTACCAGGTGGCCTGGTACTCGCGCTCCAGGCGCTGCTGGGCGATCAGCGGGCCGTCGCTGCTCTGGGCGGCGGTGCCTTCGATCTCCAGGCGCAGTTCGGGGCGTGCCTTGAGGGCTGAGGCGAGCTTGTCGAGGGAGGCCTGCACATCAGGGGTCAGGTCGCTGGAGCCCGCCGCGAAAGAGACGTTGCCCAGGTCTTGGGCGCCGCCGCCGGAGACCAGCCCGCCGAGCAGCTTGAACGGCGCCTGGGCCGCGCGCAGCACCAGGTTGCGCAGGGTCTGCCAGACGATCGGCATCACGCTGAATTGCGGGTTGTTGAGGTCGCCCGACACAGGCAGCTCGATAGAGATCCTGCCTTCGGTGTCCTTGAGCAGCGCCACCGCCAGGCGGATCGGCAGGTCCACCGCGTCGGGGCTGTCGACTTTTTCACCCAGCTGCAGCTGTTCGACCACCACTTTGTTCTCGGCCTTGAGCTGGCCGTTGGTGATCAGGTAATGCAGGTCGAGGTTCAGGCGGCCCTTGCGGATCCGGAAGCCGGCGAACTTGCCGGAGTAAGGCGTCAAGGTGGTCAGTTCGACGCGCTTGAAGCTGGTGGCGATATCCAGGCTGGCCAGCGGGTTGAACGGGTTGAGCGCGCCCTTGATGGTGACCGGCGCATAGCGGTCCACCTTGCCCTTGATGTCCACTTTGGCCGGCAGCGGCTTGCGGTTGTCGATGGTGCCGATCTGGCCATTGAGCTGCTGCACGGCGGTGGCGAAGTTGGGTGTAAGGGTCAGGTCGGCGAAGTTGGCCGAACCGTCATTGATGCTGATCTGGCCGATACGAATACCCAGTTCCTTGCCGCTGCCGGACGCCGCCGGCTTGCTCGGCGCCGCAGCGGGTTTGTCCGCAGGTTGCGGGATCAGCAGGTCGTCGACGTTGGTGGTGCGGTCTTCGTTGATGATGAAGCGCGCATAGGGTTGCAGCAGGGTGACCTTGTCGATCGACAGGGCATCACCGTGCACGTAGGACAGGCCATCGACGTTGACCTGCTGCCATTTGACGAAGTCGCGGTTCTTGATGGTGTCCAGGGTGTGCAGCTGGTTGGCCTGGGCCTTGCCGGTGATGCTGAAGGCCAGTGGCTCGGTGCTCTTGAGGTCGACCTTGAGGTCGCTGGAGAGCATGCCGCTGCGCAGCTCCAGGCGGATGAACGGGCTGATGTAGGCCTGGGCGACGCGCAGGTCGATGTCGCGGGTGGCTACATCGAGTTTTGCCGTGACCGGCGCCAGGTTGACCTGGCCGGCGGCCTGCAGCTTGCCCTGCTTGCCCACGCCGGTGTCGAGCTTGAGGGTGAAGGGCGACTGGTTGAGGCTGTCGAAGTTTTGCAGGTCGAGGTTGAGTGGGCCGACATCCAGGGCCACGGGCTCCTTCTGGCTACGGTCGGCCAGGTGGACCAGGTAGTTGCGCGCCTGCACATCCTTGAGCAGGACCTGCCAGGGCTTGCTCGGTTCCTTTGCGGCCTGCTCTTCAGGGGTCGGCTCGGCGGCGGCGGGCTCGGCCTTTTCCTTCGGCGTGGCCTTGGCTGGCTGGCTGGCGAACAGCTTCTGCCAGTCGAGCTGGCCGTCCTTCTCCAGCGCCGCCCAGGTCTCCAGCTTCTCGCTGCGGATCTTGCCGACGGTGACCAGCTGTTTGACCAGGTCGATGGAGGTCTCGCTGACCTCCAGGCTGGCCAGGCGCGCCAGTGGGCGACCATCCGGGGCCTTGATGGCAAAGGGCGCGACCCGTACCGAGGCGTTGTCGAGCAGCAGCTCGGTTTCCTTGGCGAGGTTGAGCTTGTAGTGGGTGTCGAGGCTGACCATGCCGTCTTCCAGCACCAGCGGCACGGCGTCACGCACATAAGGCCAGAACAGCTTCATCTTGCCGTCGGTGACCTTGAGGGTGCCTTCGGAGGCGATCGGCGTCAGACTCAGGGTGCCGCTCCAGTCGATGCGCCCACCTGACGGGCCGTTGGCTACCAGGGTCATGTCGGCGTTGTCGTCGGGCAGGGTGCTGAGGTTCTTCAGCTCCAGGTTCATCGAGTCGTAGAGGAACTCGATCGGCTCGCTCGGGCGCAGGTCCTGGAAGTGCAGGTAACCGTCGCTGAGCTTGATACTGGCGATGCGCAGCGGGAACGGATCGCTGGGCGGCTCGTCCGGCTTGGGCTCGCTCGGCGGAATCTTGAACAGCTGGGTCAGGTTGAGGCTGCCGTCCTTGGCGAACAGCAGCTCGGTGCGCGGCTTGTCCAGCTCCACGGCGTCCAGGCGCAGGGCCTTGGTCCACAGGCTGTCGAAGGCGAGGTTGGCATAAAGGCGTTCGAAGCCGACCTGCTCCTTGCCGGGCTCGCCGATCTGCAGACCCCAGAGCGTCAGCTCAAGGCTGAACGGGTTGAGCTCGATGCGCTGCAGGTGCGCCGGCACCGTGGCGTATTGCGCCAGTTGCTGGTTGGCAATGCGCAGGGCGACACCAGGAAGAATGAAAAAGCCGAGCAGGCCGTACAGGGCCACGAGGGCCAGCAGTGCGCCGATAGCGCGGGTCAATCCTTTGGGCATGTGTCGCATCGTCTGTATCAGGCTGGAGTGCTTGGAGTATGGCACGTTAAATCGGTTCCGATGAACGGAGCAAAATACCTCATTCGAGGCCCATGCGCCGTCGTGCTCGGTGCGCCGAACCGTCGCGCATGGCCCAGCGCAGTACCGGGGCGGTGTTGTCCAGGCCCAGGCGGATCATGCGCCGTTCGACCGCGCCCAAGTGCAGGCCGAGCATGGCGCAAGCCCACTCTGGCAGCAGGTCGATGCCGGCCTTGAGCATCAGCTTGCCTACCGGTTCTGCCATCCGGCTGGGCGCCGGGGCCTTGAGCAGGATGTCCACCACCTCCAGGCTGCGTGCGTCGCACTGCAGTTGCGGGCGCATGCGTCGCAGGTACTCGTCGACCTCGGCGCAGGAGCGTGGCACGTCACGTGCGCCGAGGCGTTCGGCGATCAGTGCGATCTCGTCGTAGTAGGCGTCCTGCTCGGCGCGCGGCAGGTGGGGGTTGCGATAACGCAGGTGGGCGGCGAGGAAACTGCTGACTTCGGCCACATGCACCCAGGTCAGCAGGTCGGGGTCGCTGGCCGCATAGGGACGGCCGTCGGGCGCGGTGCCGGTGACCTTGAGGTGGATGGTGCGGACCTTGTCGATCAGCCAATCGGCGTCACGGGTCGAGCCGAAGGTGGTGCCGGAGATGAACTGGCTGGTGCGGCGCAGGCGTCCTAACAGGTCCTGACGGAAATTCGAATGATCCCACACCCCGGCCAATGCCAGCGGGTGCAGCAGTTGCAGCATCAACGCGCTGATCCCGCCCACCAGCATGCTGGGGAAGTCGCCATGTACCCGCCAGCTGATGCTCTGCGGGCCGAACAGGCCGGGATCGCCTTTGGGCGATTCCAGGTCGAGCTGGCCGAGGGCCAGCCCGGTGAGGCTCATGACCTGGGTTTCGATGCGACGACGTAGGACTTCCATGGCGACCTGTGCTGGCCGCCATGGCGGCCGTCTATGAATTGAGGCGTATGTCCATTGGCCGGGATTCTCCCGGGCCGGTGGGGGCGTGCGTCTCGAGCGCGCCTGCCTGGACATGATAAACCGTGGGCTCCTCGGAAAAATACGGCGACAGGTGGGCCATGAAGACCTGGTGGTCTTCACTGGCCTCGAAGCCAGGCGTGTGATCCTCGAGGGATTGCCACTGGACGATCAGGTGGAATTGATGGGGTGCTTCGATCCCTTGCGCGAGCAGGTGGCTGATGTGCCCTTTGGCCCGGCTGAGCAGAGGGGCGACTTCGGCGAAGGCGTGCCTGAAGCTGTCGAGATGTGCCGGTTGGATGGGAAGTATGGCGATTTCGTAGATCATGGCGGTTCTCGTTGGGTGATGGGGGCGTCAAACGCTGGCTGGGGTGTTCGCAGGCACGACCGCAATGGCGATCTTTCCTTGCAGGCCATTGTTGGGGCTTTGCAGCCGGGCATGGGCCAGCGCAACGTCGGCCAGGGGGTAGACGGCGCCCACATGTGGCCGCAGTTGGCCGCGTTCGACCAGCACGCTCAGCTCATCGAGCTTGCCGCGCTGCTGGCGGGTAAAGACAAAGTGATAGCTCGCGTTCTTGCCCCAGGCCTGGAGGAGGTTCTGTGGTTGCGCAATGTCCACGATCGACACCACGCGGCCCAACTGGGCCAGGGCGTCCGGGCTGCGAGACAGCGCATCGCCGCCGATGGTGTCGAATACCACATCGACGCCATGGCCTGCGGTTTCCTTGAGGATGACGTCGACATAGTCCTGGCGCTCGTGGTCGATGACCACATCGGCGCCCATGCGCCGCACGAACTCGGCGTTCGCTTCGCGCGCCGTGGTAAAGACCCTGGCGCCCATGGCCTTGGCCAGCTGGATCGCCACATGACCGACGCCGCCGGCACCGCCATGCACCAGGATGCTCTCGCCCACCCTGAGCGCCGCGCGGACCACCAGCGCCTCCCAGGCCGTGCCGCCGACCAGGCTCAGGCTTGCCGCCTCGAGATGGCTCAGCGACGGCGGCTTCAGGCCGACGATGCCTTCGGCGGCGACGTGGTATTCGGCATAGCTGCCGGCGCCTTCGAAGATCTGCGGGGTGTACCACACTTCGTCACCGGGGCTGAACGCCGTCACCCCAGGCCCGACGGCTTCGACGACGCCGGAGACGTCGTGCCCGGTGATGGCCGGCAGCGGTACCAGGTCGGGATAGTCGCCGCGGCGGACCTGGTAGTCCAGCGGGTTGACGGAGGTGGCATGCACCCGGACCAGCACCTGCCCGGCCTTTGGCACCGGTCTGGCGGTGTCACGATAGACGAACGCATCCGGGCCGCCGAAGGCATCCAGTATCAACGCTTTCATGGTGTTTCCTCGCTTCGATAAAAAGGGATATCGAGAAATATCGATATAATAAGGGAGATCAAACTGCCTTTCTGGTTCAGGGCGCCTGGCAGGCACCTCGGTGATTGCTCCTTGGTTTCGTTAAAACGGGATATCGGGAAATTCCGATATATTGAAATTAAAGCAAACCCTACAGTTCGCTCCCGATCAGCTCGGCGAGCGCGCTAATGGCCGCTTCGTTGCGCTTGTAGTAGGTCCACTGGCCAATGCGGCGGACCTCGACCAAGCCTGCACGCTGCAGGGTGGCCAGGTAGTCGGACACCGTTGACTGCGACAACCCCACGCCTTCCTGGATACTGCTCACACAGACACCCACGGTGTGAACGTCACCTTCGTCCTGCGGAGGAAAGTGTTTCACCGGGTCTTTCAGGCCTTTGAGGATCTCGAGGCGTGTGCGGTTCGAGAGTGCCTTGAATACGTCGAGCAGTTCCATGACGCGATAATATCGAGATTTACCGATATGTCAAATCGCCCCAGGGCGGCCGGCAGAGACCGCCCTGTGAAGCTGCTTACTGATTCAGGCGTTTGTCGATCAGCCCCTGGACCACACTCGGGTCGGCGAGGGTGGACGTGTCACCCAGGTTGTCCAGTTCGTTGCAGGCGATCTTGCGCAGGATGCGCCGCATGATCTTGCCCGAACGGGTTTTGGGCAGTGCGGGCGCCCACTGGATCAGTTCAGGCTTGGCGAAGCTGCCGATCTCCTTGCTGACCAGGGCCAGCAGTTCGGCCTTGAGCGCGTCGTCCGGCACGACGCCGTTCATGGGGGTGACGAAGGCGTATACCCCCTGGCCCTTGAGGTCATGGGGGTAACCGACCACGGCGGCCTCGGCGACGCTGTCGTGCAGCACCAGGGCGCTCTCCACCTCGGCGGTGCCGATACGGTGGCCGGAGACATTGATCACGTCGTCGATGCGCCCGGTGATCCAGTAGTCGCCATCGGCGTCGCGGCGGGCCCCGTCGCCGGTGAAGTAGTAGCCGGGCAACGGCTTGAAGTAGGTGTCGACCATGCGCTGGTGGTCGCCGTAGACACTGCGGATCTGCCCGGGCCAGCTGGCCTTGATCGCCAGCAGTCCGGCGCCGGGGCCTTCGATCAGCTTGCCTTTGTCGTCCAGCAGCACCGGTTGCACGCCGAACATCGGCTGGGTGGCGCAGCCCGGCTTGAGCCGTGGCGTGCCGGGGAGGGGGGTGAGCATGATGCCGCCGGTCTCGGTCTGCCACCAGGTGTCGACGATGGGGCAGCGTTTCTGTCCGACGGCCTCGAAGTACCATTCCCAGGCTTCCGGGTTGATCGGCTCGCCGACACTGCCGAGCAGGCGCAGGGTTTGGCGCGAGGTGCTTTGCAAGGGACCGGGGCCTTCGCGCATCAACGCGCGCAGGGCGGTGGGCGCGGTGTAGAAGATGTTCACCCGGTGCTTGTCGATCACCTGCCAGAAGCGCGAGGTGTCGGGGTAGTTGGGCACGCCTTCGAACATCAGCGAGATCGCGCCGTTGGCCAGCGGGCCGTAGACGATATAGCTGTGGCCGGTGACCCAGCCGACGTCGGCGGTGCACCAGAACACCTCGCCGTCACGGTAGTCGAACACGATCTTGAAGGTCATGGTCGCCTGCAGCAGGTAGCCGGCGGTGGTGTGCAGCACACCCTTGGGCTTGCCGGTGCTGCCAGAGGTGTAGAGGATGAACAGCGGATCCTCGGCGTTCATCGGTTCGGCGTGGCAGTCGTCACCGGCCTTTTCCGTCACCTCGTGGTACCAGAGGTCGCGGCCTTCGCTCCAGGCCACGTCAGCGCCGGTGCGCTTGATCACGAATACGCTGCTCACCGCCGGGCAACTGGCCAGGGCCTTGTCGACGTTCTGCTTGAGGGGGATGCGCTTGCCGCCACGCACGCCTTCGTCGGCGGTGATCACTGTACGGCAGTCGGCGTCGAGGATACGGTCGCGCAGTGCGTCAGGGGAGAAACCGCCGAACACCACCGAGTGGATGGCGCCGATGCGCGTGCAGGCGAGCATGGCGTAGGCGGCTTCGGGGATCATCGGCATGTAGATGCAAACCCGGTCGCCTTTTTTCACGCCACGGGCTTTCAGGGCGTTGGCCAGGCGGCAGACCTGGCGGTGCAGTTCGCGGTAGCTGATGACCTTGCTGTCCGCGGGATCGTCGCCCTCCCAGAGCAGGGCGGTCTGCTCGCCGCGCTGGGCCAGGTGGCGATCGATGCAGTTAAGGCTGACATTCAGCTGGGCGCCGTCGAACCAGCGGGCGCTGCCAGTGTTCAGGTCGCATTGCTGCACTCTCGACCAGGGCTTGATCCAGTCCAGGCGCCTGGCCTGTTCGGCCCAGAAGGTGTCGGGGGCATCCACCGACTGGCGGTATAGGCGGCGGTACTCGTCGTCGCTGAGGGTGGCGGACTGGCTCACGGCCAGGGCCTGGGGATAGTCGCGGAGATCGAACATGGCGGGTGGTCCTGCTCTTGTTAGGGGCGAGGGACTGCAACGGCTTATTCGATGGACAGTGTAGAAGGTGGGGGTGTTCCCGGGTGGAAAGCATCGCGGGGCAAGTCGCATCGGCGCACCGATGCGACTTGCCCCGCGATTGGTCTTGCTGGTCGATCAGCCGCGGTGACGGCCGCGGAAGTAGTTGATCAGGCCCTGGGTCGAACCATCCTCGGCGTTGTCCTCTTGGGCGCCGACCAGGCGCTGGTAGACACCCTTGCCCAGTTCCTTGCCCAGCTCGACGCCCCACTGGTCGAAGGCGTTGATGCCCCAGACCACGCTCTGCACGAACACCTTGTGCTCATACATCGCCACCAGCGCGCCAAGACGGCGCGGGCTGATGCGCTCGACCACCAGGGTGTTGCTCGGACGGTTGCCCGGGATCACCTTGTGCGGTGCCAGCTTGGCGATATCGGCCTCGTTCAGGCCCTTGGCGCGCAGCTCGGTCTCGGCTTCCTCGCGGGTCTTGCCGAGCATCAGCGCCTGGCTCTGCGACAGGCAGTTGGCGTACAGCCACTGATGGTGGTCCGCCACCGGGTTGAAGCTCACCACCGGAACGATGAAGTCGGCCGGGATCAGCTGGGTGCCCTGGTGCAGCAACTGGTGGTAGGCGTGCTGGCCGTTGCAGCCGACGCCGCCCCAGATCACCGGGCCAGTGTCGGTCTTCACCGGGCTGCCGTCCTGCAGAACGCTCTTGCCGTTGGATTCCATGTCCAGCTGCTGCAGGTGCTTGGTGATGTTGCGCAGGTAGTGGTCGTACGGCAGGATCGCATGGGCCTGGGCACCCCAGAAATTGCCGTACCACACGCCCAGCAGGGCCAGCAGCACCGGCATGTTCTTTTCGAACGGCGCGGTCTGGAAGTGCTGGTCCATGGTGTAGGCGCCGGACAGCAGCTCCTTGAAGTTGGCGGTGCCGATGGCCAGGGCGATTGGCAGGCCAATGGCCGACCACAGCGAGTAGCGGCCGCCGACCCAGTCCCACATCGGGAAGATGTTCTCTTCGCGGATGCCGAAGGCCACGGCCGCGGCCTTGTTGCTCGACACGGCGATGAAGTGACGGTACAGCTCTGCCTCCGAACCGCCCTGGGCGAGGTACCAGGTGCGCGCGGCCTGGGCGTTCTTCAGGGTTTCCAGGGTGTTGAACGACTTCGACGAGACGATGAACAGGGTGGTCTCGGCGCGCAGGTTGGCCGACAGCTCGTGGAACTCGCTGCCGTCGATGTTCGCCAGGTAGTGGCAGCGCACGCCGCGCTGGGCGTAGGGCAGCAGCGCCTCGGAGACCAGCTCGGGGCCGAGGAACGAGCCACCGATGCCAATATTGACCACGTCGGTGATCGGTTTTTCGCTGTAGCCGCGCCACAGGCCGTCGTGGATGCGGCCGACCAGTTCGGTGATCTGGTTCAGTACCTTGTGCACTTCCGGCATCACGTTGACGCCGTTCACGCTGAGCTTGTCGCCGACCGGGCGGCGCAGGGCGGTATGCAGCACCGGGCGGCCTTCGGAGGCATTGATGATCTCACCGCTGAACATCGACTTGATGGCCGCTTCCAGGTCGACGTCCTTGGCCAGGTTCACCAGCAGGTCACGGGTCTGCTCGGTGATCAGGTTCTTCGAGTAGTCGAGGAACAGGCCGCAGCTGCTCAAGGAGAACTGCTCGAAGCGCTTGCCGTCGGCGGCGAAGGCTTCGCGCATGCTGAAGCCCTGCATGGCGTCGCGGTGTTGCTGAAGCGCCTGCCAGGCGGGCAGCGCCGTCACATCGTGGGGGGTACGGTAATACGCCATTGCGGGTGGTTTCCTTGGTGCATGGTCAGGCTTGGACAGCGGCATTCGTTGCCGGTTGCAAGCTGGACATTATAGGCATTGGCGCCAAGGCGGGAATGGGGGGAGGCAAACGGTGTGGATTAAAAATTGTCACCGGCTGGATACCTGGCGTGCGTGGGGCGACGGTTCGCCGCGCCCACGCGCGGGCGTCAGGCGGTCTGCTCTTCCAGGTGCAGGTAGATGTTGTCGATCAGACGGGTATTACCCAGGTACGCCGCCGCGATCACCACGAGGTCACGGTCGTCGATCATCGCCGGGCGCAGCGTCAGGGCGTGGCGCACTTCCAGGTAGTCCTTGCGCAGGCCTGCCGCTTCCAGTTGCGCCTGGCCCTCGGCGATCAGCGCCGCGAAATCGCGCTGGCCATGGCGCAGGGCCTCGGCGATGCCGTTCAGGGTGCGGTACAGCACCGGGGCGGTGGCTCGCTGTTCTGGCGTCAGGTAGCCATTGCGCGACGACAGCGCCAGGCCGTCCTCGGCGCGCACGGTCGGCTCGCCGATGATCTGGATCGGCATGTTCAGGTCACGCACCATGGCGCGGATCACCGCCAGTTGCTGGAAGTCCTTTTCGCCGAACACGGCCAAGTCCGGCTGGACCATGTTGAACAGCTTGCTGACCACCGTCGCCACGCCCTCGAAGTGGCCGGGGCGGCTGGCGCCGCACAGGCCTTCGGAGAGTTGCGGCACGCTCACCCGGGTCTGCACCGCCATGCCGTCGGGATACATCTCCTCGACGGTGGGGGCGAACAGCAGGTGGCAGCCGGCCTGGAGCAGTGTTTCCTGGTCGGCGGCGAGGGTGCGGGGGTACTTGTCCAGGTCCTCGCCGGCGCCGAACTGCAGCGGGTTGACGAAGATGCTGGCGACTACGAAGTCGGCGCGCTGGGCGGCCTTGGTCACCAGGGCGGCGTGGCCGCTGTGCAGGTTGCCCATGGTCGGCACGAAGGCGATGCGCTTGCCTTCGCCACGGGCGCGGGCCACGGCGGCGCGCAGTTCACGGACGGTCTTGACGGTATTCATGCGCTGAACCCATGTTCGCTGCCTGGAAAACTGACTTCCTTGACCGCGCGGACATAGGCGGCCAGGGCACTCTGGATGTCCGGCTGGCCGACCATGAAGTTCTTCACGAACTTCGGCACGCGGCCGCTGAGCGACAGCCCGAGCATGTCATGCAGGACCAGCACCTGGCCATCGGTGGCGCTGCCGGCGCCGATGCCGATCACCGGAATGCTTACCGCCTGGGTGATCTCCGCCGCCAGTTCGCTGGGCACGCACTCGAGCAGCAGCATGGCCGCGCCGGCCTGCTCCAGGGCGATGGCGTCGGCGCGCATCTGGCGGGCCTGGGCTTCCTGGCGACCCTGGACCTTGTAGCCGCCCAGCACATTGACTGTCTGAGGAGTCAGGCCCATGTGCGCGCACACCGGCACGCCGCGCTCGGCCAGCAGGCGGATGGTCTCGGCCAGCCAGGCGGCGCCTTCGATCTTGAGCATGTGGGCGCCGGCGCGCATCAGTTCGGCGGCGTTGACAAAGGCCTGTTCGGGGGTGGCATGGGCCATGAACGGCAGGTCGGCGAGGATCAGCGCGCCATCATTGCCGCGTTTGACGCACGCCGTGTGGTAGGCCATGTCGCGGTTGGTGACGGGCAGGGTGCTGTCATGGCCCTGCAGGACCATCCCCAGGGAGTCGCCCACCAGCAGGACTTCCACGCCGGCCTGGCTGGCGACCTTGGCGAAGGTCGCGTCGTAGCAGGTCAGCATGGTGATTTTTTCGCCCTTGGCCTTCAGGCCGTGCAGGGTGGTCAGGGTTACTTCAGGCATGTAGGGGAATCCTCGTTCAGGCGCTGTGAACAACAACTGCGTACAACGCGTGTATTCATCTTCCGGAGCGGCACATCATCGTCTGTGATGTTCGGGCACAGGTCCGTCCGGGCCTAAATGGGTGATTGCGGCAGAGTGGCGCCGCGGGACGCCTATAGTCGTGAGCGAGGTGGGGGAAGTCAACCAGGCGTGTTACCGCATTGTTACGGCACCGGTGTTACTGGCGTTACCGCGGTCGGAAACGCCCGAACTACAGGCGTTCCAGGCCGACGAACGGACAATCTTCGAGCAGCTGCGCCAGTGCGCGACCGTCGGCGAGGCGGAATTCGGCGGGCACCAGCTCGGCGAGCGGGTACAGCACAAAGGGGCGGGCGTGCATGTGGTAGTGCGGCACCTGCAGGCGCGGCACGTCGATGACCTGGTCACCGAACAGCAGCACGTCGAGGTCGAGGGTGCGTGGGCCCCAGCGCTCCTGGCGCACGCGGCCCTGGTCGTTCTCGATGGCTTGCAGCGCGTCGAGCAGCTCCAGCGGCGCCAAGGCCGTGTCGATGGCCGCCACGGCATTGGTGTAGCGCGGCTGGCCGGGCAGCAGCGAGTCGCTGGTGTAGAGCGCCGAGGCCGCCGCCAGGCGGGTGTCGGCGATCAGGTCCAGCGCCTGCAGGGCGCTGCGCAGCTGCTCGGCGGGCTCATCCAGGTTGCTGCCCAAGCCGATGAACGCACGGGTGTTCATGCTCAGTCCCAGGCCTGCTCGTCGTCGCGCTTGCGTTTGCCGCCGCTGCGCTTGCGCTTGCGTGGGCCGGCAGTGCCGCCGGCACCGTCGTCGCGGCTGCCTAGCTCGCGGATCATGTCGCGGCGCTGGCTGTCGTTGGCGTCCTGGTAGTCGGTCCACCATTCGCCCAGGCCGTCGGTTTCCTCGCCGGCGCTTTCACGCAGCAGCAGGAAGTCGTAGCCGGCGCGGAAGCGCGGGTTGTCCAGTAGCATGTCGGCGCGCTTGCCGCTGCGCCGTGGCAGGCGCTCCTGCATGTCCCAGATCTCGCGGATCGGCAGGGTGAAGCGCTTGGGAATGGCAATGCGCGCGCACTGCTCGGCGATCAGGTCGTGGGCCGCGCCGTTCATGGCCGGGATCGGCGGCACGCCTTGGCTCTGCAGGTACAGCGCACGTCCCGGCAGGGCCGGCCAGAGCAGGGCGGCGAAGAGGAACGCCGGGGTCACCGGCTTGCCCTGTTTGACGCGCAGGTCGGTGTTGCTCAGGGCCTGGCTGATCAGGGTGTGGGTGTAGGTCGGGCGCTCTTCCAGGGCCTGGCTGCTGGCCGGGAACAGCGGCTCGAACAGTTGCAGGTCGACCAGCATCTCGAAGGTGATCGCGCCCTGGCCGTTGAGGAACAGCTTGAGGCTTTCCTCGAACAGGCGTGCCGGCGGAATGTCACGCAGCATGGGTGCCAGCTCGCGGATCGGCTGCACGGTGTGCTTCTCGATGCCGAAGTCCAGCTTGGCGGCAAAGCGTACGGCGCGCAGCATGCGTACCGGGTCTTCCTGGTAGCGGTGCGTGGGGTCACCGATCAGGCGCAGCAGACGGTTACGGATGTCATGGACACCGTTGGCGTAGTCGAGGATGCGCTCGCTGACCGGATCGTAGTACAGGGCGTTGATGGTGAAGTCGCGGCGTTGCGCGTCTTCTTCCAGGGTGCCGTATACGTTGTCGCGCAGGATGCGGCCGCTGGCGTTGTGCGATGAGCGGTGGCTATCGGACTGGTCCTCATCCGAGTGCGGGGCACGGAAGGTGGCGACCTCGATGATGTCACGGCCGAAATGCACGTGGACCAGCTTGAAGCGCCGGCCAATGATACGGGCGTTGCGGAACTCCGCGCGGACCTGCTCGGGCGTGGCGCTGGTGGCGACGTCGAAGTCCTTGGGCGTGATGCCCAGCAGCAGGTCGCGGACACAGCCACCGACCAGGTAGGCCTGGTAACCGGCTGCCTGCAGACGCTCGACGATGCTCACGGCATGGCGGCTGAACTGGCTGCGCTGCAGCGAGTGCTGGCTCTTGTTGATCACTTCAGGCGTGGTGCGCCTGTGGTGCTGGCCACGAACGGGCGGGCGGAACGACTGGAACAGCTTCTTCAGCATGGGATGCACTGTTTGAAGGAATGATCGGCCAAGGATAGGAGAATGGCCGCATGATGGGCGGGGATTCTAGCATTTACTGGGGGAATGGTGTAGGCGGTGTCGCAGGGGGATGATGCTAAGGGGAGAAACGACATGGGGAGCCGAAGCTCCCCATCAAGTCGTTGCGTGCTCTTATTGTTTTTTTTACGGGCTTCTTGTTTTTGTTGAATGCCCTGTCCACAAATCTGAAAGCTTGTGGACGACCCCCAAACCAGGGGTGAAGAGCAAACGGATTGCTTTGGTCGCCGAGTTGATGCTGATCTGTCGATCCAATCAGTTCAGGTGCTGCTTTTGAGTGCAGTTTTTGTTGTTCTCTGCCTGATCGTGGGGCAAGCCCCAAACACAACGCCTCTCCAAAAGAATCAGTTAGCTGCGCCTCCGCCGTCTTGTTCTTGTTGTGCGTGAGTCGTTTCGTCTTGTTCTTATTCTGAGTTGCAGTGCTTGTTATTGTTCTTGTACCAGACATATAGCAGGTGCCGTGCCAACTTTTGAAAACCCAATGAAATCGGGGGTTTCAGTGATTCAGGCAGGTTTTGGGGCGGGGCAAATGTAGAAATTTCGTTACCTTACGCCTCGGTGATGTTACGCCTGACAGGGTGGGGTAACAGATTTTTGCGGGAACTGATGTGTTACCGCGCAAACGCATCGCGGGGCAAGCCCGCTCCCACGTCACCCTTGCCAGGTGCGTGGGAGCGGGCTTGCCCCGCGATCGGATTACACAGAATCAGTTGTCGCTGGTGGCGTTGCTCTTGCGCCGCGGGATGCCCAGGCGCTGGCGGCGCTCCCACAGGCATTTGCGGCTGACGCCCAGCTTGCGCGCCAGTTCGGTCTCGGTCATGTGGTCCTGGTGCTCGAGAACGAAGTGCTGGAAGTAGTCCTCCAGCGACAGGTCCTCGGTCGGCTCGTGGCTGGCGTTGTTGGCGCTGGCCAGGCTCGGCAGGTTGTCCAGTACGTCGTCGTCTTCCAGGTCGCTCAGCTCGATGTCGATGCCCAGCAGGTCGGCAGAAATTTCTGCGCTCTCGCTGAGGATCACCGCGCGCTCCACTGCGTTCTCCAGCTCGCGCACGTTGCCCGGCCAGCTGTAGTGACGGATGGCCTGCTCGGCCTCGTGGGAGAAGTGCAGGTCGTCGCGGCCGATGCGCGCGCTCTGGCGGGCGAGGAAGGCATTGGCGATCTCGTTGACGTCGCTGCCGCGCTCGCGCAGGGCCGGCAGCTTCAAGGCGATGACGTGCAGGCGGTAGTACAGGTCTTCGCGGAACTGCCCGGCCTTGGCCAGGTTCTTCAGGTCGCGGTGGGTCGCGGCGATCAGGCGCACATCGACCTTCTGCGACTGCACCGAACCGACCCGGCGGATCTCGCCTTCCTGCAGCACGCGCAGCAGGCGGGCCTGGGCCTCAAGGGGCAATTCGCCGATCTCGTCGAGGAACAGGGTGCCGCCGTCGGCGGCCTCGACCAGGCCCGCGCGCCCGGCGCTGGCTCCGGTGAATGCGCCCTTCTCGTGGCCGAACAGTTCCGACTCGATGAGCGTTTCCGGAATCGCCGCGCAGTTCACCGAGATCATCGGTGCCTTGGCCCGGCGCGAGAGGTTGTGCAAGGCACGAGCGACCAGCTCCTTGCCGGTGCCCGACTCGCCCTGGATCAGCACATTGGAGTCGGTCGGGGCGACCTTGCGAATCTTGACGTACATGTCCTGCATCGGCGGGCACGAGCCGATGATGCCGATCTCGCCGTTGGCGGCCGCGCTACCTGCCTTGTCACTGGCTGCCTTGCCGTTGCTGGCGCGAGGCTCGGCGGCAGGCGCCGCGGCCGGGGCGTTGTGCCGGTCGCGCAGGATGCGGGCCACGGCCTGGAGCATCTCGTCGTGGTCGAAGGGCTTGGCGATGTAGTCCACCGCGCCCATCTTCATCGAGTCCACCGCCGAGCGCAGGCTGGCGTAGCTGGTCATGATCAGCACCGGGGTGCCCTGGCCGAGCTTGATCAGCTCGGTGCCCGGGGCGCCCGGCAGGCGCAGGTCGCTGACGATCAGGTCGAAGGTGGCAATGCTGAAGCGTTCCTGGGCTTCCTGCACCGAGCCGGCTTCGCTGACCTGGTACTGGTTCCGTTCAAGCAGGCGACGCAGGGCCGAACGGATGATGGTTTCGTCTTCGACGATCAGAATGTGCGGCATTGATTCAATTCTCTCGACGGTCTCGAATTTCAGGGGACGTCGCTACGACATGCCGGGGCAGGGTCACGCGGATCCGGGTACCACGTTGGCGCTCGATGTCGGCCGGGCTGTCGATGGTGATTTGCCCATAATGCTCTTCCACGATGGAATAGACCAGAGCGAGCCCCAGTCCGGTTCCTTCGCCCGGGTCCTTGGTGGTGAAGAAGGGTTCGAAGAGGCGGTCCATGATGCTTTTCGGGATGCCGCTGCCTTCGTCCTCGACGATCAGGTCGACGGTGTGTTCGTTCACTTCGCTGCGCACGCGCACGGCGCTGCCGGGAGGGGAGGCGTCGCGGGCGTTGGAAAGCAGGTTGATCAGCACCTGGGCCAGGCGCTGCGGGTCGCCCTCGACCCAGTGCTGCGGGTCGCAGAGGTTGAAGAACTGTACTTCGAAATTGCGCCGGTTCAACGCCAGCAGACCAATGGCGTCCTGCGCGACTTCGGCCAGGCACACGGGCTCCTCGCTGTTCTGCTGGCTGCCGCCGGCATGGGCGAAGCTCATCAGCGACTGGACGATGCGTGACACGCGCTTGGTCTGCTCGAGGATCTGGCTGGACAGCTCGATGATCTCGCCGTCGCCCTCGCGCTCCTCGCGCAGGTTTTGCGCAAGGCAGGCGATGCCGGTGATCGGGTTGCCGATCTCGTGGGCCACCCCTGCGGCCAGGCGACCGATGCTGGCCAGGCGCTCGGAGTGCACCAGCTTGTCTTCCAGCGCCTGGGTCTCGGTGAGGTCCTCGACCAGCAGCACCAGGCCGCTGTTGCCCGGGGCCAGCGGCTCGTCGATGGCCGCCTTGTGCAGGTTGAGCCAGCGCGGCTGGCCATCGAGTGCCAGCCGCTGCTTGTGCAGGTGCTCGTCGGGCACGTTGATGAAGCCTTGCAGCAGGCCGCGCCAGGGCTCGCCGATGGTCACCAGGCGCGAACCGACCACGTGCTTGGCGGCGATCCCGGTGAGCTCCTCCATGGCCTTGTTCCACATCAGGATCTCCTGGTCCTTGGCCAGCGAGCACACGCCCATGGGCAGTTCCTGCAGGGTCTGGCGGTGGTAGCGGCGCAGGGCGTCGAGTTCGGCGGCAAGGCCGGTCAGGCGCGAGTGGTAGTCCTCGAGGCGGCTCTCGATGAAGTGGATGTCCTCGGTGACGTAGTTCTCGTTGCCGGACTTGTAGGGCAGGAAGGTCTCGACCATGTCCTGGGCCACGCTCGGGCCCATCAGGCCGGAGAGGTTGGCCTCGATGCGATCGCGCAGGCGGCGCAGGGCGTAGGGACGGCGCTCATCGAAGGGCAGGTAGAGGTCGCGCAGGGCCTGTTCCACCTCTTTCTGCGCGGCCTTGGCGCCCAGCGGCTTGGCCAGCTGGGTGGCGAACTCCTGGGGTGAGGCAGCGTGCAGCTCGCGGCGCTGCGGGCGACGCACGTTGTCCACCGCACAGGCCTCGGCGGCGCTGACCTCTTCGCTGCTGGCGTTGGTGAACAGCGAGATCAGGGTGAACAGCAGGACGTTGGCCGCCAGCGAGGCGATGGCCGCCATGTGCCAGCTGGTGTCGTCCAGCACGTAGATCATGTCCAGCAGCGGGATGTAGAAGCCCTGCAGGTTGCCCAGCAGCGGCAGCAGCATGGTCACCATCCACACCAGCATGCCGGCCAGCAGCCCGGCGATGAAGCCGCGGCGATTGGCGGTGGGCCAGTACAGCACCGAAAGCACGCCGGGCAGGAACTGGAGGGTGGCGACGAAGGCGACGATGCCCAGGTTGGCCAGGCTCTGGTGGGTGTTCTGGGTCAGGTAGAAGACGAAGCCGGCAGTGATGATGGCGACGATCAGCGCCCGACGGGTCCATTTCAGCCAGCGGTAGATGTTGCCTTCGGCTGGCGGCTGGTACAGCGGCAGCACCAGGTGGTTCAGGGCCATGCCCGACAGCGCCAGGGTGGTGACGATGATCAGCCCGCTGGCGGCCGACAGCCCGCCGACATAGGCCAGTAGCGCCAGCGCTTCGTTGTTGGCGGCGATGCCCAGGCCCAGGGTGAAGTACTCGGGGTTGGTGCTGGCACCCAGGCGCAGGCCGGCCCACAGCACCAGCGGCACGGCCAGGCTCATCAGCAGCAGGAACAGCGGCAGGCCCCAGCTGGCGCTGACCAGTGAGCGTGGGCTCAGGTTCTCGGTGAAGGCCATGTGGTACATTTGCGGCATGACGATCGCCGAGGCGAAGAACACCAGCAGCAGGGTACGCCACGGCCCTTCCTGCAACGGCGTGTGCAGGGCGGCGAGGGCCGTTTGGTTCTGCAGCAGCCAGACTTCCAGGCCGTGTGGCCCGCCGAACACACCATACAGCGCATAGAGGCCGACGCCGCCCAGGGCCAGCAGCTTGATCACCGATTCGAAGGCGATGGCGAACACCAGGCCTTCATGCTTCTCGCGGGTGGCGATATGGCGCGAGCCAAAGAAGATGGTGAACAGCACGATCAGCACGCAGAAGGCGAACGCCACCCGCGCCTTGACCGGCTCGCCGGTGAGGATGCTGATCGAGTCGGCCACCGCCTGGATCTGCAGGGCCAGCAGCGGCAGCACGCCGATCAGCATGAAGATGGTGGTCAGCGCGCCGGCCCAGGTGCTGCGAAAGCGAAATGCCAGCAGGTCGGCCAGTGACGACAGCTGGTAGGTGCGGGTGATCTTGAGGATCGGATAGAGCAGCACCGGGGCCAGCAGGAACGCCCCGGAGACCCCCAGGTAACAGGCGAGGAAGCCGTAGCCGTACTGGTAGGCCAGGCCGACCGAGCCATAGAAGGCCCAGGCACTGGCGTAAACACCTAGCGACAGGGTGTAGGTCAGGGGGTGGCGGATGACTGCGCGCGGGATCAGTCCGCGTTCGCTGATCCAGGCCACGCTAAACAGCACCAGCAGGTAGGCGGCGCTGATCAGGATCATCTGGGTCAGGCTAAAGCTCATCGGCATCTCGTTGGCTCTGCAGGATGAAGGTGACGACGATCAGGATCAGCCAGAGCAGGTAGGGGCGGTACCAGGCTCCGGTCGGCTCGATCCACCAGTCCATGATGGCCGGGGAGAACAGGTAGATCCCCACGACCAGAAGCAGGACCAAACGATAGATGTACATGCTGGCCTCGATGGGTTGGGCGCTGCGGGCTTGGACTTATTATTGGCGCAAATGGCTGGGGCGATGCTAGCGGGAATCGGTAGGGTTCGCCAAGGGTTTGAATTTGTTGGGCTTTTGATTTTGGTATTGCGTGTTCTGGCCCTATCGCGGGGGGCCCCCCCCCCCCCCCCCCCCCCGGGGGTGGGGGGGGGGGGGGGGGGGGGGGGCCCCCCGCGATAGGGCCGGTACTGCTTTAGCGCAATTCCGCCTCGGGCACCGTCATCTGTCGCGCAATTTGCTCCGGCCGCCACTGCTGCCGCGCCACCGCCAGCACCTCGGCCGGGCTGGCCCCCGCCAGTGCCGGATCGCCCTGCTGCCCCAATGCCCGCAGGGCGCGCAGGAGCAACGGCGTCGCCTGGTCCGCCTCCAGTGGTGGCGAGCGGTACGACTTGCCCAGCTTGTGCCCGTCCGGCTGCACGATCAATGGAATGTGCAGGTAGCGCGGCTGCGAGAACCCCAGCAACTCCTGCAGGTACAGCTGGCGCGGCGTGTTGTCCAGCAGGTCGGCGCCGCGCACGATGTCGGTGACACCCTGCCAGGCATCGTCCAGCACCACCGCCAGTTGATAGGCATACAGCCCATCGCGACGCTGGATGACGAAGTCGCCCACCTCGCGGCCCAGGTGTTGCTCGAACGTGCCCTGGACCCGGTCGCTGAAGCGGTAGGTCAGCTCCGGCACCCGCAGACGGATCGCCGCGCCTTCGCGGGCGTGCCCGGCGTTGCGGCAAAAGCCCGGGTAGATGCCGTTGTGCCCTGCCAGCTGCTTGCGCGAGCAGGTGCAGGCATAGGCCAGGCCCATGTTGAACAGGCGGTCGACCACCGCGGCGTAGGCATCGTGGCGCTGGCTCTGGAACACCACCTCGCCGTCCCACTCCAGCCCGTAACGTTCCAGTGTCTGCAGGATCGCGTCACGGGCGCCGGGCATCTCCCGGGGCGGGTCGGTGTCTTCCATGCGCAGCAGCCAGCGACCGTTCACGGCGCGGGCGTCGAGCCAGGAGGCGAGGGCGGCGACCAGCGAGCCGAAGTGCAGGAAGCCGCTGGGGGTGGGGGCGAAGCGGCCGATGTAGCGGGAGTCGTTCATGGATTGCACAGCTATATAAATGAAGACGGGGCGTACCCGTCGTAGAGCGCGGGCAAGCCCGCTTCTACAACCGATACGCCCCGTCTGCGAGGGTCCGGGATCAGCCTTTACCGACAGTCTTTTCCTTCTTCTCTGCAATTTCCTTGCAGTCGAAGCACAGGTCGGCGGTCGGACGGGCCTCGAGGCGGCGCAGGCCGATCTCGATGCCGCAGGAGTCGCACCAGCCGTACTCGTCGGCCTTGATCTTGTCGAGGGTCTTGTCGATCTTCTTGATCAGCTTGCGCTCGCGATCGCGGTTGCGCAGCTCCAGGGCGAATTCTTCTTCCTGGCTGGCACGGTCCGCCGGGTCGGGGAAGTTGGCTGCTTCGTCCTTCATGTGGTCCACGGTGCGATCCACGCTGACCATCAGCTCGCCTTTCCAGGCGTTGAGGAGCTTGGTGAAGTGCTTCTTCATGGGCTCGCCCATGTACTCCTCACCCTTGGTCTCTACGTAGGGTTCGACACCGTACATGGTCTGGACTTTTTGCTTTTCTACGGTGGACATGAATAGACCGCCTCTCACTCATCTGATCCAATGCGCAGGCTGCTTCCATCTCCGGCGCCCGCCGGCCCTGCGACTGCGAGCCGCCGAACTTACCAGATAGATCCGGGGTGCGCTACCCCGCCCTATGCCTGCTTTTGACAGCGGCATGACCGGCGCGTTCGTTGGCGTGCACAGGTAGAATCACCAGTTTAGACCCAATTGAGAGAAGGCCCATGGCTCAGCCACACAGTGCGCGCAGTCGCGCCATCGAACCCTTCCACGTCATGGCCCTGCTGGCCCGTGCCAACGAGCTGCAGGCCGCGGGCCACGACGTGATTCACCTCGAGATCGGCGAGCCGGACTTCACCACCGCCGCGCCGATCGTCGCCGCCGGCCAGGCCGCCCTGGCCGCCGGGCATACCCGCTACACGGCGGCCCGTGGCCTGCCGCAGCTGCGCGAGGCGATCGCCGGGTTCTATGGCCAGCGCTACGGTGTGGACCTCGATCCAGAGCGCGTGCTCATCACCCCGGGTGGTTCCGGCGCGCTGCTGCTGGCCAGCAGCCTGCTGGTCGATCCGGGCAAGCACTGGCTGCTGGCCGACCCGGGTTATCCGTGCAATCGGCATTTCCTGCGCCTGGTAGAAGGCGGCGCGCAACTGGTGCCGGTAGGGCCGGACGTCAATTACCAGTTGACCGCCGGTCTGGTCGATCGCCATTGGGACAAGGACACCGTCGGCGCCCTGGTCGCCTCGCCGGCCAATCCGACTGGCACGGTGCTCGACCGCGACGAGCTGGCCAGCCTTTCCAGGGCCACCCGCGAGCGTCATGGGCATCTGGTAGTGGACGAGATCTACCACGGTCTCACCTACGGCATGGATGCGCCGAGCGTGCTGGAAGTGGACGATGAGGCATTCGTCCTCAACAGTTTTTCCAAATATTTCGGCATGACCGGCTGGCGCCTGGGATGGCTGGTGGCACCGCCGTCGGCGGTGGGCGACCTGGAAAAGCTGGCGCAGAACCTCTACATCAGTGCCCCGAGCATGGCCCAGCACGCCGCGCTGGCTTGCTTCGAGCCGCAAGCCCTGGCCATCCTCGAGGCGCGTCGCGCCGAGTTCGCCCGTCGCCGCGACTACCTGCTGCCGGCTTTGCGCGGGCTGGGTTTCGGCATTGCCGTGGAACCCCAAGGGGCCTTCTATCTGTATGCCGATATCAGCGCGTTCGGCGGTGATGCCTTCGCGTTCTGCCGGCATTTCCTGGAAACCGAACACCTGGCGTTTACCCCGGGCCTGGACTTCGGCCGGCACCAGGCCGGTCATCATGTGCGTTTCGCCTACACCCAGAGCCTGCCGCGCCTGGAAGAGGCGGTACAGCGCATCGCCCGTGGCCTGCAAAGCTGGCAGGGCTGATCGATGCAGTTTCCGCCCCTGGAACAGGCGCGCCTGCTGCGCCGCTACAAACGCTTCCTGGCCGACATCGAGTTGGCCAGTGGCGAGCAGATCACCATCCACTGCCCCAACACCGGCTCCATGCTCAATTGCATGCACGAGGGCGGGCAGGTGTGGTTCAGCCGCTCCAACGACCCCAAGCGCAAGTTGCCGGGTACCTGGGAAATCAGCGAAACGCCCCAGGGCCGTCTGGCCTGCGTCAACACCGGGCGCGCCAACGCCGTGGTGGAGGAGGCCCTGCGCGCCGGTGTGGTCAGTGAGCTGGCCGGCTTCACCATGCTCAAGCGTGAGGTGGCCTATGGCGAGGAGCGCAGCCGGATCGACTTCTACCTGGAGTATGCCGACGGCACCAAGGCCTATGTCGAGGTCAAGAGTGTGACCCTGGGTTACCCCGACACGCCGGTGGCGGCTTTCCCCGACGCCGTCACCCAGCGCGGTGCCAAGCACCTGCGCGAGCTGGCCACCCTGGCGCGCCAGGGGATCCGCGCGGTTCAGCTGTATTGCGTGAACCTGACCGGCATCGAGGCCGTGCGCCCTGCCGAGGAGATCGACGCCGCCTATGCCCAGGCCCTGCGCGCCGCCGTGGCGCAAGGGGTCGAGGTACTGGCCTACGGCACCCGCCTGGATGCGCAGCAACTGGTCATCGACCGTCCGCTGCCGGTGCTGCTCACTCCGTGAGCCAGATGCCCTGGCTGTCTTCCCGGCAGTCCAGGGCCTCCAGCCACTCGCCCGCGCAGGGGCCAGTGATGCATTCGCCGCTTTCTATGAGGAACTGGGCCCCGTGATGGGCGCACTGGATCAGGCTCGCGCTGTCGTCGAGAAAGCTGTCCGCTGCCCAGTTCAGCGGGATGCCCCGGTGCGGGCAGCGGTTGCGGTAGAGGTGGACCTTGCCCTGGCGGCGCACGCCGAACAGTGGCACGCCAGCTACGCTGAAGGCGCGGCTGCGGCCCTCGGCGAGGTCGTTGGAGGCGCAGAGAAAATGCATTGCAGCGGAGCTTCCGGTTAAGCCGTGTGACAAAGGGATGGCTTGACGCTTCAATGCGAATAATTATCAAATTGCCCGCATTCGCCGCGCCAGGCTGTCTATGGTGCGCACTTGTGCCGCCCGTCACAAGGTGTGTTGCCCGCCCTCTGCAAAGGAATTCGATGATGCGCCGTCCCGCTGCCTTGATTGCCCTGTGCGCCGGTCTTGCCCTGTCCGCCCAAACCATGGCCGCCGAGCTGCCGCAGCGCTGGGTCAGCGCCGGTGGCGCCCTGAGCGAGTGGATCAGCGCCCTGGGCGGCGAGCAGCGGCTGGTCGGTGTCGACACCACCAGCCAGCACCCCGAGTCGCTCAAGGCGCTGCCCAGCATCGGCTACCAGCGCCAGTTGTCGGCCGAAGGCATCCTCAGTTTGCGCCCCGATGTGCTGGTGGGTACCGAGGAGATGGGGCCGCCGCCAGTATTGGCGCAGATCCGCAAGGCCGGGGTACGAGTCGAGTTGTTCTCCAGCAAGGCTGAGCTTGATGCGGTGGACGAAAACCTCAAGCACCTGGGGGCGTTGCTGGGTGGCGAGCAGAAGGCAGAGGCCTTGGCTGCGGACTATCGCCGGCAACTGGAGGCGCTGCACAAGCAGGTCGAACAGGCTCAGGCCGGGCACAAGGCGCCCGGCGTCCTGCTGCTGGTCGGCCATGCCGGCGCCAAGCCGATGATCGCGGGACAGGGTACCGCCGGGGACTGGGTGCTGCGCCAGGCGGGAGGACGCAACCTCGCCGATCACCAGGGCTACAAGAATTTCTCGGTGGAGGCCCTCGCCGCACTGAATCCGGACGTGGTGGTGTTCTCCGACCGGGCCCTCAGCGGCGAGCAGGCCCTGCAGGCGCTGATCAAGGAAAACCCGGCCCTGGCGGCTTCGCGCGCGGCGCGCGACAAGCGCCTGCTGTCGCTCGACCCGACGCTGCTGGTCGGCGGCCTGGGCCCGCGCCTGCCGGCCACCCTGCATGAGCTGGCCGCCAGCTTCTATCCTGCCGCCAAGGCCAGCTTCAACCCATGAGGCAGCGGGTTCGACCACGTACGTTGTTCATTACCCTGGCGTTGCTGTGCCTGCTCGCGGTCTGGCTGTCGCTGGCGCTGGGCCCGGTCAGCCTGCCGTTGCTCGACACCCTGCGCGCTGGCCTGCGCCTGGTCGGCTTGCCGGTGGCCGGCGAGGGCCTGGAGCAGGCCGAGATGATCCTCGGCCAGATCCGCCTGCCGCGCACCCTGCTGGGGCTGGCGGTCGGTGCCGTGCTGGCGTTGTCCGGGGTGGCGATGCAGGGGCTGTTTCGCAACCCGCTGGCCGACCCGGGGCTGGTCGGCGTCGCCAGCGGCGCCGCCCTGGGCGCGGCGGTGGCGATCGTCGGCGGCAGTTGGCTGGGGGGCATTGCCGACTGGTTCGCGCCTTACCTGCTGTCGCTCTGCGCCTTCGTCGGCGGCCTGGGCGTGACGGCGATGGTCTACCGCCTGGGGCGGCGTGACGGCCAGACCAACGTGGCCACCATGCTCCTGGCCGGTATCGCCATGACCGCGCTCGGCGGCTCGGCGGTGGGCCTGTTCACCTACCTGGCCGACGACGCGACCCTGCGCACCCTGACGTTCTGGAACCTGGGCAGCCTCAATGGTGCCAGCTACGAGCGGCTATGGCCCTTGCTGCTGGTGGCTGCCGCCGTGGCCCTGTGGCTGCCGCGTCGGGCACAGGCACTCAACGCGTTGCTATTGGGCGAGTCGGAAGCCCGTCACCTGGGCATCGAGGTCGAAGCGCTCAAGCGCGAACTGGTGTTCTGCACGGCGCTGGGCGTGGGGGCGGCAGTCGCCGCCGCCGGCCTGATCGGCTTCATCGGCCTGGTGGTGCCGCACCTGGTGCGGCTGGTGGCGGGACCGGACCACCGGGTGCTGTTACCGGCCTCGTTGCTGGCGGGCGGTACCCTGCTGCTGTTCGCCGACTTGATCGCGCGCCTGGCCCTGGCCCCGGCGGAATTGCCTATCGGCATTGTCACCGCGTTCATCGGGGCGCCATTCTTCCTGTTCCTGCTGGTGAAGGTGCGCAGCTGATGCTCGACGTCCGAGGGCTCTCTCTCAAGCGCGGTGGCAGCCAAGTGCTGCACGATATCAACCTGACGCTGCGGCCCGGGCAGGTCCTCGGCGTGCTCGGGCCTAACGGTGCTGGCAAAAGCAGCCTGCTCGGCGCCCTGTGTGGCGAACTGGCGCCCAGCGCCGGGCAGGTCCACCTCGATGGTCGCGGTCTGGAGGGCTGGCCGGGCCAGGAGCGGGCCCGCCGGTTGGCGGTGTTACCGCAGGTGTCCAGCCTGGGCTTTGCGTTCAGTGTAGAGGAGGTGGTCGGCTTAGGTCGACTGCCCCATGCCAGCGGCCGTCAGCGTGACCGGGAGATCGTCGATGCGGCGCTGGCGGCGGCGGATGCGGGGTATCTGGTCGAGCGCAGCTACCTGGCGCTGTCCGGCGGCGAACGTCAGCGTGTGCACTTGGCGCGGGTACTGGCCCAGCTGTGGCCCGGCGAGCCCGGCACCACGCTGCTGCTCGACGAGCCCACCTCTGCGCTCGACCCGCTGCACCAGCACACCACGCTGCAGGCGGTGCGCAGCTTCGCCGACCGTGGCGCGGCGGTGCTGGTCATCCTGCATGACCTGAACCTGGCGGCGCGCTACTGTGACCATATCCTGTTGCTGGAGCAGGGTCGCTGCCATGCCCTGGACACGCCGCAACAGGTACTGACGCCAGCGGCGCTGCGGGCAGTGTTCGGTATCGATGTCCTGGTCCAGCCGCACCCGGAGCGCGGCCATCCGCTGATCATCACTCGCTAAGAGGCTTGCACCATGCGCCATCCCCTGCTCTCCGGCCTGTCCATCTGTCTGGTGCTGGCTTTGGGTGGTTGCCAGGCGAGCCTGCCACCCGTGCCGGCCTGGCAGGCTACCGAGGGGCGTGACAACGCCCAGTTGGGCCGGATCATCGAATTGTCCAGCGGCCAGGCATTGAGCCCCGTGCAGTTGGTCCAGCGCTTGGCCGATGCGCCACGGGTACTGGTGGGTGAAAAGCACGACAACCCCGACCACCACCGCCTGCAGCTCTGGTTGCTGCGTGCCCTGGAGAGCCGCCGGCCACAGGGCAGCCTGCTGCTGGAAATGCTCGAGCCGCAGCAACAGGCCCTGGTTGATGCGCAGAAGGGCAAGGTGTCGCCGGCAGCCGACCTGCCTAAGGCCCTCGACTGGCAAGCCGGCTGGGACTGGGCGCTGTACGGGCCGATCGTCCGCGAGGCCCTGGCCCAACCATACCCGCTGCTGGCCGCGAACCTGTCGCCTGAGGAAGTCCGCCAGGCCTATCGACAGCCTGCTTCACCGCTGGGCGAGCGCTCCAATGCGCCGGCTGTGGTGCAAGCGCTGCTGGCACAGGTGCGCGCCGGCCACTGCAACCTGCTGCCGGAAAGCCAACTGCCGGCAATGCTGGCGGTGCAGCAGCAGCGTGACCGACGCATCGCCGATCGGCTGCTGGCCGCGCCGCAACCGGCACTGCTGCTCACCGGCAGCTACCATGCGCGCAAGGACCTGGGCGTGCCCCTGCACCTGGCCGATCTCGACGCCAAGGCCGAGGGCAAGGTGCTGTTGCTGGTGGAAGTGGGGGAGGCGGTCGAGCCAGCCATGGCTGACTTCGTCTGGTACACCCCGGCGACGCCGGAGCAGGACTACTGCGCCCAGCTGCGCAAGGCGCGTTGAATCGCGGGCAAAAAAAGACCCGGCAAAGTGCCGGGTCAATAACCGTGATTAGCCTGATGAGGAGATAATCTGAGCGTCCGAACCAGGGAGCATTCAGGTTACCCAACCGGTCTCGCGACCAGTTGTGATAATCATAACGATTCTCATTTATAGGTCAATGCCATTTGCGAATTATTTTTCGTTTTTCTGTGCCGGGCACTTTGCGTCGAGCTGCTGGTTCAGCGCTTGCTTGCGTTCGGCCGGCAGGTCGTTCCAGTGCATGTCCAGCAGGGCCCCCTCGATGGCGTACAACAACACCTTCGAAGCCCGGAATCCTCGCGTTCTCACGGCTTGATAGGCACCCACCGCGCCGAGCCGGCGCAGGTCCGAAGCACTGTGGATACCGACGGCGTGCAGCCATTGCGCGGAGGTCTTGCCAAGGTTTTTCAGATGCTGCAATTCATCGTTCATCGAGCCTCCTTGCGATGGCTGAACGGGTCGTGGGGATAAATCGCGAGCAGGGCAATGAGGAGTGTAGCGGGGGGTTGTGAATAACGCGGCCTTTTGCCATCGGGGCCGACGGGATGCAGTCGTTTCGATGGACGCAACCTTATATGGGGCCGAGGCGTGGGAACGGGCCAAGCCCGCTCCCACAGGTCTCTTATTTTGGGTGAGCACTGCGATAACGCATCCGCGTCCCGAACTTCACCGACATCAGGATCTCGTCGGCGCTGAGCTCGGCCGGGAAGTAGGTCCCGGAGATCTGCGCATGGGCGAGGCTGGCGCCCTCCAGGCCGTTTTCGCGCAGGTCGAGCCCACGCAGGTCGGCGGCGCGAAAGTACGCGTCGGTGAAGTCGATGCCGCGCACGTCCAGGTCGCGCAGGTCCAGGCCGCGGAAATCACCGCCTCGAAAGTCGATAGTCGAATCGCTGGGCTTCTCGCGGTTGAACGCCGCGATCTTCTCGTCGCGGATCATCGAGTACAGGACGTTGTCCAGCTGACGGGGCTGATTCATGGCGGCGCCTCCTCCGTGGGGTGTGATGATATTGTAATGACATCACTGGAGGGGCGCCTGACTTCAGGCGCGAACTGTCGACTGCTTCACGCCTTGTGGCTCAAAGGCCGGGCAGGTGCTGGCGGATCTGCTCGATCAGCTGGTCCATGCTCGCGCTTTCCTGGGTGTTCACGCGCTTGCTGTGCTTCTGCTCCTCGGCATCCAGCGGGTCGCGGCTGGCCTGCTGCGCCTGGATCACTTCCAGGGTGGCGTCCGACGGGTCGATGGCTTCGGCCTGGCGCTGGGCCAGCCAGCTGGCGATCACCGCGTCGGGGGCCTGGCAGTCGAGAATCAGGAACGGCACGCCGGTCTCGCTGGCGACGTCCGCTGCCGCCTTGCGCTGGTCATGCTTGAGGTAGGTGGCATCGAGCACCACCGGGAAACCGGCGTGCAGGATGATCGCCGCCAGCTCATGCAGGCGCTGGTAGGTGGCGATGCTGGCTTCCTTGTCGTAGATGCCCGCCTCGAGCTGGCCGGCGTCGGCTGACGACTGCTTGCCGAACAGGCGCTTGCGCTCCACGTCCGAACGCACGCGCACCGCGCCCAAGGCCTCGACCAGGCGCATCGCCACGTGGCTCTTGCCCACGGCCGAGACGCCCTGGGTGACGGCCAGCAGGCGCGAAGGGATGGCGCTGTAGCTTTCGGCCAGGTTGGCGTAGTTGCGGTAGGTGCGCAGGGTGGTGGCGCGCTGCACGCCGTCGGCGTCGGGCGACAGGCTGAACAGTGCGACCTTGGCCCGCACCAGGGCGCGGTAGGCCTTGTAGAAGTTCAGCAGTTCCAAGCCTTCGTAGTCACCGGTCAGTTCCAGGTACTGGCTGATGAAGCGTCGCGACAGGCACTTCAGGCCGCGGTCCTCAAGGTCCATGGCCAGGAAGCCGACGTCGGCGTAGACGTCGGTCAGGCGGAACGGCTCGTTGAACTCGATGCAGTCGAAGATCACCACCTTGCCGTCGATCAGGGTGGCGTTGCCCAGGTGGATGTCGCCGTGGCACTCACGGATGAAACCATTGGCCTTGCGCGCCTCGAGCAGGCCGTGCAGGCGCTTGAAGCTGTCCTGGGCCCAGGCCTGCAGGTTGTCCAGTTGCTGCAGGTCGGCCTTGTCGGTCAGGAACGGGCGGATCTGCTCGAAGTTCTGTTCCACCGGCGCCATGACCGCGTCCGGGGTGCCCAACGGATGGTCGACCGGCACTTTCGGCGCCCGCAGGTGGAACTCGGCGATCTGCCGGGCCATCTGGTCGATGTGGCCGGCGTTCAGCTCGCCGTTGGCCTGCAGGGTGCTGAGCATCTGGTTCTGGGGGAACTGGCGCATCTTCAGCGCGTACTCGATCGCCGGGCCTTCGCCGCCGATCTGCGGGGCCTCGACGCTGCCGGTGATAGGCAGCACTTCCAGGTACAGGCCTTCGGTCAGGCGCTGGTTCAGCCTCAGCTCTTCGTTACAAAAATGCCCGCGCTGGTCCAGGCCGGTGAAGTCGAGGAAGCCGAAGTTCATGGGCTTCTTGATCTTGTAGGCGTACTCGCCGGTGAGCAAAACCCAGGAGATGTGCGTCTCGATGAGCTGGAAGCCCGCAACCGGGTGCGGATAGAGGGCGGGGTTCTGCAGCGCGCTGATCAGGGCTTGGCTCACGGATCATCCTTCAGGAGTCAGGGAATTCGAATCGGACATTATGGTCAATGGTGCCGTCCCTGCAAACCGCCGAGGGGCGTCTGCCCCCCTTTTCCAAAGTGCGTATAATCCGCCGCCATGACACGTACCCGAAATTCCCGCACCCCTAAAAAACGCCCGACCGGCCGCGCCCGCGCCTGGCTGGGCTGGGCACTCAAGCTCAGCCTGGTCGGCCTGGTGGTGATCGCCGGCTTCGCGGTCTACCTCGATGCCACCGTCCAGGAGAAGTTCTCCGGCAAGCGCTGGACCATCCCGGCCAAGGTGTATGCCCGGCCGCTGGAGCTGTTCGTTGGCCAGAAGCTGAGCAAGAACGACTTCCTCACCGAACTCGATGCCCTGGGCTATCGCCGCGAAGGCGTGGCCAATGGCCCGGGCGCCGCGTCGGTCAACGGCAACAACGTCGACCTCAACACCCGTGGCTTCCAGTTCTATGAGGGCATGGAGCCGGCGCAGTTCGTGCGTGTGCGCTTTTCCGGCGACTATGTCGCGGGCTTGAGCGGCGCCAATGGCGGCAAGCTCGACGTGGTACGCCTGGAGCCGCTGATGATCGGCGGCATCTACCCGAAGAACCTTGAAGACCGCATCCTGATCAAGATCGACCAGGTCCCGCCCTACCTGGTGGAAACCCTGATCGCCACCGAAGACCGCGACTTCTACAGCCACTTCGGCGTGTCACCCAAGTCCATTGCCCGGGCGGTGTGGGTCAACACCTCCTCCGGCGCCATGCGCCAGGGCGGCAGTACCCTGACCCAGCAGTTGGTGAAGAATTTCTTCCTGACCAACGAGCGCAGCCTCAGCCGCAAGCTGACCGAGGCGATGATGTCGCTGCTTCTGGAACTGCACTATGACAAGCGCGAGATCCTCGAGGCCTACCTGAACGAAGTGTTCATCGGCCAGGACGGCCAGCGCGCGGTGCACGGCTTCGGTCTGGCCAGCCAGTTCTTCTTCAGCCAGCCGCTGCAGGAGCTCAAGCTGCACCAGATCGCCCTGCTGGTGGGCATGGTCAAGGGCCCGTCCTACTACAACCCGCGCCGCTACCCCGAGCGCGCCCTGCAACGGCGCAACCTGGTGCTCGACCTGCTCGCCGAGCAGGGCGTGGCCACGCAGGAGGTGGTCGACGCGGCGAAGAAGATGCCGCTGGGCGTGACCAAGCGCGGCAGCCTGGCCGACAGCTCGTTCCCGGCCTTCCTCGACCTGGTCAAGCGTCAGCTGCGCCAGGACTACCGCGATGAAGACCTCACCGAAGAAGGCCTGCGCATTTTCACCAGTTTCGACCCGATCCTGCAGATGAAGGCCGAGACCGCCATGAGCGAGACCTTCAAGCGCCTTGCCGGGCGCAAGGGTGCCGACGAAGTGGAATCGGCCATGGTCGTCACCAACCCCGAGACCGGTGAAGTGCAGGCATTGATCGGCAGCCGCCAGTCGGGTTTCGCCGGTTTCAACCGCGCCATCGACGCCGTGCGGCCGATTGGCTCGCTGGTCAAGCCGGCGGTCTACCTGACCGCGCTGGAGCAACCGAGCAAGTTCACCCTGACCAGCTGGGTGCAGGACGAGCCGTTCTCGGTCAAGGGCGCCGACGGCCAGGTGTGGCGTCCGCAGAACTACGATCGCCGCCCTCACGGCACCATCTACCTGTACCAGGGCCTGGCTAATTCCTACAACCTGTCGACCGCCAAGCTCGGCCTTGAAGTCGGCGTGCCCAACGTGATCAAGACCATCGGTCGGCTTGGCGTGCAGGTCGACTGGCCGGCGTTCCCATCGATGCTGCTGGGCGCCGGCGGCATGTCGCCGATGCAGGTGGCGACCATGTACCAGACCATCGCCAACGGTGGCTTCAACACGCCGATGCGCGGTATCCGCAGCGTACTCACCGCCGAAGGCGAGCCGCTCAAGCGCTATCCGTTCCAGATCCAGCAGACCTTCGATCCGGGTTCGATCTACCTGGTGCAGAACGCCATGCAGCGGGTGATGCGCGAAGGCACCGGTCGCTCGGTCTACAGCGTGCTGCCGAGCTCGCTGACCCTGGCGGGCAAGACCGGTACCAGCAACGACTCGCGTGACAGCTGGTTCTCCGGCTTCAGCCAGGACCTGCTGGCGGTGGTCTGGCTGGGCCGCGACGACAACGGCAAGACGCCGTTCACTGGTGCCACCGGCGCGCTGCAGGTGTGGACCAGCTTCATGAAGAAGGCCGACCCGCTGCCGCTGGACATGCCGCAGCCGGACAACGTGGTGCAGGCCTGGATCGATCCGTACAGCGGCCAGGGTTCCGACGGCAGCTGTCCGGGAGCGGTGCAGATGCCGTATATTCGTGGCAGTGAACCACCCGCTGGCGCCACCTGTGGTGGCGAGCAGAACCCGGCCGAAGAGGTGATGGACTGGGTCAAGGGCTGGATGAATTGAGCGCGAGCTTCTGAAGAGGGTGTGAAGTGAACAAGTGGTGGATTCCTGCCGTGGCGGCAGTGACCGTGCTGCACGGCTGTGCCAGCGTCCCGCGTGGCAACATTCCGGTGGTCGATTCGAGCACCCGGGTCTCCAACAGCGAGCGCGTCTCGGCCAACCGTACGTCGGCCTATCCGACCAGCGGTGGCAGCAGCCAGGCCCAGTCATTGCCGGAAGACTCCGGCGTCACCGTGATGATCCCGCAAGGGACCGGCGGCGCGCCGATCCAGTCGTTCCCCGCAGGCACCGGGCCGGCGCCGATCAGCACCGGCCCGATCACCCCGGGCCCGGTCAGCAGCGGGCCGATCACGACCAACCCCAACCCGATTGCCGACGAACCGTTCGACATCGCCTCGATGAGCAACCCGGCGCCGGTGACCAGTGCCCCGACCGGTATCCCGCGTGGCAACACGTCCGGCGGCGGCCTGTCCGCCGACGAACAGCTCGACGGCCCGGTGCTGGCGCTGCTGACCACCGCCCAGCAGCAGCAGGGCAGTGGCGACTTCAATGGCGCCGCGTCGAGCCTGGAGCGTGCCCAGCGCATCGCCCCGCGTGAGCCGCAGGTGCTGTTCCGCCTGGCCCAGGTGCGCCTGTCCCAGGGCGATGCGGCGCAGTCCGAGCAACTGGCACGCCGTGCCCTGACCTACGCCAACGGTCGCCCCGATCTGCAGGCCCAGCTGTGGAACACCATCGCCCAGGCCCGCGAGAAGCAGGGTGACAGCGCAGGTGCCGCCCTGGCGCGGCAGAAGGCGCGGGTCAACCTGTGATGGAGCAGCGCATCCTCGATATCGCCGACCACCTGCTGCTGATCGAGCGCGAGCTCAAGGTCCAGGGCTGGTGGAGCGATGCCACGCCCAGCGCCGAGGCGCTGGCCAGCGTGGTGCCGTTCGCCGTCGACAGCATGGCCTTCGAGCAGTGGCTGCAGTGGATCTTCCTGCCGCGGATGAAACTGATTCTCGAGCACGGTCACCCGCTGCCCAATGCCTCGGGCATCCTGGTCATGGCCGAGACGGTGTTTGTCGACCGTCCGGAACAAAGCCGCGAGCTACGGCGCCTGTTGGCAGCATTCGACCAATTGATCAGCCCCTCCGCCTGATTTCTTCTCTTTTTCCATCAAGGGCCGCAGATTGTGGCCCTTTTTTATGAAAATCTTCTTAAATCTGCTGCTGCTGGCCTTTTTAGTGGTGGTGGAGATTCATCTTGCAGAAATATTGGCAATAATTTCTCTTGACTTGTGCGCGCCGAATCACAAGAATCCAGATTCCGCTGTAGAGGGACTGCCAGAAGCAGACCCGCTAAGCAGATCATGAGGCGCACACCCGCGCCGACTTGTAACACCCCGCAACGCGTTACCTCGCGCTGGGTGGGAAGGCCCGCAACACACCAGGGCACTCCCAATACTTGCTCAGTCAGTGCTGACGTTCGCTCATGCTCTGCTTGGCAGTAAACCTATTAAGACCCGCTCAGTGAGGGCGGTATTCTGGCGTTTTAGAGGTGAACAACGTGGAGCTTTTATCTGGCGCTGAGATGGTCGTCCGCTTCTTGCGTGACGAAGGCGTTAAGCACATCTACGGGTACCCTGGCGGTGCTCTCCTTCATGTTTACGATGCCCTGTTCAAGGAACCGGAAGTCCAGCACATCCTGGTCCGTCACGAACAGGCTGCCACCCATATGGCGGACGGTTACGCCCGTGCCACCGGCAAGGCCGGCGTGGTACTGGTGACTTCCGGCCCCGGCGCGACCAATGCCATCACCGGTATTGCCACCGCCTACATGGATTCCATTCCGATGGTCATCCTGTCTGGCCAGGTGCCCAGCACCATGGTCGGCACCGACGCGTTCCAGGAAACCGACATGATCGGTATCTCCCGGCCGATCGTGAAGCACAGCTTCATGATCAAGCACGCCTCGGAAATCCCCGAAGTCCTGAAAAAAGCCTTCTATCTTGCGCAGTCCGGCCGTCCCGGCCCGGTGGTGGTCGATATTCCAAAAGATATGACCAACCCGGCCGAGAAGTTCGAGTACATCTACCCGAAAAAGGTCAAGTTGCGTTCGTATAGCCCGGCTGTTCGTGGTCACTCCGGGCAGATCCGCAAGGCGGCCGAGATGCTCCTGGCGGCCAAGCGCCCGATCGTCTACTCCGGCGGTGGCGTGATCCTCGGCGGCGGCTCCGAAGCCCTCACCGAAATCGCCAAGTCGCTGAACCTGCCGGTCACCAACACCTTGATGGGCCTCGGCGGCTTCCCAGGCACCGATCGCCAGTTCCTCGGCATGCTCGGCATGCACGGCAGCTACACCGCCAACATGGCCATGCACCACGCCGACGTGATCTTCGCCGTCGGCGCGCGGTTCGACGACCGCGTGGTCAACGGCCCGGCCAAGTTCTGCCCGAACGCCAAGATCATCCACATCGACATCGACCCGGCGTCGATCTCCAAGATGATCAAGGCCGATGTGCCGATCGTCGGCCCGGTCGAGAGCGTGTTGAGCGAGATGCTCACCATCCTCAAGGAGATCGGCGAGCAACCCGACAAGGCGGCGCTGGATGCCTGGTGGAAGCAGATCGACGAATGGCGCGGCGACGGTGCGCTGTTCCCCTACGACAAGGGCGACGGCAACCTCATCAAGCCGCAGCAGGTGATCGAGACCCTGTGCGAAGTGACAAAAGGCGATGCCTTCGTCACCTCCGACGTGGGCCAGCACCAGATGTTCGCGGCGCAGTACTACCGCTTCAACAAACCCAACCGCTGGATCAACTCCGGTGGCCTGGGCACCATGGGCTTCGGTTTCCCGGCGGCCATGGGCATCAAGCTCAACTTCCCTGACCAGGACGTGGCCTGCGTTACCGGTGAAGGCAGCATCCAGATGAACATCCAGGAGCTGTCCACCTGCATGCAGTACGGCCTGCCGGTGAAGATCGTCAACCTGAACAACGGTGTGCTGGGCATGGTCCGCCAATGGCAGGACATGGCCTACAACGGTCGCCACTCGCACTCCTACGTCGAGTCGCTGCCGGACTTCGTCAAGCTGGCCGAGGCCTATGGCCATGTGGGCATCCGCATCACCAGCCTGAAGGACCTCAAGCCGAAGCTGGAAGAGGCTTTCGCGATGAAGGACCGCCTGGTGTTCATCGACATCGCGGTCGACCGGACCGAGCACGTCTATCCGATGCAGATCAAGGACGGCTCGATGCGTGACATGTGGCTGAGCAAGACGGAGCGTACCTGATATGCGGCACATCATCTCCCTGCTGCTGGAAAACGAACCCGGTGCCTTGTCTCGCGTGGTCGGTCTATTCTCCCAGCGCAACTACAACATTGAAAGCCTGACCGTGGCACCGACCGAAGACCCGACTCTGTCGCGTCTGACGCTGACCACCGTTGGCCATGACGAGGTGATCGAGCAGATCACCAAGAACCTGAACAAGCTGGTCGAAGTGGTCAAGCTTGTGGACCTGTCGGAAAGCGCCCACATCGAGCGCGAACTGATGCTGGTCAAGGTCAAGGCCACCGGTGCCCAGCGCGCCGAAATCAAGCGCACCACGGATATCTTCCGTGGCCAGATCGTCGACGTGACCGCCAGCGTGTACACCGTGCAGCTGAGCGGCACCAGCGACAAGCTGGACAGCTTCATCCAGGCCATCGGCACCGCATCGATTCTCGAAACCGTGCGCAGTGGCGTCACCGGCATTGCCCGTGGCGACAAAGTGCTCAGCATCTAACTTCAAAAACTAGCGATGGCTCCGCTGGGGCCGAGATATAACAGGGGTATTTTCATGAAAGTTTTCTACGACAAAGACTGCGACCTTTCCATCATCCAGGGTAAGAAAGTCGCCATCATCGGTTACGGTTCGCAAGGTCACGCCCAGGCGTGCAACCTGAAGGACTCCGGTGTGGACGTTACCGTCGGTCTGCGTAAAGGGTCGGCCACCGTTGCCAAGGCAGAAGCCCACGGCCTGAAAGTGGCTGACGTGGCTACCGCCGTCGCCGCTGCCGACCTGGTCATGATCCTCACCCCGGACGAATTCCAGGGCCAGCTGTACAAGAACGAGATCGAGCCGAACATCAAGAAGGGCGCCACCCTGGCCTTCTCCCACGGCTTCTCGATCCACTACAACCAGGTCGTTCCGCGTGCCGACCTCGACGTGATCATGATCGCGCCGAAGGCCCCGGGCCACACCGTGCGCTCCGAGTTCGTCAAGGGCGGCGGCATCCCTGACCTGATCGCTGTCTACCAGGACGCCTCGGGCAACGCCAAGAACGTCGCCCTGTCCTACGCCGCTGGTGTCGGTGGCGGCCGTACCGGCATCATCGAAACCACCTTCAAGGACGAGACCGAAACCGACCTGTTCGGTGAGCAGGCCGTTCTGTGCGGCGGTACCGTCGAACTGGTCAAGGCCGGTTTCGAGACCCTGGTCGAAGCGGGCTACGCCCCGGAAATGGCTTACTTCGAGTGCCTGCACGAGCTGAAGCTGATCGTCGACCTCATGTACGAAGGCGGTATCGCCAACATGAACTACTCGATCTCCAACAACGCCGAGTACGGTGAGTACGTCACCGGCCCTGAAGTCATCAACGAAGAATCCCGCAAGGCCATGCGCAATGCCCTCAAGCGCATCCAGGACGGCGAGTACGCGAAGATGTTCATCAGCGAAGGCGCCACCAACTATCCTTCGATGACCGCCAAGCGTCGCAACAACGCCGCCCACGGCATCGAAATCATCGGCGAGCAACTGCGTTCGATGATGCCTTGGATCTCGGCCAACAAGATCGTCGACAAGACCAAGAACTGAGTCTTGCGTCGATAAATGAAAAACGCGGCTTCGGCCGCGTTTTTTCGTTTGCGCGGTCAGCTTCTGGTATAAAGCGACCAGTGGCTCGCTGTTAGAACGGTTTTGCCGAGCCCATGTCGAACATATTCCACCCTGTTGCAAGGTACTTTTCATGAGCGAACGTCCCGAAGAGCCGAACAAGCCCTCCGACGCCGAAAGCCTGCTACCTGTCGATGAGCACGTTGAAGAAGGTCACGACGCCGAGGGGCGCAAGGTGCGTCACCGCGGTATCTATCTGCTGCCCAACCTGTTCACCACCGCGAACCTGTTCGCCGGCTTCTATTCCATCATCAGCTCGATGAGCGCGCAGAGCGCCCTGAGCGCGGGTGATCCACGCGAGGCGAGCAAGTATTTCGCCTTCGCCGCCATCGCGATCTTCGTCGCCATGGTCCTCGACGGCCTCGACGGCCGCGTGGCCCGCATGACCAATACGCAAAGTGCCTTCGGCGCCGAGTACGACTCGCTGTCGGACATGGTCGCCTTCGGCGTGGCCCCGGCGTTGCTGGCGTTCGGCTGGGCCCTGGGCGACATGGGCAAGGTCGGCTGGATGGTCGCCTTCATCTATGTGGCCGGCGCCGCCCTGCGCCTGGCGCGTTTCAACACCCAGGTCGGCACCGCCGACAAGCGCTACTTCATCGGCCTGGCCAGCCCGGCGGCGGCCGGCGTGGTGGCTGGTACCGTCTGGGCGTTCAGCGACTACGGTATCCAGGGTTCCAAGCTGTCGTTCCTGGTGGCGCTGCTGGTGGCGGCCGCGGGCATGCTGATGGTCAGCAACATCAAGTACAACAGTTTCAAGGAGCTCGACCTCAAGGGTCGCGTGCCCTTTGTCGCCATCCTCGCCGTGGTGCTGGTGTTCGCCGTGGTGTTCAGCGACCCGCCGCGCATCCTGCTGCTGATCTTCCTTGCCTATGCTGCATCGGGGCCGATCCAATTCCTGTTGCGGGCGCGCCGTCGTAAATCCTGACAAGGATTTAATCGCGGAATAACCTGCCGGCTCCATAGTCTTACGTGTACATCAGTGACCCGTACTGTGGAGCCGCCATGCTCATCAAGCTTCCCCGACCATCCGACTGCAAAGCGTCGGAGATCACCCCCGAATCCATATACTTCTCCCGTCGCTCATTGCTAGGCGCAGGCCTGGCTGGCGTGGCCCTGGGCGCGTTGCCGCGGTTGGGCGCGGCTGCCGAGGTGTCCCGCTATGCCGACGTCGAGGCCGGTGCCGCCCCCGGCTGGTTCGGCGACAAGCTGGCCAGCACCCGCTGGCAGGCGATTACCGTCAGTGGCGAGGCGATCACGCCGTTCAAGGACGCCACCCACTACAACAACTTCTATGAGTTCGGGCCCGACAAGGGCGATCCGGCGGCCAATGCCGGCGGTCTGAAGACCGAACCCTGGAGCCTGGTGGTCGATGGTGAGGTGGCCAAGCCCGGGCGCTATGCGCTGGAGGACTTCATCAAGCCTTACCAGCTCGAGGAGCGGATCTACCGCCTGCGCTGCGTGGAGGCCTGGTCGATGGTGATTCCCTGGCTGGGCTTCCCCTTGGCGCAGGTGCTCAAACAGGTCGAGCCTACCTCGAAGGCGCGCTACATCCGTTTCGAAACCCTGGAAGACCCCAAGAGCATGCCCGGCCAGCGTTCCGGCTTCGCCCTGATCAACTGGCCGTATGTGGAGGGCTTGCGCCTGGATGAGGCGATGAACCCGTTGGCGATTCTGGCGGTGGGCATGTATGGCCGCGAGCTGCCCAACCAGAACGGCGCGCCGCTGCGCCTGGTGGTGCCATGGAAGTACGGATTCAAGAGCATCAAGTCGATCGTGCGCATCAGCCTGGTGGCGGAGCAGCCGCAGACCACCTGGCAGGGGCTGGCGCCGGACGAATACGGCTTCTATGCCAACGTCAACCCGACGGTCGACCATCCGCGCTGGACCCAGGCGCGGGAGCGCCGCTTGCCCAGCGGGCTGTTCAGTCCCAATGTGCGCGATACGCTGATGTTCAACGGCTATGCCGATGAAGTGGCGTCGCTCTATACCGGTCTCGACCTGCGGAAGAACTACTGATGCGCTATCCCTGGCTGCGCCTGGCGATCTTCGTGTGCGGTTGCCTGTTGCCTGCATGGTGGTTGTACGAGGCGGCCATGGGGCTGCTTGGTCCGGATCCGGGCAAGATCATGGTGGACCGTCTTGGCCTGGGGGCGCTGGTCTTCCTGTTGATTACCCTGAGCATGACGCCTCTGCAGCGGCTGACTGGGTGGTCGGGGTGGATCGTGGTGCGGCGTCAGCTGGGGCTGTGGTGCTTTGCTTATATAGTGCTGCACATGACGGCCTACATGGTGTTCATCCTGGGCCTGGATTGGGGGCAGTTTGGCGTCGAACTGCGCAAGCGGCCCTACATCATTGTCGGTGCCTTGGGTTTTCTTGGCCTGCTGGCGCTGGCGGTTACCTCCAACCGTTATAGCCAGCGACGCCTTGGCACGCGGTGGAAGAAGCTGCACAGGCTGGTCTATGTGATTCTCGGGTTGGGACTTTTGCACTTTCTGTGGATCGTGCGCTCGGACCTGAAGGAGTGGGCGGTGTATGCCGCTATCGGGGTCTTGCTGCTGGTGCTGCGCATTCCCCCGGTTTGGCGGCGTGTCCCACGATTGAGGGGGCGGGGGAGGGTGGCTTGAAATCTTTCTTTAATAAAAGGTTGACGCCCTCTCAGATCCCCTTATAATGCGCCCCACTTCCGACGTAGTCGAAACGAAAAACCTCTTGTTAATCAATAGGTTGAATGTTTCAGGTAGTATCGGAGGCGCTTCGATCATCTGATCGGCAGCGGTGAAAAAGGCAGTTGACAGCAGGTTGTAACGCTGTATGATTCGCCTCCCGCTACGAGAGATCGCAGCGAG